>PLUF01000034.1 GCA_003164815.1 Candidatus Gagatemarchaeum stordalenia
CAAATCCCATCGGGCCCGCTTCTCCGTCATCCATCAGTTTGGATAGGTTTATTTCACGCGGCGGTTTCCAAAAGCCTCTGCTTGGTATCCAGCGGGCTCCCCTGCGCTGGACAATGTGCTTTCTGGAGACGGATACCCTGACATGTCCACCGTCTTGGTGGTTGATCCTCCAGGGATAAGAAAGGAAGCCCTAGGCTACTGGTTCACGCTATCCGGCCTAACGCAGGGTGATTTCTGCCTGTACGTCACGAGGCTGTCCGTCAAGGAGGTCCTCCAAGACGAGAAGGGATTCGGCGTCGACACCCAGCAGAAGGTCCCTCTGGTTCGCGTCTGAGGGTGGGCAGGTCAAGTGCGAAGTGAACGACCTGGCCGGTCTGTCGTACAACATCAAGGAGATTCTGAAGAGGAACGCGGGCAGGAGGGTGAGGGTCGTCGTCGATGTCCTCCCATCGCTCCTCATGCTAAACCCGCCGGAGACGATCTACAGGCTACTTACCCAGCTCTTCGCTGACGTGAAGCAGTACGACGCAGTACTACTTGCGACTCCCCCGGAGGGTATGCACCAGCCTCAGGTGCTCGCTGCGATGCAGCAGCTCTTCGACGGGGTCGTGGAGATGAGGCCCTACGAGGAGGGCCTGAGAGTCCTCCCACTTCTCCGCGTCAGGAAGATGCGCGGGGTCGCGCCCCAGCCCGGTGGCCGGCTCTCTAGCCGCAGGTGACCAGTATCGTCGCGCTCGTCGGCTGGGTGATCACCGTGGCGTTGGCAGGCGCACCCTGGAGTGCGATCGTCCCTCCTTGCGCCGAAAGGTAGTAGAGATAGGCGCCGGCTGAGGACGGGTAGGGTGATGCGGCATACTGCGGGGTGACCGTCAGGCAGGAAACACTGGAGGGTGAGGTTGATCCGGAGTCCCCCTCGCTGCAGCCGATATAGTACTTGGACCCCAGATGGTGGATGATGCCCGTCGTCGACACGGTCAGGGTGTTTCCCGTCTGGGTCGCCGTGATGCAGGAGTCCTGGAATCCGCTGGATGAGCTGGACGCCAACCCTGCCCCAGTCACCAGCACCACGATTGCCACGAGGGCGATCAAGAAGATTAGCGAGTTGTTCGACTTTGACCGAACCCTCCTCGCTCCGGAGTCAGCCTGTTGTCCTGTCTGGCTCATTTGGTGCTTGGGGGCGCCTGTCAGCGGCCGTTTAAGCGTGTTGAATGCCGGGTCTGCCGGATTTGAACGAGTGGATTCTGGAATATTCGAGATTGACTTGAATATTCAAGGAGGCTTCGACCCGACGACATGTGGTTCATCACCCTAGTCAAACTCAGGAAGGCCCCGAATCCACAGGAGGCAGAGGCCATGAACAAGATGATGAGGGAAGCCGCCGCGAAGATGGGCGTGAAGATTCATCAGGGTTTCATGACCTTGGGACGGTACGATGCCGTCTGGATCACGGAGGCTCCTGACATCAACGGCCCAATGCGGATGTCGATGATGGGGGCCGACGCGGCCTCATCCGAGACTCTCGTCGGTACCTCATACGAGGAAGCGATGAAGTGGATGCACTAGAACGCGAAAGCGTTCTCATTCCTTTTTCTCTCCGCCGAGCGGAAGCTCTGGATCATCCCACAGGCCTTCATGTTCGCCAGCCGGTCTTACGGGAGGCTAGCCGCGCGCCGCAAGTCTGAGGCTAGCGCTTCCTGACCTGTCTGATCTTCTCGACCCTGAAGATCGGGGTCCCTTCCTCCGGCCGAGACACGATGTCCCTGAACTCATCGTACAGTCTCCTGGTCACCGGCCCGACTCCGCCCGTCCCAATGCGCTTGCCGCTGACCTCGCCGACCGCGGCCAGCCCGAGGAGCGTGCCGGTGAAGAACGCCTCGTCGGCCGTGTAGAGCTCGAAGGGCGTCACCTCGCGCTCGACGACCTGATTCTTGAGGTCCCTGCAAAGCTCGATGACCCTCTCCCGGGTTATCCCGTGCAGGATGCCGGAAGAGGACGGCGGAGTGATGATTATCCCGTCCTTCACCAAGAAGATGTTCATGGTCGAGCCTTCGGAGACGAACCCCCTGTGGTCCAGCATCACCGGGTAGTCAACCTTGGCCCTGTTCGCTTCTAACACCGCGAGGACGCTGTTGAGGTAGTTCAACGATTTTATCTCGTGCGAAGTGGAGTCCACGGGGTCCCTCCTCACCGAGGTGATGACCGTCTTTAGGATCCGTGGGTCCTTGGGGAATGTCGACGATGCTACCGGCTCCGTGATCACGAAGACCGTGCCCTCTCCGCACGAGGCGGGATTGACGCTCATGTCACCCGACCCTCTTGTTACCACCAGCCTGATGTAAGAGTCCCGGAGGTTGTTCTTGCGGAGCGTCTCGGTGACCGTCTCGACCATCCGCTCCCTCTCCATCGGGATCTCGAGCTCGATGCAGGCTGCTGACTGGTAGAGCCTGTCGACGTGCTCCTTCAGCTTGAAGACGGACCCGCCGAACGCCCTTATGCCCTCGAAGACTCCGTCGCCGTACAGCAGCCCGTGGTCGAAGACCGAGATCTTCGCCTCGGACTTAGGGACGAACTCTCCGTTGAGGTATACGAGGGTCTCACTCTGCATGGGGACGACGGGGCGGTGGCGGATAGAAATGTCTTGTGCCGGCCCGTCACCCCGCCGGGCGATAGAGTTATCCAACCTGGGCACCGCCGTTGGATGGCCTCATGGCTCCCATCTTCGACAGCGTCCTCGGCGCGATTGGCAACACGCCCCTCGTGGCCCTCGACCGGCTGAGAGGCGGGAAGGGCGATGGGCCGCGCATCCTTGCGAAGCTCGAGTTCTTCAGCCCCGGCGGGAGCGTCAAGGACAGGGCCGCCCTGAACATGCTGGAGGAGGCCGAGAAGAGCGGGAGTCTGCGCGCGGGACAGATGGTCGTCGAGCTAACCAGCGGGAACATGGGGATCGGACTCGCCGTCGCCTGCGCGGTGAAGGGTTACCGGTTCACGGCGGTGATGAGTGAGGGGAACTCGAGCGAGCGCTGGAGGGTCATGAAGGCCCTCGGCGCGAAGGTCGTCCTCGTCCCCCAGGCCTCAGGCGGCGTCCCGGGCAAGGTCACGGGTGAGGACCTCGCACTGGCCGAGAGGAAGGCCGGGCAGCTGGTCCGCCGGTACGGCGCCTACCGGGTCGACCAGTTCAAGAATCCCGCCAACCCGGCAGCACACCGCGCCAGCACGGGCGAGGAGATTTGGAGCCAGACCGGAGGGAGGGTGGACTGCTTCGTGGCCATCGCCGGGACTGCGGGGACGTTCGTCGGCACCGCGGGGGCCCTGAAGGCGCACAACCCGGCGGTGAAGTGCTTCGTGGTCGAGCCCGCAGGTGCTCCGATACTCGCCGGGAGGCGGGTCACTTCCCAGAAGCACAAGTTACAGGGGACCGGTTACGCCCTCGTCCCGGAGGTGTGGGACCCTTCGCTCTGCGACGGGTACCTGACCGTCACCGACTCCGAGGCCGTCGTGACAGCGCGGAGGCTCGCGAGCAAGGAGGGCATCCTCTCCGGATTCAGCGGGGGCGCCAACGTCGCCGCCTGCCTGAAACTCGCAAAGCGCCTCCCGAAGGCCGGGACGATAGTCACGATAATCCCCGACACCGGGCTCAAGTATCTCAGCACCGACCTGTTCCCCTAGTTTTAATACGGCCGGCCGGACCGCCGGCTCATTCGGCATGGACGGTCATACCATAGGCGTCTTCGGAACCGACAAGGAGCAGAAGGCCCGATTCATGGCCAACGTCGCCAAGAAGAGCGAGGTCGAGGGGATGATAGTCTATCACAGGAACGAAGCGGGGAAGCGGTACTCGTTCTTGGACGACCCAGCGTACCCGGAGAGGGTCCAGGGCTACTCAAGGATCGCCTCCATCTGCGACTACGCCTACTACCTCCTGCCCAAGGGTGGCAAGCTCTCGGCGCCCGACGGCGAGCTCGCAGTCCTCCTCGAGAGCTACGGCCTTCCCGGGGCCGTCGAGATAATCGACGGCGCCGCGCCCCCGGATGCAACAAAGTCGGCGTTCAAGGGCCTCAGGCTCGCCGACTATCCCACCGACGAGAGGTCGGGCGACTCGTCGATCATCGATCTATCGCGCATCGGCCCCTCGCCGAACACCCCTCCGTCGGGGGCCCTAGTCTACATCGACCGGGCGTTCAGCGTGAAGGGGGTCGGGACAGTGGTGCTTGGGTTCATACTAGGCGGGAAGGTCTCGGTCCACGACAAGCTGCGCGCTGTGCCTTCGTCCTCCGAGAAGACTGTGGAGGTGAAGGGTATCCAGGTCAACGACGAGGACTACGAGAGCGCGGGCGCAGGAATCAGGGTGGGACTCTCGCTCAAGGGCGTCGACGCGAGGGACCTCGACAAGGCCTCCTGGCTCGACGACGGGTCGTTCAAACTGACTGAGAGGCCGACCTTCCAGTTCTCACGCAGCCCATACTACCGGCAGGAGGTCGGTGGACGGGACCTTCATCTCCAGCTGCCTGGGGAGTTGGCGATAGCAAAGATAACCGACGAGGGCTCTGGAATATTCGCCGCGGCACTTCCCAACCCCATCCCAACCTGGGAAGGCATGAAGGTCGTGGTAGTCGACTTGAACGGCAAGAACCTAAGAATCGCTGGCGGCGGGACCGTCAGGCTCTGACGGGAGACGCCTACTCCTGTCGGAGAGTCTCCTCGAGCTTCTTGAAGCTGATCTCGAGGTTGTTGATGCGCTTGTCTATTGAGTCGATCCTCACGCTTATACCCGTCTTCATTGTGTTTACGTCGGTTCTCATCGCGCTGAGCTCCGTCTTCAAGCTTGTGAACTTTGCGCCCTGATCCTCCAGCATCTTATCTGACTTTGAGTTGGACTCCGCCCTGTTGTTTCGTATCAGGTCCTCGACACGCTTGAGCTGTGACTGTGTCTCGGAGAGCTGCACCTCGAGCTTCTCCAACGCGGACTGTATCCTTGGAAGTGACATCCCCTATCGCGTATCCGGTTTCTCTATTTAACCTTGGCCGAACTGACGCTATTCCTCGAAGACCTCGACTTCCACGTTCTTCTTGACGAAGTTCGAGAACTTCCCCTTGAACGTGGTTGCCTTTACGTGCGCGTCGTCGATGAAGTGGTACTCGACGTATGGAGGAAGCTTCCGTGGCTTGTTCAGGATGAGCTGGTGGTACTTCACGGCGTGCTTCTTGAGCCAGTCCCGGGTCGCCTCCTCATGCTCGTCCGTCCTCGCGGTGAAGAAGCAGATGTAGTTCCCGGCGTCGTAGAGGTTGTTTATCGCCTTTATCGAGTCGTTGAACGGCTTGGCATGCCTCATCCGTTCGGCCCCCAGCTCGTTCGGGATGTTCTCGCAGATAGTCCCGTCGATGTCTATGATGAATATTTTCATCGGTAGCGTCTCTCCGTTAGCTGGGCGGTCTCGCCGACGCTATCTGAAGGTTCTCGAAGACGACCTTCCTCAGCATCTCTGCCATCTTGACGGGCTCCTGATGCTGCCAGACGTTCCTTCCCACCGCGATCCCGGTCGCCCCCGCGTCTATCGCCCCCCTGACCTGCGCGAGGAACGCCTCGTCGCTCGACGCCTTCGGGCCGCCGGACATGAAGACCTTGACCTTCCCTGCCGATCTCACCGCCCATGAGAACGACTGGCTGTCCCCAGTGTACTTTATCTTGGCCGCGTCGGCTCCGAGCTCCAGCGCCGTCCTCGCGGCGTAGGAGACTATCTCCTTCGAGGTGTCGTTCTGGACCGCGGCGCCCCTAGGATACACCCACGCTATCGCGGCCAGCCCCCGCTCGTGGGCCTCCTCCTGGATGCGTCCGAACTCCTTGAACATGTCCGCCTCGAATGCGCTCCCCAGGTAGATCGTATAGCCTATCGCCTTGGCACCCAGCGAGACGGCGTACTCGACGGAGCAGTTCTGTTTCGCGTTCGGCTCCCCCTTCGAAAGCGCTGACTTGCCGTTTACCTTCACAATCAGAGGAACCTTCCCGTCGTAGTACTTCTCGGCGACACCCTTCTGCAGGGCGATCCCGTTGAAACCTCCCTTCGAGGCTATCTCCACGATGAAGGCCGGGTCGACGTTCCTGTTGTCGAAGTCAGAGGTCGGGCCGTGCTCCAGTCCTTGGTCGTAGGCTATGATGAGGCTCTTCCCGTCCTTGAGGAAGATGTCCATGAGGTCGTTCTTACCCGTCATGCTGCGTCACGCAATAGCTTTATCCCCGGCGAGGCGTATTTAAGGGTAAGCGACATTTTTGACGGACCTGAAAAGTTTTCTCAACGACCGCGCGCCGGCGGACCTCTCGCGCCTCCTGCTCAACATTGCAAGTGCGAGCCTGCAGGTGAGGCGCTCCCTCCCGTTCACGACCAGGCTCACCCGCGGCGTCAACCCCTCCGGCGAGAGGCAGACCGAGATCGACCTCTACGCCAACGAGGTCTTCGCATCGACGCTGCTCGCGACCGGGACCGTGAGCGAGGTGGCCTCCGAGGAGATGGCGGAGCCGAGGAAGGGCGTCGGGAGGCTACACGTCGCCATGGATCCTCTCGACGGCTCCTCCAACATCGCGACGAACAACCTGCTGGGGAGCATCTTCGGCTTCTACTCCGCTTCGCTGCCCTGCTCAGGTGAGCACATGGTCGGGGCGGCGTTCATCACCTATGGCCCGATGCTTACGCTGACCTACACGACCGGGGCTGGCGTCCACACGTTCGTCGCTGCGGAGGGTCGGGAGGGCGACCCGTTCATACTGATGGAAGAGTCTTCCGTGATCCCGAGCGAGCCCGAGGTCTACGGACTAGGGGGACAGCGAAGCGAGTGGATCGAGCCCGTGGCGACGTTCGTCTCCTCGCTCGAGGGCCGCGGCCTGAAGCTGAGGTACGGGGGGACCTTCGTGGGGGACTTCAATCAGGTCCTCCGCCGAGGCGGGATATTCGGGTATCCCGCCCTGAAGAACAAGCCCCACGGGAAGCTCCGGGTGCTCTACGAGGCCGCGCCCATGGCCCTAATCACCAAGAATGCGGGCGGGTACGCCTCAGACGGGGCCCGCGACGTCCTGTCGATAGAGCCCTCGGCCCTGGCCGAGACGACTCCGCTCTACCTCGGCTCGGCCGGGCTAGTTCGCGAGGTCGAGGCGATGATCAGCGGACCTAGGGCCAGAGCCCCAGGGTCCTGACCGCCTCGGCGACTCTCCCGACGCCGACGATTAGGGCGCCGGTCCTCATCGAGACACCGTGCTTCTTTGCCTCTTGGTGGACCCCCTTGAAGGCGCTCGTGATCTTCTGCTCCAGCCTGGAGTTCACCTCCTCCTCCGTCCAGTAGAGCCTGTCCAGGTTCTGCACCCACTCCAAGTAGCTCACGATTACCCCTCCTGAGTTGGCGAGGATGTCCGGGACGAGGAAGACGCCCTTCTTGTCCAGGACCCTGTCTGCCTCGGGGGTCGTCGGGCCGTTGGCGCACTCGACGACTATCTTCGCCCTGACGCCTCTGGCGATGTCCTTGGTTATCGCGTTCTCCAGTGCCGCCGGGCTGAGGATGTCGCACTCGCTCTGGAGGAGCTCATCGTTGGTGACCGACTCGGCGCCCGGGTAGCCCACGACCGTGCCCCCCTTCTCCTTGTGGGCGAGTACCTTCTTGGCGTCGAGACCCTTCTTGTTGAGTATCCCGCCTTGGGAGTCGCTCGCAGCGATCAGCTTCGCGCCCATCTCCTCCATTATGAGCGCGTAGTTCGCACCTGCGTTGCCGAACCCCTGAACCGCGAACGTCGCGCCCTTCAGGGGGACCTTCACGGCCTTGGCGGCTTCCCGGGTGCAGAAGGCGGCTCCCCTCCCCGTAGCCGTGTCCCTCCCGAGAGACCCCCCGAGCGAGATCGGCTTCCCAGTCACGACTCCTGGGACCGCGTACCCCTTGATGAGGCTGTATGTGTCGAGTATCCACGCCATGATCTGGGAGTTGGTGTAGACGTCCGGGGCTGGGATGTCCTGGTCTGGCCCGATGACGTTCGAGATGGCGGCAGCGTACCTGCGGGTGAGCCTCTCGAGCTCTCCCTGGGACATCTTCTTCGGGTCGCAGATGACCCCTCCCTTCGCCCCGCCGAACGGTATGTCAGCGACGCTGCACTTCCATGTCATCCATGCTGAGAGAGCCTTTACCTCGTCCAGGGTCACTCCGGGGTGGTACCTGATCCCGCCCTTGAAGGGACCCCTGGCGTCGTTGTACTGAACCCTGTACCCGGTGAAGACGTTGGTCCTCCCGTCGTCCATCTTGACCGGAAGCGAGACTGTAACGATCCGTTTGGGCTGGCGGAGCATGTCCCTGACTCCCGGTTCGAGCTTCAGGTACTCTCCGGCGATATCGAGCTGTACAAGCACGTTCTCAAATGGATTCTGGTTAGTCTTGCTCATGAGCCGGCCGGTTTTGGCACTTTATTTACGGGTTTCTAACCTCAGCCGATCATTCCACGATTGCAGTATCTGGTCACAGCAGGGCCGTGGCGAGCTCCCTAACCTTGGCGCCCCAGTCCTTCGACTTCACGACGCTGCTCGCGACCAGGATCCCATCCATCCCTAGCCCGATGGCGGCGCTCGCGTCCTCCCCAGAGACTATCCCGGCGCCGCAGAGGAGCCTCCCAGAGTAGCCCGCCCCTCTGGCAGACTTTACGGTCTCGCGCAGAAGCTCCGGTCTCGCGTTCGAGACAGCGATCCCGGTCCCTATCAGTTCCGGCGGCTCGACCGCCAGGTACTCCGGGTCGAAGGCAGCCAACCGCACTATCTCGCCGGCGTCCTCGCCGCAGACGCACGAAGACAGCCCGAGGCCCTTCATCCTGGGCAGCAAGGCTCGGACCGTCTCAGGCGGGAGTCGCGACTCGCTGTGGTTGATGATCGACCCTGAACAGCCGGAGGCCTTCAGCGCTTCCGGGATGATCGCCCCTGTGCTCTTCCCCTCGTTCTGGTTCCCCACGCTCTGGCTGAAGACCCTGAGTCTAGAGACCGCGGCCACGGCGGACAGGGAGGGTACCGGTGGTGCGATGATGAGCTCGATATCTAGATCCTCAGCGGCGAGCTGGGCGTCGGCCGCAAGGCGCACGGCTCCTTCTCCGAGTATCTCTCGGTAGTTCTTGAAGTTGATGAGGAATACGGGTCTGTTCAAACTGTTCCCTTGCCCGATACCCGCTATCATGGCCTTAAAACTGCAGGGCCTCTTAGATGTGGCGTCCCTTCAGAGGTCGTCTTCGTCCGAGTCCTCTTCCCATCCGTCGTCGTCGAGGTCTTCGTCAAAGTCTTCGTCGGATTCGTCGTCTTCCACTGACATGCGAACCGCGCGTGCGGTTTCTAGTTAAGCTATTAAGTCTTGCCCGGAGCCGGGAGCCGCTTTGAAGGCCCTGCTCCTCGCCGCGGATGCCCGTTCGGTCGCGACCGCGTCGGCGATGGTGAAGCGCGGCGGGATCGTCGCCTATCCGACGGACACCGTGTACGGTCTTGGCTGCGACCCCTTCAGCGCCGACGCCGTCGGTCGTCTCGTAGAGGCGAAGGCGAGAGAGTCAAAGCCCATCCCGGTCATCTGCGCGAGCGAGGGAGACGCCGCGGGGCTGGTGGAGCTGGGTCCCAGGGCGCTCGAGATCGCTCGCAAGTACTGGCCCGGGGCGATGACCATCGTGGCGCCGCTCAAGGTCGAGGTTCCCACACCGCTGGACCAGGGGACCGGCTGGCTGGGGGTTCGGGTCCCGGACGATGAGATCGCACTTGCTCTGGCGGGAGAGTGCGGAGGGAGGATCACGGGGACCAGCGCAAACCTCTCCGGCCAGCCGTCTTCCCGGAGCGCCGGGGATGTCTTCGTGTCTCTTGGTAACAGGATAGACGCCATCCTTGACGGGGGCGCGAGGGGAGGAACCGAATCGACAGTCGTGAAGGTCGACGGGGAAGCTGTCGAGGTTTTAAGGAGGGGTGCAGTCGCCTTTGAGCCAGGGATTACGCGGGAGAGACTGGATAGATGAACCTGATTCTGACTTCACAGAAGGGGAACGAGGCGAAGGCCTCAGCGGAGTTCAAGGAGATTGCGCTCCAACACGGGCTGCGGAAGCTCCACATCGAAAAATCCGACTTCGACGGCGTGCTCGAGGTAGACCTCGAGGACCCACGAGGTTTCGTCGCATTCTTCCGGGAGTACGTAAGGTCCGAGCCGTTCAGGGTCCACTTCGTGCAGAGGGTGATCCCGGTCGACATGGTGGTCGACACCGACCTCGAGCAGATCAAGGAGGGCGCAAAGCAGCTAGGGTCCCAGATCGGTTCCACCGAGTCGTTCAAGATAGACATTGACGACCGCGACTCGCCCTACTCGAGGAGGGAGCTCATCGACGCGATCGCCGACGTCGTCGACAGGAAGGTCGACCTCGAGTCCCCGGACATGGTGGTACAGATCGAGGTCCTCGGCGAATACACCGCGCTTGCGCTGGCGCGCCCAGACGAGATAATCAGCATCACGAGACTGAAACGTTCTTCCTAGGACCGCGTCCCAAGGAGGGCGGCCCTCTCTACGACGGCGAGACCGGCGGGACTGACCGTTTCGCCCTCTAGAACCTGGTAGCTCGGGTCGCCGACCAGCTCCTTCCGGAGACCTGAAAGTCGCCGCGCCGGGCCGGCCGCGACCAGAAGCATCTCCCCCTTTGCCCTGTAGCCGGACTCCTCGATCGCCACCGCGATCTGGGTGGTCCCCGCGAGCCTCAGCAAGAGGTCGACCTCGGGCTTGGCCGCCAGCAGCGCGCCGGTCTCAGCCGCCCTCAGCGTCTGCTGGCCAACCATGGCGATCGTCCGACTCTCCGGGACCTTCTTCAGCCTGACCAGCTGGATTATCAGATCGGGGTGCCTCTTCCTCAAGGAGAGGAGCACGCCTTCCGCGTCTCCAGACCCGAATCTCGCCTTCGCCGCTAGGACGCCTGCCATGACCTCATCCTCCGTGGGAGAAGGGGAGGAGGAGGACCTCGTCCCCGTCTTCCAATACCCTATCGCTGGCCGCGGCCGTGAAGGCGACCTCCCCGTTCACTATCACCAGGGTGTTGTACACGCTGAACCCCAGGTTCGGGTCGCCGCGGCCCATCTCCCTTAGTCTACCTATCAGCTCGCTGGTCTTCATGCCGCTATCTTGGATTTCGACCGTCTCCTTGCCGACGCTAGTCCTGATGTGCCCGATGCACGTGACCCTGATCAACTCACTCGAACACCACGACCCTCTCACGGTAGCCCCTCCCCCCATAAGCCGAACGGGGTTCGATTAGCCGGGTGCTTCTTGCCCCAAGGACCTCCTCTAGTACGTCCTTCCCGGTTCGCAGGGACTCGACCGGGTAGTCCACTCCTAGGGGTCTTATGGGGAAGACGTGCAGGGTCGACTTTGGGGGCAGCAGTCTCCCCTCCGCCCCCGCCCGCAGAACGTCCTCCTTCCCGAACCCGGGAGGGATGAGCGTCAGGTCTTCCCTCTGGACCAGCCCGGGAGTTGCTGAGGCCTCATCGACGAACCCTAGGTGCAGGCCCTTTCCGGCAGCCGCCCGGTCGAAGCTCCTAATGGCGGACGTGTCACCCTCAAGGTCGTCCGCCTCCCTCCCGAAGACCTCGCCGAGGTAGGCCACGAGCAACCCGCTCCGCGGTCTGGGAGGGAGATCCGTCGACACTAGGGGCCCACGTTTCTCGAGTTTCAGCTCGCTAAGGATCTCCTTCGCGGTTCCCTCGCCCGGCCTCGAGATGACCCTGTACCACTTGTAGAGCCGCACCCGAGGGTCTCCATAGTCGACGAGGTAGGTGAGCGCGAGCTTGGCTCCAGCCTTCCTGAGGGCGTCCACCCTGTGCGTGCCATCGAGGATTGTGCCGGTCGCTTCGTCCACAACGACGGGGTCCCTCTGCACCCCGTCGCGAAGGAGCCTTTTGAGCAGCCCTTCGGACAGCCGCTCCACCGTCTCCTCGTGCGGCCTAAGGCTTGAGATCTTTCTTAGCTTGAGATTTATTCTTGCGTGCGGGGTTGCCACATCTTACTCGGCCGGCTGCTCGGCCGCTTCCTCTTCTTCCTCTCTAGCGGCCTTCCCGTTCATCTTGGTGATGTAGCCCGCGATCTTGTTCCTGAGCATCTTGGAGTGCACGACGGCTAGCGTGTTGAGCTTGTCCTTGTTCGCCTGATAGTCCCTCCCGAAAGCCTCCGGAAACTTCTGGACCATCTCTTCTGAAATCCTGCGAACTCTATCCAATATTAGCAGGCGCGCCCCGGCACGAGGTTAGATTAACCTTTCCACGCCGAGGAAGCGCTTCGCGTTCTCCTCGACCTGCCGTTCGACATCATCGAAGCCCTGGCCTCTGATCTCTGCCAGCCCGAACACGACGCTGGGGATCAGGCTCGGGCCGCTCGCCCCGCCGAGGGGCCCGAACGAGACCGGGCCATCGCTCTCGGTGAGTATGCGGTCCGGGGGGAGGCTCCTGGCTATCCTCCGCATCTTCTTGGAGTAGAGCAGTGCCGGCCCTACGGAGACAAAGTACCCCCGTGAGACCACCTCCGGCAGCTGCGGCTCGCCCTCGAACCAGTGCATCAGCACCCTGCTGAGGTTGAATGTGCCGAGTACCTCCAGGCACCTCACCTCGGAGCCTCTGCTGTGAACTTCGACCGGTTTGCCCAGCCTCTCGGCTATGCGAAGCTGGTCGAGGAAGGACTCCATCTGGGCGCTCCCGTCACCCGTCGACGAGTACTTCTCGTCCAACCCTATCTCGCCGATCCCGTCGCAGTCCTCGAGGAAGGGTGCGAGGGCCGAACTCGGTCTTTCGGCCGTGACCTCTGAGGGGTGCACTCCCACGAAGCATTTGACGCCCCGTGCGCCCCAAGACTTGAGGCGGCCGCTCTCTCCGGCCTCCGCGGCCCGCACCGTGCAGGAGACGAGGCACATCGACCTCGCCGACGCAAGCCGCAGGGGTCCAAGGTCGTCCCCGTAAGAGGGCAGGTGAACGTGGGCGTCGACGAGGGTCATTGGCTGACCGTAGGTTCGGAGGATTATATCTCCTATGGGGGTGATTCTACTCGCTCGAAGTGTGATTCCTCAGTATTCTGCCCCTCTGGCTGTAAGCGGTGAGAATCATGCGGGCGCACGGGAATGGAGCCGAGATGCAAACGTTTTTACACCAAACGTTTAATAATTCGCTTTGCGAATCAAAAAGAGTATGTCTGAGTCAGAATTTGGTTTAGCTGCGGTCTACCGCCTGATTAAGAAGGCTGGAGCCGACAGGGTGGGGGATGATGCCGCGATGGAGCTTCGCGTGGTTCTCGAGGACGTCGGGACGCAAATCGCCAAGCAGGCGATTGAACTGGCGAAGCACGCCGGTAGGAAGACCGTGAAGCCATCCGACGTCAAACTCGCCGCAAAGGCGATTCTGAAGCCATAGGCGGGCCGTATTGCGCCCGGGAAGGGCGAAACGACCTATTTTGACCTCCCCCATCCAACGTGACTTCCTGATGGCGTTCAACGTATTGTACCATCCTCCCGATCCGAGCTTTGTTCGGCTCTCTCGACGTAGAGCTAGCCGCTCCTCGCCGTCGGAGTTGGGGGCCGCGTGACAAGTTTTAATCCAGACCCGTAGTGGGGGCAACGCTCATCTGGCCCCGGTAGTGTAGCCCGGTCAAGCATGTTACCCTCTCGAGGTAGCGACGTGGGTTCAAATCCCACCCGGGGCAACCCATTTCAATCGAGAACGAAATCTCCCGTTTTAGGAGGGGATTTGAACCATAGAGTCGGAGCTTTGAACCTATAGTGAGGTGCCCTACTCAGCTAATTTTGAGGCGGGCCCGACGGGAATCGCCCAGTTTACTTACTCAGCCTGGAATTGAGTTGCTACCCTTGACGCGGCCTCGAGCGGGTACCTACACTGAACAGGCTGTTGGGTGGTACGGGCACTCGGGGAGGGAGATTGCATCGAGGGAATGAACAGGAATCGGAACCTGGAGACTAGATCTCGCCCGGGTCGCTCAAATCTACGGGTGCAGTTTCCATATCGTCAAATAGTCCAAGCCAGTCGAGAGTCATGTGCGGTCCCCGATATGTCGTCAGACACTCTGGGCGCATTCTGCTGTGAGGTCGCCGAACCTCCTGGCGAAATTTTCGGTTTCAATCAATTAGATGGCCAAGGGTGACGGAGCATAAGAGAGATTCCTGGCACCTCGCTCAAAGACGTATACCCGAAGCTGGTGAGGGAAGGGGGGAGTTAGGAACGTGCGGCTCGCCAAGTCGTGGATAATAGCGGCGAAGGACTTCAAGACCTACCGCAAGAAGAAGAACATCATCTATACGTTGTTCGTCGTTCCCTTTCTCATCGCCGTCCTCATCCCAGCGGTGATAGGCTACGTCGCCCACAAGTCCCCTGCCGAGTTGGTGGTATTTCTCCCTGCGTTCCTCTTCTTCTACGTGGTCCTGGCTGCGGGCCTCCCAACCCCCATCGCCAACTATACCATCGTCGGAGAGAAGGTCGAAAAGAGCCTCGAGCCGCTGCTTGCGACGCCGACGACAGACAGCGAAATCCTCCTCGGCAAGGGGATAGCCGCATTCTTTCCGCCGCTGGTACCGCTCCTGGGAGGTTCTGCGCTCTTCATGCTTCTCATGGACCTGACCACCAGAGGCAAGCTCGGTTACTACTACTTCCCAGATTGGAACTCAGCCATCGTTGTGCTCCTGCTTCTTCCTCTCGCGTTGTTGATGAGCGTACTGGTGAACGTAGTCATCTCCTCGAGGGTGGCCGACGTCAGGGTCGGACAACAGCTGGGGACCCTGGCCGTCCTCCCGCTCGGCGGGCTGTACGTCTCCGGAGAACTGAACCTGATCGACCTCGGAGTCACCAGCAACCTATTGATAATCGTAGCAGCCCTGCTCGTCGCAGACGTGCTGCTCTTCTTCATCTCGAGAGCGGCCTTCCGCAGGGAGGAGATACTGACGAAATGGAAGTAGCCGCCTCGGCTTCGAAATCGGTCCAAGATCTGGACGGTGCGAATCTCTTTTATGTCCTGTCACCCTTCGCAAGACGCATGACCAAATCCAGTTTCGAAATAGGAGAGAAGGAGAAGCACACACTTACAGTAGATCATGACTGGCTAACGAAGCATATCCGCATCGAGCTGGACGGAGAGAAGCTGGCCGATGAATACTACTACTCGCTCGGTGCGAAGAAATTCTCTTTCGACGTAGGAACCTCTGAGGTACACAAGGTCGAAGTCAGACTAGGAATGAGTTTGCCCCTGGTCGCAATTTTTAAGAGGAGGGATTTGAAGGTGCTCGTGGACGGGAAGCCAGCGCGGAGTTCGAGCACCTGAAACCGAGAAATGGCGTGGCTTTGAATAGTATACTTGGTGAGGCTGGTGTAGGCCCTGACCTCAACTTGAGTTCAAATACGGGCTTGATTTTAACACCCCAAATAATAAGCCAATTTCGAGTTTGTTTTATCTGAAAGAGGAAGAAATGAACTCGGAATTTGAAGTGGGGCCGGTGAGATGTGATCACTTCGCTGTTCAAAACCCCCACTCTGGTGCCTTGAGTTCAAGCTCCATGCGAATCGGCCTGTCTACTTTCTCACCCTGGAATTGAACTGACGATAGAAGCGCTTGATTTAGGCTCTGTTAGTTAATCGGAGCACATTCTAGGTTAAATGTAGGCGGGCCCGACGGGAATCGAACTTAGCTGAGATAGGACCAGGACGTGGTGGGGATTCGAACCTAAAGGTGGACTCCCACCCGGGGCAACCCCTTTCAATCGAGCACGAAATTTGCCGCGTTAGAGAGGGATTTGAACCTAGGGTGAAGTGCCCTACTCAGCCGAATCGCGGGCTTGACGGGAATCGCGCCGAAAACGGTGCTCAAATTGGTACCGTCCGCTTTTTTTCATGACCTCGAAGACTCGCACCTGATGCGAATTGATTTCTTGAATCACGCAACAGTCTTTAGATCATCGTTTGCGGGGCTGCTGACGACTTTGCCTCTGTACGAGAATCTGGATCCATGACACGAGCAGTCAAAAGATCCTTCAGACCCATTCCATGTCACGGTGCAACCCTCGTGCGTACATGAAGCGGAAAAGGACCGAAGACTCCCTTTCTCAGATCTGTAAAATGCCATCGACCCCTTTCCTCGTATCTCGAAAACCATTCCCTGTCCCTTTGAAAGTCTCTCTGCCATCTGCAAGGCACCTTGTAGTCCCAACTTTTGCGGCTTTGGACTACGTTCTGGGTAGGAAATACTTGATTGCTTCACCATCCTGCGAGACGGATAGTAAAGGCGTGTCCATTCGTTTTCTTTTCCAAGGATCATGTCGCTTAGGAGCATCCCTACAATAGCCCCATAGGTTATTCCATTCCAAGAATTTCCAGTAGCGATGAAGAGGTTCTTCCGTCTGTCTTTTGGGTTACGCCCGATGAAGGCGAGAGAATCCTTGGAATCAAAGTCCTGGCCCGACCATCGATAGGCGACCTTCTTCGCGGGGAAACGCTTCCTTGTCCAAGCCTCGAGCGTCTCGCATCTTCTCCCCGTGTCCGCCGAATCTCCTGTCACTTGATCTTCGCCGCCCTAGCTGGCGAGTCGTTCTCATTGTGACGGGAAATGCTGTGAGACGTGGCTCGGCTAGGTCCCGTTACATACGAATCCCCTATTAGGTTCCTAGAACCCGCTTGTTCGAAGGGAATTGAAGAAGAAAGGACCTCCTATTTTCCAAGATACCGAATGTCCCAAATGCGGTGCAAAGGTCGGCGTGGAACATAATGAGGGATGTCCGGACGAAGTGATAACCTGAATTCACGCGCCGTATCTGCCGGGTAAGGAAAAATCGATGATACCATTAGGCAAAATCACGATCTACGTGATCGGCCATTCGACCATGTCTGCCGAGAGGTTCGTCAGCATCCTGCTGGCGCACTCAATCACTATGCTTATCGACATACGGACTATTCCCAAATCGAGGCACAACCCTCAGTTCAACGAGGATTCGCTGGAAAAAACTCTGAAGAAAGTCGGAATAGGTTACGTCCACCTGAAGGAACTCGGCGGCCTTAGGCGTCCCTCGAAGGATTCCGAGAACACCGGGTGGAGGAATCTCAGCTTTCGCGGATACGCGGACCACATGCAGACGGAAGAATTCGAGATCGGATTGGACAGGCTGATTGCTCTGTCCAAAGTTGGCACTGTGGCGATAATGTGCGCGGAGGGTAATCCATACAGATGCCACCGCTCGCTCGTCGCAGACGCTCTCACAGTTAGGGGTATTCGAGCGATCCATATCTCGAGCGGAAAGCCCGGGAGGATGCACAAGCTTACGCCCTTCGCCAGCGTGACCGGAGAGAGGATAAGATATGTTGAGCAGCCAAAGGCTCGAAAAATCAGACCGAGAGCGAACCCGCCGAGCAAACCATAGTCGGAGAATCCTCTCGCCCCTCTCTGGCAGCCGATGGAATAGAAGAAGCTGAACTTGACACCCTTAAGTAAAAGAAAGCCGTAAAGCTCTGCCGAAGCGAGGGACTTTGAGATTATCGTTCCCGGCGTCGCTCCCCTGCTTCACGATTGGCCTTCCCCTTCTGAATCTTCTCTCGGGAATCGCACTTGACTCCAGGCGTCTCTTCGTAAGTGCCACGCTTACCGCCTCGGTCTCGAACGATCGGGCTGTCGATGCACTCCACTTGGTCGAACCGAGGACGACCACCTAAGCGGTGTATGAGGCGGCCCCCCTCCCCTAGGGCTCGAACCTGCTCTCGAACCTATGCCACGCCAGCGCCTTTGTCTGGCTCCAGCCCCGACAGACAATAGCCGCAAGTGAACCCATGATGTTGCAGCTCATGGACAGAATCGTCTCGTCAAATGGTAAACTGCACTCAGTCCGCAGCGTGCAGGGCCAAGGGAGGCGGACAGCCAAGGCCGAAAAGCAGCCGAGGCAGGAAGATGCGCTCGTCAGAGCGCGGCAGGGCGAGACGAGGCAGGAATGTGATTGCAATAATGAACTTCATGATAAGGACAAACGAAACTGAGCCAATGGTATGGAGGAATGGAATGGAGTTTCTCTCACCAATTCGCTGAACTAGAGGCCGGTGATAACCATCAAGACGAGGACGGCGACGAGCAGGCCAGTGTCAGCCAACGAGCCCCAGCGAGCCCTCTTCTCGTGCGTGGCCATCTCTTGGGAGGGGGTCTGCTGCCCGCTCTTCTGCAAGGCGTCCGCCAGAGACGCTATCTTCTTGAACGAGGGCGACGTCACAACCACCTCGATGGCGGCAGCTATCAACGCCAGCACGATTCCGGCTGATACTGCGACGCCGCTAGCCGCCAATTTGGACGGCGTGACGAAGGCCAGTAGAAACCCTGTGACGCCAGTTCCGACGATCATCCACTTCACGTATCTGACTGCCCTCGGGGTCACTTTGACGAAAAATTCGCGCTTGGATTGCAAGGACATCTGCTGTAGCCCCGGTCCTATGACGAAGGCTGTCATCAGCTCGCCGCCCAGCCAGCCGAGCGCCAGGAGCAGGTGAACAGACAGCAGGGCGATTAGGACCGGATCCAATCCTTCCACATCGTGTGCGGCTGGGTATCGACCTCCCCTCCCGGGGCGTCCACAACAGCCATGCTGACACGATTGCAACTTCTTGATTTAACTGTTGACGCCGAGGTGCTTCTAGTTCAAATCCGGTGAGCTTCGACCAGTATCCTTTCGTTGATGGATTTGAATTGAGTAATGACGAAGCGTGTCCGGTCGACACGGAAAGACGTAAAACGTATCACCAGGCTGCGGGCTCATGGACGCCGAAGTCCGAGTCCTTCGGGTGGAACCCAAGCTCAATCGGAATGACTTCGACAATCCTCGCCTAGAGTGGCGAAGGTTGTTCGGCGAGGTCTTCGGGACGTTTTTCCTCGTCGGCGTCGCAGCAGGGGCTGGCGTGGTAAACGCGGTGAGCCTAGGGGAGGTCGGCCGTGTCGCTGCGGTAGCGGCGGCCGGCCTCATGGTGATGGCGATCATCCTGTTCATGGGCGCGGTCTCTGGTGCTCATCTCAACCCGGCCGTGACAATCGGCTTCGCAGCGCGGGGCGACTTTCCATGGAAGCGGGTTCCTGGATACATCGGCGCCCAGTTGCTCGGCGCGACTATCGCGTGTGCTTTCCTCTGGCTGATGTTTGGCAAAGTCGGGATGCTGGGGGCGTCCGAGCCTGGACTTGGAATCTCGGACCTCCAGGCGCTGATGATGGAGCTCGTCCTGACGCTCGGCCTAGTGAGTGTGATCCTCGGGACGGCGTCCAAGGCGCAGAACGTGGGTCCGCTGGCAGCGCTGGCCGTGGGGGGATACATCGCGCTCGCTGGGTTATGGGCGAGCCCGATCAGCAGCGCGTCGATGAACCCTGCTCGGTCGTTTGGGCCAGACCTCCTGCTTCTGAACTTCGCCCACTTTTGGGTCTACATAGTGGGTCCCATCGCCGGCGCGTTGTTGGCGGTCGTCGCGGCATATGCTCTCCGTGGTCCCGGAGGTGACGAACCTGCAATCCAGGCGGCCGAGGGCCGGACTTAGGCGTCCTTTACCTCCCTGCAAAGCGGGGGGACGCAAGAATGAAGGCTTTGATGCTGAATCTCTCCGGCGCGTCGACCGTCACCCGTCTGGTCGGTGATTGGGTTGAGTTCTCTCGACGATGAGACCGGCTGGCCTACGGTACTGCCTTCCGTGAGCCGAGGCGGCCGAAGGTTTACATCGTTCACGGAGACATTCTCATATCCGATTAGGTTCGCACTCAAATGCCGAAGGAGAATCATGATCCAATGGCCGAAAATCAATCCTCGCGCGTCATGCCCTCTGTCCTGAGAACAAGAGGATTGTTTCGTAATAGGCGGGGGAGCCGCGTGTGTCCGGCTCCTGAGACGCTTCCGCACGAAGAAACCGCTAATAGGCGCCCGGGTGACTAGCTCTCCGGACCGAGCTAGTTTCCCATATCCCGGTCACGCCGCGGGCATCTCCCGTGTCCCATCTACTGACTGATCACTGGGTGTTGTTGCCGCGCTTCCGCCGCTTAGCCCTCTCGTGCTCAGTCTCTTTGTCCTCTATCTTCTCGATCTTGATCTCGACAGACTGCTCCTCGGTCTCCTCGGCCATCTCTTCGGTCTCCTCCTCGCCCTCGGGCTTCACCTCTCCCTTCTCCCGTTCGTCGGTCGCCTTCTTGCTCAAACTAGGTCTCCATGGTGCCGGACAGGGCGAATATTTATGCAATGAAGAGCAGCGACCCGGCCCGCATGCCATTCTACCCGACCGCCGGAGGCGAGGCCGTATGACCCAAACCCGAGCCGTGGGGATCACGGGCACCCCGGGGACGGGCAAGAAGTCCGTCTCTCGCCTCTTGGCACCGAAGCTCCACAGGGAGCTCCTCGAGCTGAACGCTCTCGCGGCGTCGCAATCCGTCCAGGACGACTTCGGCGAGCTGGCGGTGGACGTGAATGCACTGGGTCGGGATATCAGAGGGCGCCGTCTCTCCGGCGCCGTCGTCTCGGGCCACCTCCTCGCCGACGTGCTCAAGGCCTCCGACGTAGACTTCGTGGCCGTCCTGAGGTGCGACCCCGCCGTCCTGAAGAGGCGCCTCTCCTCGAGAGGCTACGCCCACGAGAAGGTCCTTGAGAACGTCGAGGCAGAGCTCATCGGGGTGGTCCTGGACGCCGCCGTCCGAAGGTTCGGGCCGTCGAAGGTCCACGAATACGACACATCGAGGACCAAGCCGGCGTCGGTCGCCAGGAAGATCGAGCTCGATCTTCGCTCCGGCCTCCCGCAGACTGCCCCCTGGAGGGACTGGACCCTGGGCTACGACTCTTCAACAAGGCTGAGGTCCCTCCTCTCCGCCCCCAGGACAGACCCCGCGTCGACCTGAACCAGGATAGGATTCTGGAGCCTCGACAGGCTCACAACCGCCTCGCCCACCCCCAGGCTCGAGACGTGCGCGAGCTGGTCCTTGTTCAGGTTCAGCGCCTCTCCTATGAACCTCAGGTCCTCGGCCCACGCGACCCTGTGGATTATCCGCACTCCCGAGTTCTTGATCACCTCCGAGGCGACCTGCGTGGGGAACTGAGCGACGAACACGATCTCCTCCCCGAACTTCCGGAGCTCGGAGATCATCCTCTCCCCGACGCTCGGCGGGTCCTCCTCCCTCCTCACGGGCGCGATGTTCCTCGCCTCCTCGACCACGATCAGGTGCTCCAGCTTCCCGCGCTTGCTGACCCTGTGCTCGTAGATGATCTTCAGCAGGATGTCGACGAAGACGCTCCTCGTCTGGATGTCCCTGATCTGACCCAGCTCGATGCAAAGGACCTTGTCGAGCAGCTCGTCGACCGAGTGGCTCGAGGGGCCGTTGAGCGCCCTCCCCACCTGCCCTTCCGTGAGGGGGACGAGCCGCCTCAGGAGCGCGACCTTGGTCTCGTTGTCGTAGGCCGACCTCAGCGGGTAGCCCTCGATCACCTTGACTAGCGAGGAGAGCGTCGGGACCTCGCGCTCCGAGGCCTCTCCAAGGCACTTTTGCAGCGCGTTCCGGAACATGTACGCCTGCGGGTGGGTGAAGTGGTAGATGTCGGAGAA
>PLUF01000085.1 GCA_003164815.1 Candidatus Gagatemarchaeum stordalenia
GGGTTGTTCGTGGCCTTCAGGAGCTGGGTGATCTCGTCGGTCGAAAGCAGCTTGTCTGCGCTCGCTCTGGAGTTCCTCTCGATCTCGGCCTCCGATATGCGGAGCGATATCCACGCCACTTCTTCCGGGTAGGGGGTGTCCTTGGACGTGTTCCCGTACCTGAGATACTGGAAGAGCTTCTTCACCGTGAGCTTGTAGGCGTGCTTGGTCCAGGCCTTGTAGTCCGACCTGTTCAGTTCCGCGATGAACGCCTCTATCTCCTTCCTCCCTGCCCGCTGGATGTCGATCGAGTTGAGTATCTTCGTGAGGCACATGCCGTACCGGACGACCCTGATCGTGGAGAGGCCGGAGGCCTGCAGGTACTGCAGAAACTCGATGGCCGTCTCTCCGTTGCGCATCGGCTGGAGGCGTCTTATAGCCACCTCGAGCTTGTGCCTGCTGTTGTAGATGTCTTCTCTGACACCTCCTGCGCCGTTGTCGCTCATCAGAACGACTGTCTTTTCTTCCTTAAAACGGTCCGGCACCGGAAGCTGGGGGAGAGTGCCGGGGGCGGGATTCTCGCGTTTCCGCATTTCGAGCCCGCGACCTCCGGATTTCGCATCCGAGCTTGGGATTATGAGTTTCGCCCACCTAAGGCGTGCCCGGCGCAATGAGCCAAGCTATGCTACCCCGGCAGCATGGAAACAAAATGCGTGGTGATTTAAGTTGCACTACCCGCGTTCGCTCTGTCCAGAGCACGCCGATCTGAGTCAAGTGGCGACCACGGCGAGTGATGGTGGCGTGGCAAACCCCCATAGTGTTGTAGATTTTGCAATATTGTACCGATGACCTTACCAAACACTAAAAAATCTCACTTATTGGTGCCATGTGCACCTACGCCTCGGTAGCTCAGCCTGGTAGAGCACTGCCTTGGTAAAGAAATCCAGAAAGGCAGGGGTCCCGGGATCAAATCCCGGCCGAGGCTCCTAATTATCCAAGCAGGTCGCGTCTTCCCGAACGTTTTTACCACTGTGGGCGGCTCCAATCGTCTGTACATGAACAAGAAGGAAGTCATGTTTCTCAACAATCGGGGCCTTGGAAGGCTGGCGACGGCATCGAAGGACCTCATGCCGCATGTGATACCAGTCATGTATGCAATGGACGGGGAGAGGGTCATAGTGGCCGTGGACTATGGTACGAGGAAGCTGAAGAACCTGAGAGAGAACCCCAAGGTCTCCCTCGTGGTAGACGAGTACGACCCCAACAGGGCGGTCTTCATCCAGGGCACCTGTACGATGGTTGAGAAGGGGCCGGAGTATCTCCGTCTGCTCAAGATTCTCTTCAAGAAATTCGACGCATACAGGAATAACCCTTGGGGCGAGGGGGAATCTCCAATCCTGACCATAACTCCCCTCAAGGTCGTCAGCTGGGGATTGTAGCACAAGGCCGACTTCGGGTCAGAATCGCGGAACCAGATTACTTTAAAACTAGTTTTCTGGCCGAAGCGCCCACCTGCGGGGGTCGCCCAGCCTGGTCAACGGCGCGAGGCTCAGGACCTCGTCCCTTAGGGGTTCGTGGGTTCGAATCCCACCCCCCGCACCTATCACTCCTCGAGGTTCGTGATGATTTCGGTCCAGTTGAGTTCCAGAAGTACAGTAAGACCGAGAGGCGTGATCGCGTACCTCCCCGGCTCCCCGAAGGGCTCCACCTTGTACTCTATCAAGCCCAGGGCGAGCAGCTCCGTCAGCTGCCAATGAATAGTCCACATGGACCAGACTCTCAGAGCCGAGTCCAACTCCGCGTTGGAGAGCCCCTTTCCTTGGCTCTTGGCCAGGACGTTCAGGATCCTGTCGAGGTGCGCCTTCTTGATCTCACCCAGCACCGACTGCCTCTTCGCCGGGTCAGACCAGACCCAAGGACCCTGATGGTCGTGAGGACGGCGGACACGTTGATAAGAGTTGCAGACGATTGAAATGGTTTAACGATTGTATCAACTGTTTTTCGTCCGACTGGTGAAATCGCTTCCCGGCGGAAGTGAGACTTGGTCGTAAATGGAAGTAGTCACCGAATACGCGGACCATAAGACAGAGCTCGAAGGCCGAATTGAAGCGTTAGAAGCGGAGCAGGCATCGCTCATCGCCGACATCTCAACCCTGAAGGAGAAGTTAACGACGTTGGAGCTGGAGAGGCACGCCTCTTCACTCGCTAGCGACGTTGAGGCACTCCGTACAGAGAAGACTGTCCTAGAGGAGAAGATCGCATCCTACTCCGTGGAATCCGCAGCTTCGAGCGAAGGCTATCAGGTTTAACGGAACTTCGATACCTTCTCTTCGAGCTCTCCCTTCTCTTTTCTGAGATATGAGACCTGTCCCTCGAGTGCATGCACCTTGACCTCCAGCTGCTTTAGCTGGGACTCCCTGTCCTTCTGGGTCATCATCTCCTGCATGATTTCCTGATCCTTCACGAGGTCGGTGACCTTCTGCTGAAGCTCCAGGTTGGTTGCCTTCAGGTCCTTCAGGTCGCCCTGGATCTTCCTGAGCTGGTCCTCCGCTACGACCAGGTACTTCTGACGGCTAACTATGATCGGAAACTTAGTGTTACACTTCGAGCACTGATACATCCCGACCTTCCGCTGGGTCAATCCTCGTTCCCCCTCGTTCGGCTCCACTATGACTGTGAAGACCTTGGACGGAGTATCGGTTGTGGTGCCACAGCTGGGACATGCTGGCAAGTTCGAGCGTCAGTATGTCGAAGGCTGTTGTGTTAAGTCTTGCTACTCTCGGATTGATTCGAGTTCCGAGACGGCGGACCACAACGTCACCCTCGCGAAGGAGGGCATGTTCGGGTCCTGCGCCACCTCGTCGAGCATGCTGATGGCGTTCGCGGCCCTTACGGCTATGCTGAGCTTGGAGTCCTGGAGCATGACCATGGAATCCTTGACTATCTTCCGGATGTTTCTGGGGGTGATGTTTGAGTCAGCTATCTGTTGAAGGCTCACGCTCGCTTTCGCTAGTTTCCCGTCGTTCACTTGTTGTTTCTTGATTTTGGTGCTCAAATTGTGACGCCTTGAAAGCCAATTGGGTCGCCCACGTTAGGGAGGATATGTGGCTTTCCCTCGACCGAAGCTATTGTCATCGGTGAGTCACGCCCGAATGATTAATAGGTCGGGAGCCGCAAATAGCCCCGAATGAGCAAATCGCGTGAGAAGATGCAGCTGACGGTCGAGCTAATGCGGCGTGGCGCCGTGATGCTGAAGGAGCCGTGTTCTCTCGACAACGGGGTGCAGATGAGGTACAAGGGCAAGGTCTACTGCACGACCCACGATGACCTCGACGCGGCGCTCTCGGCCAAGGAGATAACCTTCGGTGACGTCGCGGCCACCATGAGAGATCTGCTGCTTAGCAAGCTAAAGGAGAACATGGCATTACTCGAGAGCGAGAAGGACCCCCAGAAGCAGGAGCAGATCGTCTCGCTGATGGCCAAGTCCGTGGACCTTCTCAACAAGCTCGAATCGTCACAAAGGACTTAAGTTTCCGTCGGAGGAACGAGCGACATGGTCCTCAGAGTCGGCCAACGGGTCCCTGACTTCGCCCTGCCTGACCCCGCAAAGAAGGAGAGAAGACTTTCCGAGTTCATCCAGAAGGGGAACGTGGTGATAGCTTTCTTTCCCTTCGCGTTCTCCCCGACCTGCGACCGGGAGATGTGCATCTTCAGGGACGGGATGTCGAGGTTCAACGCGCTACAGGCTAACGTGATCGGCATAAGCGTCGACAGTGCTTACACTCTCAAGGTCTACGCGCAGACATACAACCTCGAGTACCCCCTTCTGAGCGACTTCAACAAGAAGGTCAGCAGGGCATTCGATGTGCTGCAGGACCCCTGGACCGACATGGGCTACAAGGGGGTGTCGAAGCGGGCCGTGTTCGTCCTCGACCGCAAGGGGATACTGCGGTACCGGTGGGTCACCGACGTGCCCGGCGACGAGCCTCCGTATAACGAGGTCGTCGAGTCCCTGAGGAAGCTGAAGTAGCGTCGTTTTTATAGGACCTGCTGTCATGCAGGTATGAAAATGTCCCAGGCAGTCAAGGAAATCAAGCCGGTCGTCGAGATAACACCCCAGGCCGCAGAGGAGCTGAAGATATACCTCCAGAAGCAGGGAAAGTCTGAGGGCGGCCTGCGCGTCTTCGTCTCTGCCGGTGGCTGCTCGGGCCTTTCGTATGGGATGGTTCCGGAAGACAAGAGTACGGACGACGACTATGTAATCACCCAGCATGGCGCGAAGCTCATCGTCGACAAGTCGAGTATGCCCTTCATAGCCGGCTCGATGATCGACTTCCAATCAGACAAGCTGATGGGCGGAGGGTTCGTGGTGAAGAACCCCAACGCGGTCTCCACGTGCGGATGCGGGGAATCCTTCAAGACGGCCTAGTCCAAATCGATTTCAGCGACCTCTGCAGACAGACGCTCACAGACTTCTCTAGCAAGCGAGCATAATAGGATTAGACGCGCCGGGAGTGGGACTTTCACCCGTGGAAGAATCCGTCTGACGATTTCTTCCTCGGGATTTGAACCCACATGCCCCCGAAGAGGCACGGGCTGACTAGTCTCCGATCTCGAGTTGCGGATTCGCCCCGACTTGGGGACGGATTGCCCGCGCGTTAACCAGACTCCGCCATCCCGGCAAAGCCACCAGCCATTCATGCCCTCTTTATTCTTTGCAAGAAACCGGTTCTGACGAGCGCGCCTAGGCCTTCACGTACTTCGGACGCCAGCTCCTGGTCTTGTCGGGGAGCTCGGTGTGCTCAAAGTCCGCGTAGATCAGCGGGAACTTCTCCTTCATGGTCCGTGCGACCTTGTCGAAGACGTACCTAATCTCGACCTCGGCGGCTTCTGCCGTGCGCATCGCGATGACGTGCCTGATCGTGCGGTGGTTTGCGGTCCAGATGATTGACGTCGCCATACCATCGGGTGCAATCCTCCTCAGGGCAGAGGTTATGCGCTTCTTAACGTCAAAGTTCATGCTCTCCCAGTCGAACTCGCCTTCGAGGTCCTTGTAGCTCCCCTCGATGTTCTCTACTATGGTCTTGACCTTGGCCTTCTTTCCCGCGAGCTCTGGAGGGAGCCAGAAGCTGAGCTCGGATGGGCGCACGTACCTCAAGGATTCCTGGCTGATTGCTACACCCACTCTGTGCCTGACGAGTTCGTGGGTGAACACCCTGCTGACGTTGATGAAGGCGAAGGTGCAAGTGGCGTGCTCAAAGATGGAACCGTCGCCCTTGGAGAGCGTGTTCTGGATGTACTCCTCCGAGGACTGGCGGATCTTGGTGACGTTCGGGTTAAGGCCGACGCCGAAGCTCTTGTAGCACAGCCGTCCTGCGACCTCTGTCAGGAGCTCGCCCTCGGATCTTGATGCCTTCTGTGTCTTTGAGAACCATTCTGTCGCTATGGACCCTCCTATCGCGCCGAGCATCTCTTTGACCTGGGCAGCGTCGATCCTGGTCTCGCCGATCAGGAAGACCTGCGGTTCAACAAACTTCATTCGTTCTCCGCTTTGATTGTCTATGTTAATTAATTCTTACTTCCTTTTGACACATTCCGACGAGGGGGCCTTATGTGCAGGTTTCACTTTAATATGGGAATGCGCGTTAGAGAGGTCGTTGCGTTATGGCACGTATTGTGACTCCCGGACGGACAGAGGACCCGTGATACGTTGCCAGTCTTCGGTACCGCCGGCGTGAGGGGAGTCTTCAACTCCACCCAGACCCCGGAAGAGGTGTACAAGCTTGCCCTAACCTCTGCTTTCGCATTCGGGAGGGGGTCGTACGGCATTGGGTGGGATGGACGCAAGAGCTCGGCGCTGCTGGCGCGCGTGGTCGCCGCAGGTATCTCATCGGCTGGAAGTCACCCTGTTCTGTTCGGACTGGTCCCTACTCCCGTGACAGCGTTCGGAGCGAGGGAGGAGGGATGCAAGATTGGCTTCTCAGTTACTGCTTCACATAACCCGCCAGAGTACTCCGGAGTGAAGTTCTTCGATGGAAAGGGCATGGAACTCCCGAAGGAGCAGGAGCTGAGGATAGAGAGAGCGATGGCCGTCGAGGCGAACATGAGCTCGCCAGAGTTCGGGGAGGTGGCTTGCCGTGACGTCCTAGGTCCGTACCTTGAGAGGCTAGCCGCTCGATTTCAGAAGGTACCAAAGGGTCTGAAGATAGTCGTTGATTGTTCCAACGGGCCCGGTGCCCTGGTCACGCCCAAGGCGCTGGATTCGCTGGGGCACAGGGTCATCCCGCTCAACGCCCAGATCTCATGGCGATTCCCAGCAAGGCTGCCGGAACCGACGCCCCAGAACTTGGCCGACACTGCTGCGGTCGTCTCCTCGCTGGGAGCCGACCTCGGGCTCGCTCACGATGGAGATGCCGATCGACTGGTGCTGATCAACCCGGCTGGGCGGGTCCTCCCGGACTCCATCGTCTCGATACTGGCTCTCAAGGCGGCGGTGCAGCAGGGCCGGGTCGTCGTACTGTCGGAGAACACGTCTTCCGCAGTTGAAGAGGAAGCGGTCAAGATGGGCTGCCGCGTCGTGAGAAGCACGATTGGCAAGTCGTTCGCTGAGATAGAGAAGGAAGGGGCCGCGTTTGCCACTGAGCCCAGCAAGGTCGTCGACCCACGGTGGGGGATGTGGGAGGACGGGATGTACGCGGCTGTGCTGATCGCCGACGCCGTGGCCAGAGAGCCGGAGCTACTGAAGCTCATAAGCGCGGAGCCGAAGTGGCAGTACAAACAGGTCAACATCCCGGTCTCGGTGGACCTTCCCAGTGCCGCGGAGAGCATAGAAACGGAGTTCGCCAAGTTCAGGATATCCGATGTGAGGCGCCTCGACGGTCTGAAGATAGTGTTCAAGGATGGGTCGTGGATAATGTTTAGGTCTTCGGGTACGGAGCCGAAGACGAGGATCTACTGCGAGTCACTGGACCCGCTCAGGCTCGAGGAGCTCCTCAGGACGGGAAAGAAGGTTCTGGAGGACGTGGCGGGGCCCGGAAAGGTACAGTGGTGACCGACAGTGTCGCTTGAGCTCACCAACGCTATCTCAAAGGCCCTCTCGGAAGGGTACCAGATAGACGGTGAGGCGTTTGGAGTCATCTCAGGGCTTCCCCCGGGTACCGACATCGAGCTTCTCGTCAAGAACGCCATCCGGAGAAAGGCCGGGAACGAGGACAGGGTGATACGGAAGGCGGACATCGAACAGGTGATTCCTCAGGAACTTCTCGCGACCCAGGAGCCGGTCCTGCGCATCTCAGGCGAGGCCGGGGAGATAGAAGTGATGAGCGATCCCACCGACCAGATCGCCCCAGCTGAGGCGGACATAGGGTTCAAGAAACTATTCCAGGATAGATATTGGCGGCTGCTCGGGATTGCAAGAAGAAGACCTGACTCGAGGAACATCTCCAACATCGAGTCCATGAAAGCGATGAAGGGACAGAAGCTCGACAAGATGAAGATAGCCGGTCTGCTTTCCCAGAGGAACAGCAAGCACGGGAACGTCGAGCTTACTATCGACGACCCGACCGGAACCGCACGCATACAGTGCAATGATGAGTTCGCTGCAATCGCGATGAAGATACCCCTCGACAGCTTCGTGGTGGCCGAGCTGTCCGGAGGGAAAGGGAGCCAGATCTACACGACGTCGCTGACGATGCCTGACGTACCGAGCCGGAAACCTGTGACCTCGTCACACCGCGGCTATACGGTCTTGCTCTCAGACCTGCACATCGGGAGCAAGATGTTCCTGGAGGAGGACTTCCAGAGGTTCATCCTGTGGCTGAACGGGAAGCTGGGCGACCTAGACATCGTCAGCCGGGTCAAGTACGTGGTAATCGCCGGCGACCTCATCGACGGAATCGGCGTGTATCCGGGACAGGAGTACCAACTCAGCGAGAGGAACCTGAAGAAGCAGTACTCTCTCGCGGCGCAGCTCATCGCCGAGATCCCGAAGCATGTCAAGGTGCTGGTCTCGCCGGGCAACCACGACCCCGTCCGGCAGGCGCTGCCTCAGCCGGCTATCTCGGTCGACGTCGCAGAGCAACTGTACGCGCTTGAGAACGTGAAGAACGTCGGCAACCCTGCCTCAGTGAAGCTGGACGGCGTCAACTTCCTCGTGTACCACGGGAGGAGCCTGGACGACATCATAGCAACGGTGCCCAACCTCAGCTACGACAGGCCCGCAGCGGCCATGCAGGTCCTGCTCAAGTCGAGGCATCTGGCGCCGATGTACGGGAAGAGGACCGCGCTGGCCCCGGAGCTGAGGGACATGCTAGTCATCGACCCGGTCCCCGACGTCTTCCATTCGGGGCATGTCCACGCAATCGACGTGCTGGACTACCGCGGCACCCTCATCGTGAACTCCGGGACGTTCCAGGCGCAGACGCCCTTCCAGGCGAACATGGGTATGGAGCCTACGTGCTCGATCGTGCCGATAGTGGACCTTTCCACGCTGGCCGTACTGAAGAGGAGCTTTACCAAACAGGTCTTCGGCCCCAGTACCACCTAGCACTGTCGAATTGATTGGCTCTGCGGCGAGAGCGACCTGGCGAATCGGACCGTACTGAGACTGACAGTGTGAATTGCCACCCGCCGTAACTATTACAAAACCTTGCAGAAAATACAGTCCGCTTAACTACATCAGCGCTTGCCAACTATAGTATGGAAACCTGTAGCAGTTGCGGCGCCAACCTTGTCGATAATGCGAAGTACTGCAATGAGTGCGGAGCTTATGTACTGAAGAACACAACGACTCAGGAGTTTTCAGTCTCGGCAGATGAAGTGACGAAGAAGGTGAGAGAGCTGCTTCACGAAGGTAACGTCTCACGAATAATAGTGAAGAACGAAGACGGGAAGGCCCTCCTGGAGATACCCGTCACTGCGGGCGTCGTCGGGGTCCTCATCGCACCCTGGTTGGCCGCTGCCGGTGTGATCGCTGCGTTCGCCACGAAGTGTACCATAGTTGTCGTGCGGAAGAAGACGGCCACAGAGCAGACTAACAACGTCTAGAATCGATTAGGCGGCTCGTTCTCTCGTTCTTGGACCTTCAAGACCGCCCGAGCTTCAGGAACGCGAGCAGCTCCGAGTTGATGGCGTCCTTGAGGGTCGAGCACATGCCGTGGGGCGCGCCGGGGATGACCTTCAGGGTGGAACCCCTCACAAGCTTCGCCGAGAGCATCGCCGAGTCGGCGATTGGTACTATCTGGTCGTCGTCGCCGTGAAGGATCAGCGTCGGTACGTCAATCTTCTTCAGATCCTCGGTGAAGTCTGTCTCCGAGAACTGCTTGATGCAGTCGTAGACCGCCTTGTGACCGGCCATCATCCCCTGGAGCCAGAAGGAGTCGCGCAGCCCCTGCGAGACCTTGGAGTTAGGGCGGTTCGCCCCATAGAACGGCGCTGACAGGTCCTTCCAGAACTGGGAGCGGTCGGCCTGGACGCCCGCGCGAATCTGGTCGAAGACCTCGATAGGTTGACCGCCGGGGTTGGAGGCCGTCTTCAGCATGATGGGTGGGACCGCCCCGATCAGGACCGCTTTGGCGACGCGCTTGGTACCGTGCCTGCCGATGTAGCGAGTGACCTCGCCTCCGCCGGTGGAGTGGCCGACGTGGACTGCGTCCTTCAGGTCGAGCGCCTTGACCAGCTCTTCAAGGTCGTCTGCGTAGGTGTCCATGTCGTTGCCGTTCCAAGGTTGGGACGACCGACCGTGGCCGCGGCGGTCGTGCGCCACGCAGCGGTACCCGTGCGAGGCCAGGAACAGCATCTGGTCCTCCCAGGCGTCTGAGCTCAGCGGCCAGCCGTGACTGAAGACCACTGGCTGCCCCGTTCCCCAGTCCTTGTAGTAGATTTGCGTCCCATCCCTGGTCTTGATCGTCGGCATGACAGATATCTTGTAGATGGCCTCCGACTTTATATTTAGCTTCGCATGGTAGAGTTACCTAGAGTTCTTTCCTCTTTCGAAAGAATTTGTTGATGTTGGAAGCTCGCCTGTCTTTCTGGTTGAATCTCAGTGAGAGCGGCTCTTCCAAGCTCTGCATCCTAACCGTCATTCTATCAGGCGTCGGATACTAACAAAGACCGGGTCGACGGAAAATCAGATGTTCCGTATCATCACGAGGGAGGACGGATCAGCTCTCTAATCAGCGTCGCGGGCGCCTCCTTGTCGTCCACCCCGAAGACGATCTTCTTGTAGATGTCGTGGTCGAGGTTGACGGTGATGCACTTGTCACTGATGCATCTCGAAGAACAGTGTCCCTTTTGAGTCGAAGTATGTGCCATCCTTCACGATGCCTGGGATATGTGTTCCAGGTGCTCTCAACAGAGGCTCTATCCATGGAACCTTGTCTGTGGAGACCGAAACGACATGTGAGAGCGGGACCGTGATGAATCTCTGGAACGCGAGTATCTGGTCCACGCCATGCAGTTCAAAGATGAGATTCGTGCCCTCCACCCTGATGGTTCCTCCCATTCTCCCTCTCATTTCTCAGGGTTGTTGATTAGTCTTTGGTCGTAGGCGGCCGCGACCTCTTTGATGTGGAGGCCGTTCCAGTCGATGTCGCGGAGAGGTACCTCAGACGTATAAGGCGCCATCTGAGAATACCATTCATGGCGGCAGACGAGCGGTACGCGACCAAGTGGCGTGGTCTCCTCCCGCGTTTCGTTCTTGCCAGTCTGGTCATTGCCTTCGCGGGGGAACTTCTCCAGAAGGCCGTGTCGGAGCTCTTCCCGTTCCAATATTACTCGAGTCTCACCTTCACGCTTGATGTTCAGATAGTGGTCTCGTTCGCCTTCTTCCCCTTCGCGGTCTTCGCGCTGTTCTATCTCTCGTCGAGGGTGCGCATCGACCTGGGGAACGACTACGCTTCAGTGGCTGCCTCGATATTCCTAGGTACGCTCGTGGTGGCCCTGCTCTTCGGGTTGCCCGAGGCGCTATCACCTGGTTACGCTGGATCTGGGTCGAGCGTGGTCGATTCCGTGATCCAGACGACAGCGGGAGCAGTCGAGGGCTCGATATATTACGCGTTCGTCGGTTTCGCCGCCATCCTGCTCTCGTATAGGAGGAGGATGTGATGACTGTCGTGCCCGAACCAGCGCCCGAGAACGGTGAGGGCTCGAATCTGAACGGAGTGAAGGCCGCGCTCGCCGTCGGAGGCATAATGGTCGCGGTCTACCTCCTCTCAAGTGTCCTTCAGATTTACGAGAATGAGCTTCTGAACACGGTCTACCGGTATCCCGATGAGTTCGCCTTCCTGAGAGGACTCTTCCCGAGCCCTTGGTCCACGGACCTGATCGACTGGCAGAACGTGGTCCTCTTCCAGCTCGTCCCGTTCCTTCTCTTCTTCTACTTCGCCGTCAGGATGAGGATAAGCCCGTTGGGCAGGATCATCCCCATGGTGATTGCAATGGGGGTAGTCGGGGGATGCCTCCTGGTCGTCCAAAATTTCATACACGTGTATCAGAGCAACATATCGAGCCTTCTGCTGAGCGGGTCGTTCACCATCTCCAACATGTCCCCGACCAACCCCATGAGCTCGTTTCTCAACGAGATTTTCACGCCTTTGGAAATCGGGTACATAATTCAGCAAGGCGTCCTCTTCGCCGCGCTCGGCGTGACCGGCATTGCGTTCGGGAGCTTTTCAGGCGAGACGCCGTTCTGGACTCTCAGGAGCTGGCTCGAGTCCGAGGAGGAGTCCCAACCTGAGGTCATGGACGCGCCCCAAGATGTGACTGCCGGCACTCCTGGTTGAGGAGGGATGCTATGCGCTTTGAAGCGGGCTGTCCTGGCGATTTTTCGCGTCTGCACGGGGTTTCTTGTGCTTCTTCACCAACTCGGCGACGATGTACCGATGGCAAGACATCCCTGACCTCTCATAGCAGAGGAGCGTCACGTTGCCTTTCCTGCTCTCCTCTCTCAGGCTCCGGATGGCGAGCATGCTCGAGGGGTTCGCGTTAAGCTCGGCGGTGAATTCTGACTCAAAGACCTCCCAAGACTTCTCCCCGGACCGGTACGCGCCAAGGAGTTCCCGGCTGGGAGAGAGGTCCCTGACCCAACGGTCGAAACGGTCCTTCTTCACTCCTCTCGGGTAGAACCTCGTGATGAGCACCCTTGTGCCGTCGCTCTCCTCCCGCGGCTCGTAAATCGACTTGGTGAGCAAGGTCAGTTTCACTGCACCTCATATCCGGTCATGTTGGATGTCCTTGTCCGTTATGGTGAAGAGGTTCAGTGATGATGAGGTTTCACACGGGCTGAAGGCTGAACTCGTCGACCAGAGACGTGGCTTCTTTCATCTTTCTGAAGACCTCCTGTGGAAGATGTGAGTCCGAGCCCAGGTTCACGCTGCAGGCTGCCATCGCGCACGCCCTCGCCACCTTGCGGACGAGCTCCGGCGCGAAGCCCAAATCGTTCCCGTTGAGCTCGAGGGCCTTTCCGCGCCTCTTCGCCGTCTTCGCGAGGTTCAGGAGGAGGTCGTCGAGGTCGTCGGGCACCCGGTCGATCCCCTTGGCCAGCCTCGTGGGGTGCGTCAGGATGGTGAAGGGCACAAAGTCGCTCTCGAGCGCCATCTGCTGGAGCCTGAAGTATTCGTGCCACTCCCTTGCGGCCTCTGCACGGGTTGTGGCCCTCTGTCGGGTACCCTCGACTTCGGTCTTGTCAGCCAACTCGTGGACTGAGCAGAGCAGGACGTCCCACTCCTCCTGGTTGACGAACTCGCCCACCTTGGCCTCGTAGCGAGGCGAGAAGTCGACCTCCAGCCCCATCCTGAGCTTCATCCCCGAGAGGGCAGACTCTGGGACCTTGGAGAACTCAGCCCTGTACTCCCTGAGGTCCTGGAAGACCCTCCCATGGCGGTGGACGGACCCGAAGTCGACAGACTCCCTCATCGGTCTGAACTGGGAGACGTGCTCGGTGATGGAGTAGCGGTCGATCTTGTGCTTCTTGGCGGCAGCGACCATCTCCCCTATGTCAGCGAGGATGATGTGGCTGTGGTTGTCGACTCTCATCGCGAGTGCAGCAATCTCTCCGCGAAAGCGTACTTGAACACTTTCCTCTCGTTCGGACAAAGGCGTATAACGAAGCGTCCGGCCGAACCAACCTGACCGGCATGAAGCAGACGGCGAAGTTGGTTATTGCAATTGCGGCAACGGAGGTCGTCCTGGGACTCTTCCTGCTCCCGGTAGTGCCCATCTCGGTCGCTTCTGTCGTAACACTGGAATGCAGTACTCCCTCAGGGCCAGTCAGCTGTACGTCGTACTATACCCTTCAGGGACCCACCTCGGCGTCGGTGATGTACGCGTACTTCGGTGCGGGCGCGGTCCAGATTCCGGGGTCCAACGGACACTCGTACTGTTTTGTATACGGCAGCCCCGGTACCATGTGTGGCTTCGCGATGAAGCGAATGGGATAGGCGACGGCCCGCGTGGATGCCGCTCTCGACGTCAAGAGACGACTGACCATACGCGTAGCGTATAAGCAACCGGGCTAAACTTCGCCTCAATGAAAAGGGGCGCGCCACCCGTGCTCAGGAGCAATACGGGATTCATTGTGGCGCATGCGTCCCTGCTCGCAGGCATGGTAGGGTTGCTCTTCCTGCAGAGGTACATCTGGATACTGCAGTTAGCCGAGCGTGGCTACGGGCCGTACCAGAGCGCATCCTACCTGGCGGAGGCTTCGGCGGTGATCGTCATAATCGACTTGCTGGTCTTGAGATCCGTGTGGCACGGCTCTCGATGGGACAAGGTGGCCTCGTTGGCTTGGGCCGCCATCTTCTTTGGTGTGGCAGTGTTGATTCTCGTTCTCAACAACGCCTAGGGCTCACCGGGTTCCGCCGGGCCTACGGTCTATCGGGCGCTCTCCTTTCGCATCACTGCGGCCTGCCGCCGGTCGTAGGTCTTCAGTGCAGCGCCGACCTCCAGCGCCAGCGCGATGAACACGGCGTCATAGATAGGCAGCCCGTTCCTTGCGGCGAGCGCGTAGGACCGCTCCATCAGACCCAGGCTGGGACGGACCACCCGGATCTTGTTCGTCTCGAGCAGCCCGTGGAATATCATGAGATACCGGGTCCCGTCCCTTAGGTCCTTCAGAAGGTGCTGGTGCTTCCAGACGGAGTTCGCCACCTCGTAGACGGACAGGTCGAGGGTGATGATGTCTTCCTCCCGGAGCAGCTCCGGGTCCTTCAGGAGGCCTTCGACGATGAAGCTGGAGTCGGCGACCATCAACGCCCTCTGTCCTCCCCGATGAGCCTGGCGTCTTCGACGGAGGTCGTCCTGACGCGGTCCTCGCCCTGCAGCTCCCGCAGCCTGAGCAAGAGCCGCTCGCTCCGCTTCGCGTCGAGGTAGAGGCGGAGCGCGTCCCTGATGGAACTGGAGAGGGGGCCGTACTCGAGCAACGCCTTCTTCTGGTCGTCGGAGATCCTCACGCTTATGGTCGGCATGTATGATATTCGGTAAGACAGAGTGTAATATTTAGGAGTTCTGCCGCGCAGCCAGGCCTCCGGCGGGACCGAGCCTCTGCTTCAGTCCAGATGCTCGACAAACGGCCGTCAACCTGCGGTGTATTGCGTTAGAATGAGAACTACCCCGACTTCGATGCGCCATGCTGGGTCGGTGCTCGAGAAGGGGATTTCTGATTGACAATCATGTCTTGACGGATTGATCAAAGACCGGATTCTGAACCGTGAAAGGACCGGGCTCCATCGCTTATTTAGTTTGGGCCGAAGAGCGAAGCACGTGCCTGTCGTTAGTGAAGAAAGCCCTGAGCACGGCCGGTTGGTCAGAACGCTCATCGGGCTGATGGGCAGGGACGGCTGGGAGGTCACCCATGCCGCGGCCGAGGGCTACGACCAGCCGAGCGAGGTGGACGGGGTAGTCCCCGATGTCGTCGCATTGAAGGATGGAGTCGTGTCGTACGGCAAAGCGGAGACTTGCGAGTCGTTCCAGTCGCAGCGCTCCATCGGCCAGATTTGGGTCCTCTCCGGCAGGACTATGCAGGACGGTAGGAAGAGCATCACGCTGTATCTCATCGTGCCCCGGGCGTGCTACCGTGACCTACTTCAGACGATAGACGCGGCATTCAGTCGAAGGGATATCCTGGCATTTTCTGGGTGAACGACGTTCCGGGTGAGGGAGGCGCTTGATCTAAATGACGGCACCGCCATGTGTAAGGGGAATGACGTATGCCAAACGAGCGCATTTAGGTGCCTAAGATGGGCTGGTTTGGTATCTAAAATCCCTGAGATTCAGCCTTTCTTTCCACGGAACGTGTGGACCAGCACGATTGAGGACAGGATGACCAGGGCCACGAGCGCGAAGAGCGCGGTCCAAGCTTCGATGGGGCTAGGAGGGAGGGAACATGGGCCCGTCGCCAAAGGCTCGAAACTTCCGCATATCTCGGTGATCCACGAGTACCAAACCAGGAATCCGGCGAACCCGAGCAGCAGTCCGACCACGGAGGCGAGCCTGAGCTTCCAAGCATCCAATTCTTTGGCCTAGAGAGCTCAGAATCGGGCGCTTTCCTATCAATGGACGCGCAGAAGAACGCGCCTGGTACGGATTTGCTACTTGATTGCCTTGACGATAGCGGCCAGCTTGGCCTCGAAGCCCTCTTTCTCGAGGAGGTTGCCTACTACGATGACGTCGGCGCCCGCCTTGGCGATGGTCCTTGCAGCTTCGGGGCTTGTGACCCCACCCCCCACGATGAGAAGGCCGGGGTAGTACGCCCGGACGGCGGCTATGACCTCAGGTGAGATGGTCTTGTTCGAGCCGGAGCCCGCCTCGAGGTAGAGCGTGCGCATGCCGAGGTAGTAGGCGGCCATGGCGTACATGACCGCGATAGAGGGCTTGTCGAGCGGGATGCCCCGCACCTGCCCCACGAAGCCCGTGGTGGACTCCTCCCCGAAGACGAGGTACCCCATGGGGATCGCCTCCAGCTTGGCCTTCATGACCTGGATGGAGCCGATGGCCTGGGCCCCGATGATGAAGTAGGTATTGGTGGAATTGAGGAGGGAACCGAAAAGAATTGCATCGGCATGTTGCGAGATTCCCGTCACGTTACCCGGAAAGAGGATGATTGGCAGCGTGATGTCGTGATGTATGCGTGTCACAACCTCGTCGAGGTGGGCCTGATCAGCAATCGTGGAGCCCCCGATGAGGATCAGGGAGGCTCCGAGCTCCTGGACCTTATTGGCGAGCTTGGATGCAGAGTCGGCCGTAAAGTCCTCGGGGTCTATCAGCGCGGCTACCAGGGTACCCTTCTTCTTCCGGGCCCCTAGGAGTCCACGCTCAACCGGGCCTGCGGAACTCGTAGGCTACCCCCCGGCCTTGGCGAAGTCGTCCACGAAGGTGTTGTAGACGTCGATGTCCTGCTTCTTGGTAGGGAACCTGAACTCTCGGCGGAGCGGCTTGCCGTCCTCGCCCTTGCAGTTCGCGTTGCCGCACGCTACAACAGTGATGAAATCTTGTGATATCTCATCCTGCTGTGATGTGATTCTGACCGCTACAACCCCGCAGCGAGGGCAGGCGAATACCTTGGGCAGTGATCTCCGGTTTACACGCAGTACTTTTCTTCTCCTTCTCCCCATTCTACTCGTCCAATGCCTATGTTTGCCATAGATAAAATGATTTTACGAGCGAACCACGCTCAGTTTTCCGGCCCGGGAACCCCATAAATCGTAAAGAATCGTACAGACTACAAAAATATTGTAATAATATTGCCCAAACATGCTGAGACCTGTGAAATCGCACTTGCGAAACACTAATACAAGGTTGTAAATGCTGTTCGCGCCACATGACTACGCAGCTCGACGGATTCCTGGCGGCGCGCTCCTCCCTGACAAAGAAGCAGATCGACCGCCTGACGCTTCAGGTTTCGCTCCAGAGAGGGGGAAATGAGGGTGAGAAGGGGGAGTCCCGGTCGACCATGAGCGGCGTCTCACAGGGGGCGTACTACCGCGTGCTCAGCCAGGCCCGCTCGAACATAAATCAGGCCCTCTACACGGTGCTCCTATGCTCGAGAATCGGAGTAATCCAAATGGAGGACCTGCGGCGGCTACTCGACCTGATGTCAAAGGCCCCTTCCGAGGTCGCCGAGGGCGATGTGGAGCAGCTTTCGGCGCTTGTAGCGGCCCTCGTGAAGCGAATCGTGATGCTATGATGTTGTAATGTATACTTAAATCACATCTCATCACACGTTAGGCCGCCTTGGTCCTGATCGATGACGTCGTAGTCGGGTTGGCTGCCGCGGTCACCACCGCGAGCCTCGTCGTACTGGCCGTCCTCTTGGCGAAGTACAGGAGCCTCGTGAAAGAGGCCACAAAGTCGTCCGATCTGGCCAAAAACGTCTGGGATTCGATGAATTCCCGCCTAGCCGTCCAGGACACGCGCATCATAGACCTGATGGCTAGGGTCGAGGTGTATTCGGTGAGAAAGGGACCTGCTCTTCCGCCTTCTCAGGCCACTATCCCTCCGACGCGTGATGTGACCCGTCAGATGTCACGCCCCGAGGCGCAGATGTCACAGTCTATGTCACAACCTGCTACATCTGTGACTCGGTCAGGAACTACTACTAAGGACACGGATGCTGACATCCTGAGGGCGCTCGCCGAGGGGCCGAAGACCTCCAACCAGATCCGGGCGATAATCGGGCTCTCGAGGGAGCACACCGGGAGGCTCATGAAACAGCTCTTCACCCGTGGGCTCGTGGTGCGCAACGACCAGAACAAGCCCTACCTCTATGAGGTGACCGAGGCGGGGCGGCGGTACCTTGCGAACTCGGCCTGACCGGACCCTCCGCTTCGCAAGCAATAAACTGCGCCCGTGCGATGACCTCCACGTGCGGCTCACGCTCTTCTTCCTTGCCGGGCTGTGCCTCGTGTTCTTCGGAGTTTTCATCACCGCCGCGACGCTCCCCGGTTCTCTGGCTGGAGGGGTGGGGTCTTCGGCGCAGTTCTGGCGCCCGTGGTCCTCGTCGTGCTCAGCATCGTCCTTATGGTGGTGGGTACGAGGGCGAAGTGGTACAGCAAGCGCGGGTGAACGCCTTGGTGATGTGATTAGGCTCCTAAATAGTGCCGATTAGGTGCCTAACTCTGCTGAAGGGCTTGGCCTCGGTGATTCTTAGGGATTACGAACAAGAGCACGGGTAGGAAGTCGTTTGGGCCCGAGCTAGGCTGAGGGTGGTCACTGCGAGCTCGGCCCCGCGGTAGCGTGAGCGACCAGAGTTCGTATGGTAGCTTGGCAACCCTTGCTGGCAACGTTCCTGGTAGAGTAGGGATGGTACGCTGTGACTTGTTGCCTAGGGGATGCCGATGCCGCAGGGCCCCGTCGCTTCATCCGATGGGTTGCAGGTGAGCGTCTGGCCGTTCGGATAGGTCACGATGATTGTGCCATTGGTGTACGAATCCGCGATTGAGTTAATAGGTGCTCCTTGGACACAGAGACTGACACCGGAACTGTTGCTGTAACATCCTACTTGGGACTGTGTACCGCTTTGGTCGGTGAGGACTCCTTGAGAGATCGAGGTGGTCGAGAGCGAATACCGTCCGGCGTAACTTACCATAGCCCCGACGCCAAAGGCCAATAGGTGATCGATTCGTATCGCAGGAATTGACATCCGCCTGCGGGACAGGTGTACGATACGCGCGGGATTGGATAGCTGATTGCAGGAGCGAGGAATAGGGCAGCGATGACACATGTGGAAAGCCCGGTAACGATGAGGGCTCGTTTGAGCTTCATACTCTATCACATCTTGTAACTATTTGCATTGTCACCGAGGGGTGATGAACGCCTCACAAGGGGAGGCCCCAGAAGAGATATTTGGTCCTTCAAAGTTAAGGTCGATGATGCTGTTGACGACAGTCTGGTCCTGATTTATCTGATTGATCAGCGTGGATGTCATGCCTGCATAGCCCGGAGGCCTTGTGGAGTTGAGGGCTGTGATTATCGATATGTCGTTCACAATCTGTCCCTGAAGCGTAGACATTGTGCCGGACAGGATGGGGGAGAGGAGCGTCGCTTCTGCGGTGAAGTTCTAGCACACTTCGAGCCCTGATTCCCTGAAAGAGGTGACCTGATTGTTGAGGTTAGAGGCTTGGCTGCTGAGCGAAGAGACCTGTGAGTTGAGAGTTGAGACCTGGCTGGCCGTGGACGCGTAGTAGTATGCGAAACTTGCCGCAAGGACGATTACTATGACTATCAGGGTCATGGCGGTGGTTGCTGTCGCCGTTCTTTCGGTCCTCACCTCAAGTCGGCGTTTGAGGTTGTCACATGCCACTAATAGTTTTGTCCAAGCGGCAAATCATCTAGCCTTAATGCTGATGAGCGCTATTAGGTGGCTAAGCCGCGCTGTTGGGTGTTTGGTTGACTCGGCCTACGGGCTGAGGTTGATTGTCTGGGTCTCGTTGTCGCTGAGCTCGAATTCCAGCGAAATCTGCGCCGGAGCCTTTGGAAGAACGACGCGCAGCAGCGAGCACTGGCCCGGGCTGAATGTAGCCGGATAGGAGAGTGTCCCGTTGGGGGCGAAGAACTGCCAGCTCTGCAGCTGGCTCGGGTCCGGATTGAACAGAAGATCCGAACTGCCTTCGTAGGTGAGGAACGTGAGCGTTACTGGGGACGCTCCCCTTGCGGAGAGGGCCAGCACGTACGTGTTGTTGCTCCGAGCTGCTTGTAGTATGCCGAGAGGCTGACCGGGCCGGTCCCTGCGGACTCGTCCGTGAGGTGCCCCACGAACGAGGAGTTCGATGCTATGGTCCCGCAGGTGAGCGGGCTGGCGGCGGCGACCACGAGGAAGTGCAGCAGGACCAGCTGGCCCCACGCGTCTCCCGCGGCGACCGTGTAGGTGCCCGGCTGGAACGCGCTGAAGGAGGCGGTGAGCGACGGGTAGAACGTCGCCAGGCCCGACCAGTACCCCCAGTACTCTTGGTATGCGTCCGTGCTCTGCGTTCAGATGCTTTCGGGCATGGTGGCGTTGCCCGGACCCGATGACTGGGGGCTCACCAGCGTGATGTTGTCACTCAGCGGCGCGAAGGACCAGTAGGCGATTTCAACCCCCGAAGGACAGCTATAGAAGCCTGGGAAGTTGAGATTGAGGCCCGGGGCCTGCGAGAGGTTTGTGGCAGTGTAGTCTCCCCTGAATATCGCCAAACCCAGCGGGAGCTGGCTGCACACTCCTAGGCTGAACTGTGCGCCCCCGCCGGCAGGCATGGTCAGGTTGTCCTCACTCGTGAGCGTGTTGAAGAGTGAGAGATCCATCGAGGCGCCGTTGTCCTGCTCGAGCACCGTCTGTGACAGGTTGAGCGTCAGGCGGAGACCGTTAGGTGCGAGGGATGAGGACGTCGCGTTGGTCGATATAGGTGGCCCCAGTTCGCTTATTGGTCCCACAGGCACAGACGTGGAGGAAATCCGGGATGAGGAGTCGCTCGCAAGGTAGACACCCAAGATTGCCGCGACGCTGATGGCGGCTATCACTAAGGACACGACCACCATTGTGAGGATGGCGCGCTGCACGCCCTTCTCGCTATGGAAGACGTGTGTCATGTTTGCGGCGGAGTCGAGGATTCTGATTAATAGTTATGTCCGGACAATCGTCTCGAACCTATATGCGGCCCGGTGTATTCACCAGTGACCGTTTTTGGAGAAACCTCGAAGACGCTCATGAAAGCGGTCGTTTGCACCCGGTACGGACCGCCCGATGTCCTTGAGCTCAGAGAGGTGGAGAGGCCCATCCCGAAGGATGATGAGATACTGGTCAGAGTCCATGCCACGACGGCGTCGAGAGGTGACTGCGAACTGCGGAGCCTCAAGCTCCCCGTGCCGCTGCAGATTCCCGTGCGGATTGGGTTCGGCTTCAGGGGGCCGAGGAGAAAGATATTGGGGCAGGAGCTGGCGGGCGAGGTCGATTTGGTGGGGAAGGGTGTGACGAGGTTCAAGAAGGGCGACCGGGTCTTCGCGTTCACGGGGTTCCGGCTCGGCGCCTATGCGGAGTACGATTGTCTGCCTCAGAAGGGGCTCGTCGCGGCTATGCCGCCCAACATGTCTTATGAGGAGGCGGCCGCCGTCCCCGTTGGGGGGCTCCATGCGCTGCATTTTCTGGGGAGGGCGGATATCCAGCCGGGTCGGAAGGTCCTGATCGTTGGCGCAGGCGGGAGCATAGGCACCTTCGCGGTCCAGATTGCCAAGTCCTCCGGGGCTGGGGCAGCTGGTCAGGGTGTCATTGACCTCGAAGAAGGGTGGCAGGAAGGTGGTAGGTGGGAGGGTATCATACAAGGTCGAGGACCTGGTCGCGTTGAAGGAGCTGATCAAGGCAGGGAAGGTAAAGTCGGTGATAGACAGGTGCTACCAGCTGGAACAAATCGTCGAAGCGCATAGGTATGTGGACGAAGGACAGAAGATAGGAAACGTCGTCGTAAGCGTTGGATGAGAAACCATGTACCACACATCCCCTCCTCCCCTGGGTTTCCACTGGAACCTAGAGAAGATCGTAGAAATATTTCATATTTCAGTATAGTATAGATGCTCGCTCTTGGATTGTTTTCTATAGTTATACTACTAATCACCTAATTCTTGTGAGTTTTGCCTAGGAAGGGGTCATCAGGCCGGCAGGGGCGCTCAAATCAACCTCCACTGGAAACGCAGGGGTGGGGGGCATCCAGTGAACCAGTGTGAATGGGGTGGGTCAATGGGCATAGAACCAACTCCATTTTGCCAAAGGAGCTTGGCCTGACCCCACCCCAACCTTCTATCCTGCAGGACACCCCTATGTTTCCATTGGAACCTGTGGAACTCCTGACCATGAGAGAGGGCCTGTGAAGGCCTGTGAACCCCCCGAATCGTATCGCTGGGTGGTCAAGACAAGCTAGCACCCTGTTCACAAGTTCACACCATCGGGCCATTTATCGGGACCTGCAGGGGCTGCACTCCCTTGCAGAAACGGGTGAAGGTTGAGTTCCAGGACGGGATGGGGACCAAGTACAGCCTTGCCGTAGAGGGACGCATATCGCGGGAGAAGGTCCTCAAGATTATGGACCTCATGGAGCTCGTCGAAGGGAACGACGGCATAGAGGAGCCGGCGATGGACGAGTCGACCACGTTCGGGCAGGTCTTCAAGATAATCGAGGGCTCGTACGCAGGGAAGGAGTTCTCATCGGCGGACATCGCCCGGGACTACGAGGACCAGCACGGCCAGCCCATAGCCCTGAGCACGGTCTCGACATACCTCTCAAGGTTCGCCGAGAGGGGCGCGCTCAAGAGGCAGAAGTTCGGCAACTCATGGGTGTACCGGAGGGTGCATCTGGCGCCGGACCAAGTTCAGTCGCTCAAGTAGTGCCACGATTCGGACACAACCTTTAATCAGAAATCATCTCTTCACAGAACATGGGCTTGTTGAACCGCCAAAGAGGCGCGCTGACCAGAACAATCATCACTCTGGTCGTCGTCTTGGCGGCCATAACCATTGGGACGAGCTACTTGGCGTATACATCTTCAGGAAGGGACCTGAGAATCATCAACACAAACACCATCATCCATGGAGAACCTGCATTCATCGGGCTCTGCGAAGCAATCGCCGCATCTTGTCCACCTTCGGAGGTTAACGCGACGCTCACCATCGAACTCATCAGCTACGATGGCATCTACTATTATGTTCACAACGACACCGTAGTTGCCGGCGGAACAACCGCCGAAACTTATACCAACTCAACGGGCGGCCTGAACGCGAGCGGCGCGGACACCATCTTCCTGGATTCGGACACAGGCAACTCCACCCTGACGTACGACCTGTCCTTCACGGTCGGGCATACCTCCCCGTTCCCCTAGCCTCCGCGATCGGTACGCCTGCAGACTCATGTCTTGGAGAAGGTCGAAACAACTGGTCCGTCCTTCGCCGGTCACCTGTCGCTGCCCGTGATCGATCTGTCTTCCCGTCTGCAGCAGTTTCACCGCCCTGGGATGCACGCGGCAGACGAGCGTTAGATGCCTAATCCCGCCACTTTAGGTGCGCAGTCCGACAGAACAGAGCTCCGGAAGCGCGCGAACCCTAACAGGAGGAACGGCAGGGTCGAGATGAGAACGAGGATATATACGACGCCCAGCCCGGCCAGATAGAAACCGCTGGAGTCGAGCATCAACCCGGTCTGAAAGTGCAGCGGAACGAGCGACACTATGTAGAACTTCACCATGAAGAGGAGGCTGAACACCACGCCAGCGAAGAAGGTCGCGGAGGCGAACGAAGTAAGGGCGTAGACCATCCTCCTGCGGTGCTCGACGCCAGGCGGGACGACTCTCTCGAAGAGCGCGGAGGCGATCAGCGGATATCCTATGATAATCGTCAGCGCGAGCGAAGCTTCCGCGTAGATAAGGGTGGGTTGGCCGAGCCCGCCACCCTCGATTAACAACCAGCCCGGCGGAAGCAACTGGTTCCTGACATACGTCACGAAGAGCGAGACCAGCGGGACGTCCGACGCCCCGCCGAAGAGCACCGACTGGAGATTGACAGGCACGACGAACAACACGAGGAAAAGGGCGGACAGACCGGACAGCGCGACCTTGGCCCTGCGGGCCGCGGCGGGAAGCGGCGCACCCATGAAAGATTCGGATAGTCTCCGAGATAAAAACAAGCGGTATTGAGCGG
>PLUF01000067.1 GCA_003164815.1 Candidatus Gagatemarchaeum stordalenia
TGACAAATCTACCCAAGACCCTGGAACTCCTCACATCTGGGCGCGCCGGCATCCGTCCTGACTTTCGCCGGTGCGAATCGTCCCAGTCACGTTTATCACGGGGCACGGACGAGATTAGAGCCTAGAGACCAGAGCATGTCTGTCAAGACGGATCTCTCAAAGACGAGGACGTCCACCCGGGCTGTGCCAGAAGGTAGCAGCGGCCTCATATGAGGGAAAGAGGCATCTCGGTAACACGTCGGCTGGTGCGAGTGACACCTTCGCTGGGTACCCGGCTGCTCACGGTGATAGGGGCCATAAACTGGGATGTCAGTGTCTTTGAAGAGCGGTTCGCACGGGCTGGGGAAGAGGTCCCCGTCCGCAGCGTAGAGGAGTTCTCTGGCGGGAAAGGAGCCAACGCCGCAGTTGCGGCGGCCAGGGTACTTGGAAGGGAAAGGGTCGCTTGCGTCGGCGCCCTGGGGGACGATAAGGTGGCACGGGCTCAGCGGTCTGAACTTGCGTCGGAGGGCGTCATCCTAGATGGGGTGATCGAGATCAAGGGATGTCGGTCGGGGCAGGCGTACATCCTGATCGACGGAGAGGGCAGGAAGACGATCCACACCCACTTCGGAGCCAACGCCAAGATAGCCCCACGGCACATCCGTCAGGGCGGATGCGCGGGAGTGCTCTCCAGGACTGAAATGATGGTAGTAATGGACCCGCCAACCCCTGTCGCCCTATCGGCAGCCCGGGCTGCGCGGTCGAGCAGCGCGAAGGTCGTGTACAGTCCGGGAGTCCGGACCCAGGAGGGGGTGAAGACGCTCGACGCAATCTTGAGGATAACGGACTTCCTGGTCGTGGATCGGATCGAGCTAATGAACCTCTACGAGGCCGGGAGCGAAGAGGGGGCCATGGGCAAGGTCATCAGGGCCTACCCCAACCTGACGGTGGTCGCTACCCTCGGGTCGGCGGGTTGTATAGTCGCGGAGAACGATAATGTGAACAGAGTAGCGGGCGTCGATGTCGCTTCACTGGGGAAGAAGGTCCTGAACACGACGGGTTGCGGCGACGCGTTCCTCGGGGTCTTCGCGAGTTACCTGATAATGGGACACGGACCTCTGGAGTCCGCCCGTTGGGGGAATCTTGCAGGTGCGATCAAAGCTACCAAGCTGGAGACCCGAGGGAGCCCTAGGAGAGACGACCTAGAGCGCGCCATGAAGACCATCAAAACTCGCGATAACTAGCTGCGGGCGTCTGTGCCTACTAGCCATTCCAGCACGGCCGCTGCTCCGTAGAGTTTGTTCTCACCCTGACGCCAGACTATCGAGCGCGGTCCTTCGATGACATCTTCGCTGATCTCTAGTCCCCTGTGTGCGGGGAGACAGTGCATCACACTGACATCCTTCTTCGCGGCCTCAAGGATCTTCGCGTTTATCTGGTAACCGCGGAATGCCCTGAGCCTCCTTTCCTTCTCGCCCTCCTCGCCCATGCTCACCCAGACGTCCGTGTACAGGACGTCCGCGCCGGAGGCGGCATCTGCCGGATCGGTAAGGACTTTGACATCGCTTCCTGTGGACACACTCAGCTCGATCGCCTGCTTCAGAATCTTCTCGCTGGGGCGGTAGTTCTCCGGGCACCCGACGGAGATGTTCATCCCCATGGTCGCCGCTCCGAGGAGGAGGGAGTTGCAGACGTTGTCTCCGTCCCCGATGTAAGCGATCTTGAGGCCCTTCAGCCTCTTCTTCACCTCTAGTATCGTGAACAGGTCGGCGACCACCTGTGTGGGGTGCTCGATGTCGCTCAAGGCATTGATCGTTGGAACCCCGGAGAACTCGGCCAGCTGATTCACGACGTCCTGTGAGTAGACCCTCGCGACTATGGCGTCCAGATAGTCGCCGAGTATCCTCGCGGTGTCCTTCACCGGCTCGCCGCGGCTGAGCTGCAGTTCGTTGGCCGACAGGTAAAGCGAGTGACCGCCCAGTCTCAGGGTCGCTACCTCGAAGCTCGTCCTCGTCCTTGTCGAAGGCTTCTCGAAGAGGAGTCCGACGACCTTTCCCCGCAGGGACTTGATCTCCTTCCCTGACTTGATCTCGCGCTTGAGCCGTCCCGCCCTCTTGAGCAGGGAGCCAAGCTCCTCGCCTGAGAGGTCCGACATAGAAAGAAGGCTTCTCATCGAATGGGCCGCCTGCACCGCTCGCGTTCAGGAGATGTTTAAGGCGACCGGCGGGGGCTCTGGTCCACCGGTCAAGACACCTTAGGCAGTGTTTCCAGGGCCCGGCTGATCGTCGCGTCGTCGGGGGCGTAGTCCACCAGCGAGCCGCTCATCTTGTCCTCGTAGGCCTTCAGGTCGAGGAGGCCGTGGCCGCTCAAGTTGAAGAGGATGTTCTTCGTCTCGTTCTTCTGTTTGCACTGGAGCGCGAGGTCTATCGTGGCCCGGACGGCATGGCTCGTCTCTGGCGCGACCACAATGCCCTCGGTCCGGGCAAAGGTGATGGCGGCGTCCATGGCCTCGTTCTGCGAGTAGGCGACGCTCTTCATGTAGCCCTTGTTGATCAGCATCGACATGGACGGTGCCTTTCCGTGATAGCGGAGCCCTCCCCCGTGGATCGGCGGGCACTGGAACGTGTGGCCGACGGTGTACATCTTGAAGAGGGGCGTCATCTCTCCAGTGTCCCCGAAGTCGTAGCGGTACTCGCCCCTGGTCGTGGAGGGGACGGCCTTCGGTTCGACCGCGATGAACTCGGCGTCGCTCTTCCCCCTGAGCTTCTCCCGCATGAACGGGTAGGCGAGGCCGGCGTAGTTGCTGCCTCCGCCAATGCACCCGACCACGTAGTCAGGCTCGGCGTCGAACATCTTCATCTGCTCCACCGCCTCCTGGCCGATTATGGACTGGTGCAGCAGGACGTGGTTGACCACGCTCCCGATCGCGTACTTCGTCGTGTCGTGCGTGACGCAGTCCTCGACGGCCTCGCTGATCGCGATCCCGAGGCTTCCGGGGTGGTTCGGGTCCTGGGCCAGGAACTTCTGGCCCACCTTGGTGTTGCTGCTGGGTGACGCGAAGACGTTCGCCCCGTAGACCTCCATCAGGGTCTTCCGGTACGGCTTCTGCAGGAACGCACTGCGGGTCATGTAGACGGTGCACTCGATGTCGAAGAGCGCGCACGACATCGCGAGCGCGCTCCCCCACTGCCCGGCGCCGGTCTCGGTCGTGAGGCGCTTGGTGCCCTCCTTGGAGTGGTAGTAGGCCTGCGCCAGCGCCGTGTTCGGCTTGTGGCTCCCCGCGGGGTTCAGGTCCTCCCTCTTGTAGAAGATCCTGGCCGGCGTCTCGAGCGCGGCTTCGAGCCTCGTCGCGCGATAGAGAGGCGACGGGCGGCCGAGACGCAGATAGGCCTCCCTCACGCCATCCGGGATCGGGATGTACTCCTCCGTGGAGACCTCCTGCATCACGCACTCCTTGGCGAAGAGGCGGGAGAGCGGCTCGGGCGACATGGGCTTCAACGTCTCCGGGTCGAGGGGTGGGGGAAGCGGCTCCGGGAGGTCGTGCTGTATGTTGTACCAGTTCCTCGGCATATCGTCGGGGTCGAGCGTGACCTTGACTCTCATAGCCGAGGGAACCTGAATGACCCTATTTAATCATGTCCACGTACGTACTATAACAACCTGATATGGACATCCAAGCTTAGGCGTCCTGTCTGGTTAGTAGGCATTAGTCCCACCAAAGAGTGCAGGTCTAACCAGAGACCGAATCTGCTCTGACTTCGCTATCGGGCGGAGGCGCAATGAACTCCATACATGGCGCTGTCATCCTTCGGAATCAGCAGCAATAAGGCTCTACGAGAACAGCATCGACAGTTTCTGTCTGACAGACGCTTCCGCCGCCGCCGGACGAAGAGTACTTCCTGATGATCTTCTTCGGGTTCCTAGCGGTCGGGCTCTACTCCTTGGGGAGAATCGCCAGACGAACTCGAAGCTGAAGGTAATTCAGAAGGTAGTGGGTCCGGTGGGAATCAAGCAGTGACTTCTCACGCCAAGAAGACCTGGGCGACTAGGCGAAAGAAGTATGGCCCAAGCGGGATGAGGCCGCAATCCGTGCCACTTTGAGACTTTCATTGAAGCCCAATCATTGCACCGTACTTTGAATAGACTTGTTTGAGAAGTTCACCTGCTTTTGGATTGTTCCAGTCGTGCATCCATTCCGATACCAGTGATTCAAGAGTGATGGGTATGACTCCTGCTTGCAGCATCCTCTTGACTCCGTACTCGTGTGCGTCCGAGGTAGAGTCACCGGCAGCGTCGATCAATCCGTAGACTTCGTATCCTTCTTTCAGAGCGTGGAGAGCGGTGTACGCAAAACACATGCTGGTCCAGAGTCCGGAGATGACCAATTTTCTTCGTTCTGTCTTCTTGAAGGCCTTCCAGGTTCCTTCATCCTCAAAAGCGTCGAAACCCGGTATCTTTCGTGCGAATACCCTCTGGCTCGGGAACAGCGTGCTAATCTCTGGAATGAACTCTCCCAGGGTTTTGGGATTGATCGATGAAAGGACAACCGGGACCCCCAAGATGCGGGCGGCTTTCGCTGCGCAAATGGCCGCATTCTTGATTATGGTTTTGTCCCCAGAACTGACGCTCTTGAACATCGACGGCTGATAGTCCACCAGGACCAAGGCGCTGTTCTTGTCGGTCAGAAACTCAAGCCTTGTATCTTTTGAGCGATCCATTTTTGCCATTCGCCTTTGCCAATCTCCTGTAGCACGATGGGAGTCTGCCCTAAAAATACTTGCCCCAATGACGTGTACCGTTCCATCTTTGAGCGGTCCGCGGTCGCAGTCTCCTCGCAACGACCCGCCAACGGAACAGAGCAAGCGCCTGAGACGGAAATGAATCGGCGCCATAATCGCAAGGATTGGGCCGCATCAGCCAACCGGAGCCTATTCTGAGCTAATTGCTGGCGGGGTGCGGGGGATTCGAACACAAATAGTAGGAGCAGTCAGGATGGAGTCAAGCAGTGACTTCTTTCGGTCTCGTGGTGAACAGCCTTCTCTCCTCGTCGCTGAACATGTTATAGAAAGGGCATCGCCACTTCACCCCGAACCAGGAGTACTTCCTGATGATCTTCTTCTGATTCCCCGAGCCCGGGCCCCACTTCCTAGGAAAGACCATGCGGAAGTTCAACCGACCGAGTTAACTGTCCGAATAATTCTCGCTGGCTCGATTCAGCGACTACCGTATAACCCCACTCACCTATGGCGTAGCGGGGGTCAAAAGAGAATGAAGACCAGCAGCATAATCTTGTTGGGGCTGGGCGTCTCAATCGCCATGGTTCTTTCAGCCGGAGCAGTCTACGGGATGACGGGACAGGCGGCGTCGCAACGGGGGACGACTGCTCTGGAAATGATGACCTCGTGCTCGGGAAACAACTGCGGGAACAACAATAACTTTAGCATCAGCCCGGCGGACAGCTTCCTCACCGTGCTTGTCGGCGTGGTGATTCTCTCGGCCGCGGGTGTTGGCCTCGCAAAAAAGAGAAGGCTCAACGTAAGCTGATTCTCGCGTTGTTCAGGCACGGAGGGACTTGCCTTCGGAAGTTCATCGTTAATCCAGCGATTTTTTATCCCTTTACAGCAGCGATAAGGCAGCGTATACCTCCCGGTCCAGCCCGTTGACCTCGTCGGAGAGAAGAGGACCCGACAATTCCCTTCGTGGGGGATAAATACCGAGCCGCCATCTGACGGTTACGATGACCGACATACCTTACCCAAAAACGGCCGAAAAATGAGGTAAGGTCTCTCGATCGAGAGGGCAGACTAGGCTACGTCTACCAGATTAGACTGCTGCCGCCCGCAAATCCCGCCTCGGCTATTGCAGTCCAGACAGATTTCAATAAACAAAAGATGGCGACGGGAGGATAGATACAGATTTTCAATCACCCCTTGAATGATAGAACGAGAGGCTTGCTTTGCAGGACTATCGGCGGAGAGGGGTGCTTTCATTCAAGCTCAAAAGTAACGGCGTTCACATCCGATGAGAATTTTGGTGACGCCCCCATCTGGTGGAAGATCGCCTTCACGAACCTCTGAAGAAACAGGTTCCCTTTGGCGCCTAGACGATGTGTAAGGGTGACGTTGATCTTTCCGTCGTGAGTGATTGAGCTATATTCGAAGCGGTTCGAATATTCGGCGGTGCTTTCGAGGTAACTAAGCGCGTTCTCGAAGGTGAGCCCCCCCCCACTTGGCTCTGATGTATGTCCCCGGAACGTCCCTACCGGTAACCCTTCCGGCCTCGATTTTCGCCTCATCCGTTCCTGCCTCCAGTAAGCGCTTGAAGGCAGACCTTGGCAGCTTCATCATGTCAAACCTCTTCATTGGTCGATCGTAGCCGGTGCAGGTGAGGAGAATTTGATTGAGCGAGCCGTTGACGCTCACGTTCTGTCTCTTCGCATCTTCCCGGAGAGGGTCGAGCACGGATTCGCTTATCCTGAATGAGGCAATTGTCGTTTTTGGTCTCAACTCGTTCTCTCCGTTTGTTTGGGCCCTGGCGTTTTATCAGCTTGCGGGGGTCGACTTGGAGACGGGCTAATCCAGACGTATTGCGCCCACGTACAAAAAATACGTACTGTCTTTATGCGATTATGTCGTATGTAATAATTGCAAGAAGCATGTTGCGAATCGATGGTCGGTCGATGGTCCTTGCCTGAAGGAATGGATTAGTCAAATTGATTGGGCATCAAAGACGAGGAGTAATCGTGGAAGAGGTGGCCGTGGCCATCTTGGCAATAGTCTTGGTCGTGGGTGCCGGTTGGGCTTATGTTACGATTTCGGCTCCCGTCAGTACAACCAGCGTCTCGTCTGGTCAAGGTAGCGGATCAGCATCTTCATCAGCTACGTCCGCAGGAAGTTCGGAATCGGCGAGTTCAGGGAGCTCGACTGGCGCCGGAACCAACACGAGCGGAAGCGGCGGCTCGTCAGGCGCCACTATAACGATACCGCAGGGAGCCGGGTCCGGGACGAACTTCTCTCCGACCACGTTGAGCGTCGCACCGGGCACGACAATCACCTTCGTGGACCAAGACAGCGTCGCGAAGCACAACGTGGACTTCTCGAGCGGACCGTCAGGAGCGACGCTGCCCTCGACATCCCCGAACCTGGTGAAGGGCAGTACCTTCCAGGTGACACTGACGACAGCGGGAACATACGATTACCACTGCGACTACCATAGCTGGATGGTCGCGACCATCACGGTGACATGAAGTGGCTGAGTCTAGTCACTGCCGACAAGCCGACGGTTTAGGGGAGTCATGGTGAATAACTGATGTCAGAAGACAAGCCGAAGAAGCCGGACGAATCCTTCTGGTTCGAAGCGAACGGCGAGAAGCAAGACAGCGAGAAGCAAGACAGCGAGAAGCAAGACAGCGAGAAGGCCCGCAGAAAAGACAGTCCCGAAAAGAACCGAGTCCTCGAGGCTGAATATCGGGCCGAGCGAGCACTCGGTGAGGCTACTGCGGCGCAACAGCAAGCCCTCGCGTCACAGCAACGGGCGGTCGCGAGCACATCTGACGCCTTTCTGGCCCAGCAGGAGCTTTCGAAGCTGGAGCGCAGGTCTGAGTCAGGGGGCAAGCGCGTTAGTGAATCGAGGCGGAACTTCCTCAAGATCAGCGCAGGACTCGTCGCGGGAGCGGCCATCGCATCGGTGGTGCAGGTCCCGCTCTACGCAAACCTCGTCTCGTCCCGCAACGAGCAGGTGAGGACTCTCAACACCCAGCTTGTTCAGGCCGACCAGCAGATCAGCTCCTTGCAGGCACAGGTTTCCACCCTACAGGTGCGCGTGGATACGACGACCGGTTTCCTGACCCTGGGGGTCTCCGAGCAAGCGGCCGTCGAGGCGATCGCGGAGACGATCATACCTTCCGACAGTACAGGTCCCGGCGCGAAGGAGGGCGGCGTCATCTACTTCATAGACCGACAGCTCGCCTCGGATTACGGACGGGGCGCGAACATGTTCACTGACGGCCCCTTCTTCCTTACTGGCCAGACGGGACCGGTCACCGTGAACGGACAGACCTACTCTGGCGGCTCCCCCGTGGTCAGGGTGGGGGCCGGCACGAGATTCCAGTACTCCCTCCCGATGAGAGAGTTCTGGAGGACGGGGATAGCGGCACTGGAGACGTACTCGAACACAGCATACGGGGGGAACTTCGA
>PLUF01000040.1 GCA_003164815.1 Candidatus Gagatemarchaeum stordalenia
TTTTGGGATAGGCTCTAAGTCGATCACGTCTGAGGATCAAACGAAAACCGGTTGCAGGAGCCCAGACTAGGATTGGTACGACAATCAGCCACTCGATTGCGCCTGTCCCTATCACCGTTCCCAGACCGAAGCCGTCGAGGATAAGCGCGGCAATACCGACCGTCCCCAGAGCTTGGGTAAAAAGCCGATATCCTCGCCACTGAGGCTCCGCCGACATGGTCCTCCCGATTTGGATTAGGCCGAAGTTCGCTCCTAGGAAGGCGACGAGCGCCGTGACCGTGTCTCCCGTCAGGGTCACGTCCTCTGGGGTGAAGGCGTTCGCAAAAGCACCTAGACCCGCGACCACTAGGAGCACGACCGCGAAGTCCCTGCGGCGGCCGCGCGGGAAAGCAGGGCGAAGCGAGAGGCTCCCGACGATTATCAACAATCCCAGGACAGCGACGGAGAGGTTAGCCAGGGCGTGCAGGGGGGAGCAGACTTGAGCACCCTGGAAAGTGCCGCAGCTCACCGCCTGAAGGTCGCTAATCGTGTCGGTCGCAGGCTCGTAGGCAGGGGGTCCGTAGCGGGACGCTGTCACGAGCATGCAGACGACGAACTGGACCGCCGCCACGATGTAGAAGACCGCACCATAGAAGGTAGTCTTTCCCAATGTATCTCAGTAGCTTGATTACTTAGTGATTAAGATACATGCCTTTATAAAGTTGCTTGCGATAAGCAAAAACAGAAGCGAGTAAGAGTTGTCGCAAGAGGATTCGGCATCTGGAATCGTCCTTGGAAAGGAGTTCAGCACCTCCTTGGTATTGTTCCAAGAGGCAATCGCAGCGAGACTCGGGCTAAACGCCACAGACTACAGATGTTTGGAGGTAATAATCAGGAGGGGCCAGATGACAGCGAAGGCTCTCGCCGAGGAAGCGCGCCTCACAACCGGCGCCATAACGGGCATCATCGACCACCTCGAGAAGGCCGGCTATGTGGAGCGCCTGGAGAATCCCACGGACCGTAGGAGCGTCATCATAAGGCCGCTCATAACGCACAGAGGAGTGGAGAAGAAGCTTGGTGACACTATGGTTTCCTACCGGGCTGCGATGTCGAAACTGTTCGGAAAATACGATGCGGATCAGACAGCGGCCATCGTCGACTTCCTCAGGGAGTTTGTTCAGGTGCTAAAGGGGCAAACATCCAAGCTTCGAGATGCTCCTGCCATAGAGTAACCTGTTCTAAAGTCATCATTCTCCCATCCGCTTCAACCGATATACTTCATTGAGCAAGATGTCGAGTGGGTTAAGAGCCGGATTGCAGAGATGTGGTATGATACGAAAGAAGCCTTATCATTTTGAGATCTCAAGTGCTAAACTGGTCAGCCAGTGAGAAATTCTCCGGCTTTTCGGTCTCCGCCCCCACCACTTTTGATATGTATAGGGGAGCTTATTACCGCAATTTGCTTAGTTTTCCATGAACTCGTCAGCATGGTCGAGCTGAAGAAGCTGGCCGGGACCAAGCTGCCTCCCTCGAGCGCGCTGAGGGACCTCATCCTCTCCGAACCAGGCCACCTTCCGAGCGATGAAGCCGCGATCAAGGCCGCGCTCTACGCCATGCATCTCTATCATGAGCTGAAATGACGCAGAGTGTTCACTGACACGGCAGATTGGTCGGGCTCAGACTCGATTTCTCGCACTCTTCTTTGCCGGACGATGACGAAGAGGATGAACAGCACTATGATGATTATCGTAGTTAGGAGACTGGCGCCCGATCCTAGACCCGGGAAGAAGTCCCCCAGAGCATAAAGGACGATGCCCCCTATCATTACCGAGGCGATTAGAAGAGCGGCGAGAGCAACCCAGGTGGTCGTCCCTCTTCGGGTTGCATCCAAATCGATCTTCTTGATTCTCAAGCCATTCGTTCTAGATAAGCAAAGCGCAACGCCTCACAAATCTGGCCGCGGCCGCACACAACACGGAATGCTGTCCACAACCGATCTTCGCGACGTCTCTGTCACAGGCCAGGAGCGCAATCTACCGATAACGTGGAGAGGTGTCGACTGCTGTCCTCGATAGCGTGGCTATAAAGGAGGACGGCAACTAACTGCACATCAATGACCGTAATCGGCGGAGATGCGCAATGAGCGGCGAACCTGTGGGGAAGAAGTTCGGCCTTGTCGTCTCCGTCGAGTTCAGGGCGCTCTACCGAATGATGAAAGACGAGCAGATGAAAAGGTCGATAGATTCGCTCGCTGACGCGCTCGAACAGAGGCCCCTGGACGCGGGCGCTTTCGTGCCGAAGGATAGATGGCCCGACGAGTACAGAACTATGGGATTGAGCAACGTCTACAAGGCCAACCTCGCCAAAGGAGCCAGAATCACGTACACGGTGACCCTGAGTCAGGCCGGAAGCGGTCTAGTAAGAGTGATCGAGTTCTTTCCCACGCACAAGGATTACGCGAAGAAGTTCGGCTACGGCCTCTAGCCGCGCAGCTTCACGCTCGCCTTGAGGAGCGCTTCCAGCTTGGGGTTGTCGACCGCCACCCAGACGATCCTGCCCTTCCCGTCGAACATGATCTTGTTTGACGCTTCCAGGTACTCCAGGACGCCGACGAACGTCTGATACATCATCTTCCGCGGGAGGGAGCGCCACAGCTGCATCCTTGAAGGCGGGAGGTTGCTGTTCTTGATCGCAGACTCCACCATCATGACCGTGTCTAGGGTAGGAGAATGAATCGCAGGACCGTCCTTTAGTCGATGAGGCTCCTTGAGCAATGTGAGCGCTGGCTGAGCAACGAATTATATAAGTGTATATAGTTGTAATCAAGTTCTACTGCGAGATGGACGACGACACGGACTACTGCCCGCACACCGCGTTCGCCGCGGCGCTGCCACAGGTGAGGAACGCAATTAGGCGCTGAGGTCTTCTGGTCTGTTTCTTGTGTAGTAGTAGAGAAAGTCCAACAGCGTTCCCTTCGCCAATCCGAGTAGGTCCTCATCTTTTCCTCTTGTGAACTCCGCGACTCTCATCCCAACAGCTCGAAGGTCGTTCTCCAGCATCTTCGAGAGACATCTTGCATCTGACCTCCCCTTTCGCATCGTCTCGATGAAGACTACACACTTGAAGACATGCTCCGGGTTCTTCAGGACGTAGTCGAGCTCACGCACAGCGCCTTGCTTCTGTCCGCTGAAGGTGAGCACGAAGAGGTTCACATTGGAGTTGTTTATGGAGAAGATGCTCTTGTCCATCTCGTCCTTGAACTCAGACAGATCAGGCATATCCCTGACGAGTTTGACCAGGGAATAGCCCTGCCTCCTGATTGAATTCTTCAGAGATTGGAGTCTCTTGAGTTCAGCCGGCGGATAGTACGAGCCGTAGATTCCAATCTTGAGCGAGGGCTTTTGCTGCAGGATGCCCGACATCCACTTCTGCGCCTCTTCTCTCAACACATCATCTGAAGACAAGTATGAACGAACGACTGCGGGAGCCACTTCGTCGCTCAAAATAGATTTGGATTTACCACTATCAAGTTGACTTGATAGCCGTCAAGTTTATAGAGGCCTGTACGCCTGCAAGGAATGCGATGCAGTCAACCATTCTCAAGTACAAGGAGAAGATCCCGAGTGAGACCAGGACAATACTTGATGCCTTGGCCGAGCCCACGAGGCAGGCACTGGTGATGATGCTGGCCGAGAAGAACGATGTCTCATTCAGAGAGCTGTCTCGCTCCACCCAGCCGATGAACCCAAGCACGCTGAATCACCACCTCAAAGCGCTCATCAGCGCGGGCCTCGTGGAGAATCATTACAGGAAGATAGAGGGCAACCAAGATTACTCATTCTACGCGCTAACGGGTCTCGGAAGAGAGTTCCTGAGGCGAATAGGAGCGCTCTAGACAGTCCTGACCGCGCGTTACTTTTGTTATGATTGTTATTTTTGATGATTGTACGGAGTCTGTGGCGGCAAGGTCAAGTTCTACTGCGAGCTGGACGACAACACGGACTACTGCCCGCACACGGCCTTCGCCGCAGCCCTGCCACAGGTGAGGAACGCAATTAGAAGGTAGGGTTCATTGCGCCTCCGCCGGTCCATTTCATCCACACGTTGGGCTATAGTAAGTCGACGAGGCGCTTGATTATCCGCACATGACCCCGGGGTCGGAGTCGGAGGTCGCATTGCCGGTCTGGAGATTGTAGTCCCCCTGTATCACCCCAAGGAACTGGTATCCGGAGGCGCTCCTTGAGAGTATTGTGAACTGGCCGATGACATACTCGTAAGCATAGCCGGGCCCCGAGTCGTCCTGTAGCCCCCAGTAAATCGTGACCCAAGTCCTTCCGCCAGCTGTTGCGGTCATGAATCCGGGGGTGGCGATTATCGCGGAATAGGCCTTGGTCAGGTTCACGCCGGATGGTGGCCCCATGGAGGGCAGCTGCGAGGGGATCTCGTTGTTTGTGCTGGCGACTCCGATGACCGGCCCCCTAGCGCACACCTCGGACCAAGCAGCAGGGAAGGAGGTGCTTATTGGTCCACGACTGTACGTCTTCAGCAAGCCGAAGTCGCCGGGAAAGACCACCACTGGAACGAGAATGAAGGCAAGCACGGACGCGACCACAATCCCGAGGATCAAAAGGACAGTCTTTGACCGGCGCTTCATGCCAAGACGAAGTTGAGCGATACTCGATTAATAGTTATGTCCGAACGGCCAGAAGACGTCTCGTTTTTATCCCAGAGAATCCACGAATCTTCCAATGCGGGCGCCGCATCCTGTCGCGGCTCGTAGGGTCAAGGTCGTACTCTGCAGTCTGTCCGCCCTCTTTCTGGTGCTGTTCGCATTCCCTGCCAACCTGCAGTCGTTTCTCTTCGGCGGGGCGTCAGACGTGCCGCTGGCCTCGCTCTTCATGACGTGGTTAAGGAATCAGGTGCTGCCGCCGGGGTGGATTCTGAATATGGGGAACGGCATCAGCGAGCTAGGCGGACAACTCCAGCCCGTCGTGCTCCTTGGAGAAGCATCTCTCGTCCTCACGTTGATCATAGGGTACCCCCTCATCGCCTTCGTGCTCTTCGAGAGAATCGTCCGGTCCGGCGGCGGTCGACCCCGGAGGATGGTCTACGCGCTGACGTCGCTGGCCTCGGCCGCGTTCTTTGGCGGCGTGCTGTTCGGCGTCTTCTTCATGATAAAGTTCTACATCGAGTCGCTTCCTCCGTACTTCGGGGCTGCAGCGGCGCTCGACTCGGGCAGCTTCTATCTGGCCGGGCTGGGCGTCGTATCCATCCTGGCTCTCGTCTCGACCCTGCCGTTCGTCCTGCTGGGGGTCTCGCGCTTCCGGAGCTCCGCGCTGTTGCGAATCCCCTGACCTGCTTGTCAAGTGATGGGGGTCTATTGCGCCTCCGCCGGAAGATAGTTCCTAGTCGGCTTGTTTGTCTATTCGGGTGGTTGATTCTTCTTTCTTTGCTTGAGGAAGGTCCATGAGAACCACAGAATGGATCCCACTGATCCTGCGAAGATTAGAGCCGGGAAGATGACGCCGCCGAAGACAAAGCCTACTGTGATGGCGACAATCAGCACGATGGACGGCACAAGCCCCCAGTTGAGCCAACCGCCATTCCCCTGATTCAAAGTATTGTCGTATTCGTTGATCGGAATTCTCTCCTTCAACCACGGGAACAGCCTTCTCCTTAGCTTTGAACTTCTCGGGTTGCTCGGGACGACCAGGTCTTGTTTCTCGTCCTTGAGATGTAGATGGATTTGGGTGCGATACTTGGTGGGGTACTGGGTCGAAATGTACTCGACGTCACCGTAATTGATGCTCTTCTTCAGGCCCCTCCCCTCGATTTCCAAGTGATCATCGTAGAATCGAGCTTTCCGGACCGGTGCCGAGAGAAGCTGCGAAATCGAGAATGCCGACCATAGAATGATATTGGCGAAGAAGGTCTCCGCTGCGACCAAATAGAGCAGAGAAAGGCTTTCGAAAGGCGCTGCTAGCGCAACCAGTAAGAAGATAAGCAGAAAGCCACTGGTTCCGAGTATCGATTCGGAAAGGGAGAGGTAGAAGAGCGGTCGAGCTCTCTTCACTTCCATCGTCTGGACGCCCCAGGAAGGTCGATTTACAGATTGCTGAGATTCGTAGCCTCTAGCCTTTATTGATTTTAGATGCCGTAAAAAGGCATGCCACGCATAAGGGTTCATTGCGCCTCCGACGACATAGAAATCTGGGGGCCAGCCCTTGACTTCCATGCCTCGGCCTCGCCCTTCAGCGTCTCGAACTCGGTGTCGAACTCCTTCAGGCGCTTCTCCTGGGCGAGGAGGACCGTGAGGAAGAACGGCTCGGTGAGGAACTCCTTGCCGGACTGCTCTACGGCCTCGACGTACCTCCAGCATGACTCCATCATCTCCCGTGCGACCTGCCTGTCCTCGAACCTCAGCGCCTCGACGAAGGGCCTCCAGCCCTCCAGCTCCTCCTTGAGCAGCCTGATCGTGATCTTGTCCTCACAGGCGAACGGCATGAAGCAGCCATTTGCGAGTCCGGGCTAATAATGGAGGCTAGAATTCCCACGGGGTTCAGGGAGAGCGAGCTGAAAGTGAACGGTGGTCATTCAGAGGGTGAATTGCGCCTCTTTTGTAAGCCGTAAATCAAGCAGAACTTCAGGGAAGAGGGGCGCAGGAAGATCCATTTGTCGAACGCGAGCTTCGCGGCACGCACTCGTGGTAGGTTCCTGCTGGTCCTCGCCGCCGTGGGACTTGCAGCCGTCGTCGCAGGCAACTTCTTTCCCGGTTCCTGGGTCGTCGCCTCAGGGTGGTCGTTCTACGTTGGCGTCTGCCTGACGGTCACCTGCCCCTGTGTGTTTTCGGTCATCAACCCGAAGTACCGCACGGTCATCTGGACGAGCGGCATCTACACGCTCCCGGCTCTGCTTATGATCGTGGGACCGCTGATGGTCATTCTGTCGAGTCCGATTGGTTACGCTCTGCCGCTCGTCGCGCCGTATGGGGACGTGGTCGGATTCGTGCTGTTCCTCACCGGTGTAATGGCGTCATTCGTGGAACTAGCGGTCCTGGTCGTTTGTTGGCGCCAGAGTAAGTACATCGCCGAGTACATGACTCCGGAAGGCAAGTGGCCGCGAGAAAAAGCGCCAGAAACTAACTGAAGGAGACGTCGAGCCATGTGCAGGGTTCTTTCTGCCTCCGCCGGGAAATGTAATCGACCCGCAGGTCTGTGACAAGACGGAAGATCTGCAGAGGAGGCGAGGTCCTTTCGTCTCTCCAGTCGGCGTTATATCCGCTAAACGCCACTGAAGATGATCCGCCGTGCAAGACTCGGACCAGGCACAGGGTATCGTGAGCATGATTGACCTGAAGAACCTAGCGCGAACCATGCTCCCACCTTCGAGCGCTCTCAGAGATCTCATTCTATCGGAACCTGACACGATCCCGAGTGAAGCCGCTGTGGTCAAAGCCGGGATGTACTCAAGGCTCCTCTATCGTGAGCTGAAGAGTTCGAGCAGGTGACTCCCCTCGGCCCGAAGGACAATCCACCCACCCGCTAGGCTTCTTTCATCGCAAAGGTCCGATGAGAACGCCTAGTGTTTTGAGACGGCGAACGCTAAACGGGTCGAGCGAGTGAGAAATCCTCCGGCTTTTCGGTCTCCGCCCCCACCTAAAATGGTAGGTAAATGTCCGGCCGCCCCCACCACTAATGATGTCTCAGGAGGTGTTCCGCAATACATCATCTCATGATTGCCACATTGTGAGGGCTGAGGGACCGGAAGGCGACGGAAATCCCTCTCGATTATAGACTTAATGCTGAGGTGGTTGGCATCGATAGTCGGCCTACCCCTTGGCAGAATCAGAGACGGCTTCCCTCGAGACTCCCGAAGTTGGAGCGGCAGAAGAGGAACTTTACGAGTGGATCTGGGACAAGGTTCAGAACAAGTGGGTCAAGATAACCCCATCCAACAGCGAAGGAAGGCGGTGCGGTCGCTGCGGGTGCAGTTGCCCCTGTACGTGCGCGGACTGTCTGTATCAGTGCTGTTCGTAGCGGGCTCTCAAGCCCCCGTCCTAGGCACGAGATTCTCCAATCGGTAATGATGAATTAATAGGAGCGCGGGAGCGTTAGAATCGTGCTGAACTTCGTTCCGATGTCAGAGGGTGAGTACGAATCGTGGAAAGCGGCCTCCATCGCAGGCTACGCCGGGGAGAACATCACGTCAGGACGCTGGAGCGGAGAGGATGCACATCTGAAGTCGGAGCAGGAGTTCTCCAAGCTCCTTCCGTACGGTCTTTCCACGCCAGACAACTACATCTACTCGCTCGTGGAGCAGCAGACCTCTGAACCCGTCGGGATGATCTGGTTCGCGCTCGTGCGGGAGGATGCCGGGAGGGGGCACGCGTTCCTCTACGACTTCCGAATCGATGAGGAACACCGCCGCAAGGGCTACGGGACCCAAGCGCTGTCTCAGCTAGAGGACCGCGTCAGGGCCATGGGGATGAAGACGATCTCGCTTCACGTCTTCGCCCACAACGGGGCCGCGAGGGACTTGTATGTCAAGGTCGGCTACAAGGAGACCAACATAATCATGTCCAAGGAGCTGGCCTGACCATCCGCATGAGCCACGACTATCCCCCGCATCCTTCTACCTGTGCGCCCGTTTCGCAAGTGGGCTTGCATCGCTGACAAAGACGGGCAGCAGTCCGAGGCAGACGAGGTCTTCTCCAGTGTACCATGGTCCCTCCTTCCAGATTGCGGCCCTGCAGCCCACCGACGCCCCAGCCTTCTTCGTCAACTCCTCGAGAGCACCCAAGGTCGCGCCGGTCGAGACCACGTCGTCGAGCAGGCAGACCCGTTTTCCAGAGAGCCACCGCATCTCCTCCTTGGTCAGGAGGAGCTCTTGCTCGGCCCTCGTGGTGATTGATTTGAGCTTCTGCGAAGCATAGTCCCCCATGTATGACTTGATGCTCTTGCGTGCGACCACAAACCGATCGAGGCCGAGCTTCCTTGACAGTTCGTAGGCCAGGGGTATCGACTTCGCCTCCGCCGTCAAGACCGCGTCCACGCCCAGCGGCCGTACCTTCTGCGCGAGCAGGCCGGCGGCCTGAGAGAGGAAACCGACATCCCCGAGTATGAGGTTGGCGTCCGAGGCTATCCAGGTGTGGGGGTCGATCTGGACGATGGGGAGAACCCGCCGCAGACCACCGAGCCTGACGGTGTGCCGTCTCTGCCCCGAGTACGGACGTATTGAAGGCTCTTGCAAGTCGCAGGGCCGGCTGTCGGGCTGTATTTGTCCTCGACTGCTTTCGGGACTATTCTGGAGGTATTTCCTTGTACGCGAGGGTGACGTCTATGCCCCTCTTCCCGTAGTACCACTTGCAGCCGAAGTAGAGGAGCAGGCCCACGATGAACGACGCGATCACATAGGCGTAGGCGTAGTCATACCCAGGAAGGCCCGCGACGACCGCTGAGGTCCCCCAGATCTGCGGTGAGGCAAGGAACTGGTACGTTATGTAGGAGAAGACCACCGCCATCAGTGCCCCGCAGAGTATGAGCGCGCCTTTGATCCTGCCTTGCTCGTTCTTGGAGCCGTGGATGACGGCCGTCAGACCGATGAAGACGAAGTAGATCATCGCAGCTATCACGCCGGCGAAGAGGGCCTGCAGAGTACCGTAGAACGCCGATACCACACCCACTAGCGATACGGTCAGGACCAACACCAGTGCCTGGGCGATCATCGGGGCGCCTGTCTTGGGATTGACGTATGCGATGCGCGCCGGCAGGAAGCGGTCGAATCCCTGTGCGAGTAGATAGCGCGAGATGACGATCACGCCATAGGCCAGTATCCCGACGTTCCACAAGATCCATGAGAGCCCTATGAAGAGCTGGAGGGCCGAGTTGCCGCTAACCCCCATGGCCAGGGTCCAGAAGTTGAAGGAGTTGTCGAAGACAAGAGTCGGGTTCGAGAGGGCCGCGTTCGTGAATGGTAGGCCTGCGACGTAGTACATTGTCGCAAAGGCCCCCGTCAGCAAGATGAGAACGAGAAAAGATGCCAGAGGCACGTTCCACTTGGCCGTCCCTGTTCCCCTGAGCTCAGAACCGACCGCGGGACCGGCGTTAATCCACGGATAGACGAAGATTGCGAAGAAAGGCAGAATCGCTATTGTGGCTCCGAGATCGAACGACGAGCCGGTGTAAGAGCTGGCTAGGGAGTTGAACGTGATCGGGTTGTTGTTGAAGTCCATCAGATTCAGGCCATTGATGTAGTTCGCGACGCCGCTCTGGCCCGCCGAGAGCATCGTCACGATTGCGACCAGGATTCCGATGATTCCGAGCAGTATCGTGACGGTGACAATCTTGTATCCTATCTTCGGCCTTATCATGTTCGCCAGGATGAGGAGGGCGAATATCCCGGCTCCGACCGCGAACTGCTCCCAGGGGATAGACCCCGAGACGTTGCCCGGGAGCGCGAGACCGAGGAAGCTCGAGTTGCCCATCGCCAAACCCACCGAGCCTATGGCAAAGACCATCGAGAGGACGATGAGTGCGAAGTACACCTGAGTCTCCAGGACATACCCCATGAACGACAACGAGCCACCGAGCGGACCCCCGAGGGAGCGGGTGATCCAGACGTAGTCTCCTCCTGTCCGCTTAATTCGGCTGCCCATCAGAGAATAGACCACTATCTGCGGGACCGAGAGGATGAACGCGATTATAGAAGCGTAGACGAGGTTGACCCCTGAGACAGAGGCCAGCGACGCCATCGTGAACCCGATGGTTGCAAGGGCTGCACCGGCTGACATGTTCCCCATGTTCAGAGTCAGGGCATCGAGCAGGGAAACGTTCTTCACGAGCCCCGTACTTTCTCTAACGAAGACCGCAGGCTTAACCTTGTCGGCCATCAAGATTGTGCCAAAAGAATACTCTATTTATTCATGATTTAACAGGTGGAACTCAAAACGCTCGCAATTTGCTAAAGGCGCGTCTTGGAGTAGAACTGGTCCAAGGCAAGTGCAACTCGCCGTGAGGCAGGCTGGATAAATAAACAGGGAAGGAGACCGAGCAGGCCTTGGTTCGACTGGATCGGTCCTTCTACTCGAGATACACCCCGGACGTAGCCAGGGAGCTCCTCGGCTCCGTCCTCGTAAGGGTGATCGGCGGCCAGGAGCTCCGGTCGAGGGTCGTCGAGGTCGAAGCCTACCGCGGCGCGGACGACCCGGCGTCTCACGCCTACAGGGGGGTGACGAAGAGGACCTCGGTGATGTTCGGTGAGCCCGGACACGCCTACGTCTATTTCACGTTCGGTTTCCACCATTGTCTCAACCTGACAACTGAGACGGAGGGCGAACCCGGGGCGGTCCTGATCCGGGCGGTCGAGCCTCTCAAAGGGATCGATGAGATGAAGAAGAGGCGCGGCGTAGAGCAGCTCACCAACCTCACGAGCGGCCCGGGGAAGCTCGCGAAGGCCTTGGGGATAGACCTCAGCCTTAACGGGGAGGACGTGGTCCGGTCGAGAGAGCTCTTCGTGCTACGCGGGCGCCTTGACGGCAACGTGGCGGTCTCAACGAGGATAGGGATAAGCTCGGGTCAGGAGAAGCCGTGGAGGTTCTACGCCGAAGGCAACCCTTTCGTCTCGGGTGCCAGAACAATTAACTACCGCACGCTTGAATCGGCGAGAAGAGGGGTCGTCGGCTAGTCTGGTCCAGGCTTCAATCCACGTGGAAGCAGCCTTGGGCGCTTGAGAGCGCCGGTTCAAATCCGGCCGACCCCATCACAGACTCCTCCTCGACCCGACTTTACCCGTCGGCTACTTCGCTTCAGGGACGGGCGCCATGGTGGTCGTATCCTCCTCCTCGTCCTCGGGGTAGGCGACCTCCCCGTGTATGGCGAAGTCTCCTATCTTGAGGACCGATTCGGTCTCCTGCAGCGGTATCAGCTTCCCTACCACCTTGAAGATTGCGAAGGTGACGCAGAAGCTGTACACGATGGTCACACCGGCAGCGAAGATCTGGATCTCCAACTGGTAGATGTTCCCGAAGAGGGCTCCCGTCAAGCCCGGATAGACATACTGGGTCACATTCGGGTCGGCGAGCACCCCTGTCAGCAGTCCTCCGGTCAGGCCAGCGACCCCATGTCCCGGGAAGACTCCAAGTGGGTCGTCGACCTTGAGACGCGGCATCAGCTTGTACATGGCGAACCAGGGGATGATACCCGAGCAGATCCCTATCACGATGGCACCCCAGCCGCTGACATATCCCGCGCCCGGCGTGATAGCCACGAGGCCGGTGATCGCTCCCGTCATGGCTCCGGTGAGGCTCGGCTTCCCGAACCCCTTCATGTCCATGCACATCCAGACGATTGCGCTGACCGCGGTCGCGAGGTCGGTGTTGAGTACGGCTATTGACGCGTCGATCGAGCTGCCGTAGGGATCACCGCCGTTGAACCCGTTCCATCCGAGCCACACCAGGCCGCAGCCTATGAGGACGAACATCAGGTTGTTAGGCCTCACACCTCTCTTCTTGAGAGCGCGCGGGCCTATGGCGAGCGCCGCGGCGAGGCCGGCAATGCCGGCATCGAGGTGGATGACGAAACCACCGGAGAAGTCTACCGCGCCCATCTGGTTCAGCCAGCCTCCCGCGAACATCCAGTATGCGAGGGGGCTGTAGACCAGAAGGGACCAGACCGGTACGATCACGAGCCAGGCCTTGAAGTTCATCCTCTCGATGATGGCTCCGATGAAGAGGATCGGGGTGATAGCCGCGAAGACGAACTGGAACCAGACGACCGTCGAGGTGGGGATGTTGAGCGCCAGCTGCATGGGGCCGACGAGCGCCTGCGAGCCCTCGGTGAGTCCCGGAGCGACAGAGCTGAGCGTGCCTAGCATGCCATACTTGCCTATCGTGATCGAGGCCGCGCCGAATCCGAGGTTGTAGCCGGCAAGAATCCAGACGACCAGCACGGCGGCGAAGGCGTAGAACGTCATCATGGCGGTGTTGAGCGCGAACTTCTTCCTCGCCAACCCGCCGTAGTAAAGCGCCAGGCCTGGAACGCTCATGAGGCCCACCAGCGTCGCAGCTGTGAGCATCCATGCGTTGCTCCCGGTGTCCAGCCAATTCGGGACGGCGCAGTTCGCGGAGGTCACGCCCCCCGTGCAAGGGAAACTGTTGAGGTTCGGCGGAGGCGCAGTGGGCTGAGCCCCGACTGCGTGTGCTCCGAGGACGGTCAAGGCCAGTGTCAGCAGGCCGAGGATCGCGATTGTGCGCCGGTTTCCAAGAGTCCCTAGAATCTTGCTAGTCGTGCTCTCTTGTCGAGAGGGCGAACTGTTCAATTCGGTCGGCCTAAACTGTCACTATATTTAACTATTGCAGGGATAACTTTACAATTGATAACACAAACGCAAAAATTGTTACATACATGTGTACGGCTGTTAAGTACCCGTTTGTGCAGTGGTAGACCGGGTGTAGAGGGTCACGTCTCTTGAAACTCACATAGTTTGGTCGTTAAATATCCGTTCGCCTTCAAGTGCGTGTCTTCTCTCAGGGTCTGCAACAAGTGCAAGAGAGAGTTGCCGATATCCGATTTCTACACTGTTGCTTCAGGAATCCGCTACATTTGCAAGAGATGGGAGAGGGTGTACTGTGCAACCTACCGCAAGACCCATCATGAACTCAAGACGGAATATGAAAAGGAATACGCACGGAAGAATCCCAGGAGAAGGTGGGCGATTGCCTGCTTAGCCGGCCATCGAAGGAGGGGATACGCTACTGTGATTACAAGTAAGGAACTCTACCAGATGGCATTGAACACGGAGGCGTGTTTCATTTGCGAAACTCGACTAGATTGGCAACTTGGAAACAAGGGAAATATGAGGGATGATAGTCCAACATTAGATAGATTAGACAACGAAGACGTCATTAGAAAAGACAATGTTACCATTCTGTGCTACAAGTGCAACGCCACGAAGCGCGACAGAACCATGAAGGAGTTCCTTCTCTATTGTAATGCTGTCGTCGCTAAATTTCATTCACACTTTGAATACCCGCACGACGTGCATTTATAGCAGCCCCCTTCGAAGATCAGCGCGTTCTCGCCGCAGTCCGGGCACGTACCGCCCTGGACCAGGGGAGAGCTGGCCTCTTTTGTCACCCGTCCCGCCACCAGGACCTCGAGGGCCTTCGCGACCGCGTCTGGGATCGACAGCAGTTGGACTCCCTCGTCCCATGACACGTACTTGCCCCTGATGCCCTTCATCATCCTCACGACGTTCTGGATGTCCCCTCCGTGTTGTAGGTAGAGGCTGATGAGACGCCCGATGGCCTCGGCGTCCGCCTTCTCGTCGCCGCCGAGTTTCCCGAGGGTGACGAAGACCTCCTTGAGCGTGCCGATCTCGTCGGTGTTCGCGGTCACGTACAGACTGCCCTGGGGTAGCTTGAGTTTCAGCGTCCTGCCGAGGAGCACCTTGGGCCTCTCGAACTCGGTCATGGTCTTCTGGTCTGTCTTCTTGTCGACGTTCTTGGTCTCCAGAATCCCTTCCCTGCTCCCCTCCCGGTAGATGGTTATCCCCTTGCACCCCAGCTTCCAGGCGAGGAAGTAGATCTTCTCGACATCCTCGATCGAGATGTCCTGCGGAAGGTTGACCGTGCTGGAGATCGCGGTGTCGATGTGCTTCTGGATCGCCGCCTGCATCCTGACCCTCATCTCCGGCTTTATCTGGTGGGATGTGACAAAGTAGGAAGGAAGCTGCCTCTCGTCCGTGATCCGGTGCACCTGCATGTAGTCCTTGACGAGCGGGTGGAAGACCTTGAACTCCCCTTCGCTCAGAGACTTGCTCCTGCGGGTGTAGGAGAGGGCGAAGACGGGCTCCGCACCGCTCGAGCATGCCGCGAGTATCGAGCCGGATCCTACGGGCGGCACCGTCGTGACCGCCGAGTTCCGGATCCCCTGAATCTTGATCTTCTCCTTGACCTTCTGGTCGAGCCGCTGGATGAACGGCTGCGCGAGGTGTTTCTCAGCGTCGAAGGCGGGGGCCGAACCCTTCTCCAGGGCCAAATCGGTCGAGTAGTCGTAGATTACGTTCTTGATGCGCTCGAAGAGCTTGTCGACGAACTCTACCGTGGCTTCGTCGTCGTACTTCAGTCCGAGCTTGATCAGCATATCGCCAAGGCCCGTCGTCCCCACCCCGATTCTCCTGCTCCAGAGAGAGGCCTGCTTCTGCTGCGGGAGAGGGTGCCTCTCGGCGTTGTAGTCCAAGACGTTGTCCAGGAACCTGGTCGCGTACCGGGAGGCCTGTACGAGGCCGTCCCAGTCGATGCTTGCCCGTTCCGTGAAGGCGTCCTTGACGAAGTAGCTCAGGTTCACCGACCCGAGGCAGCAGCACCCGTAGTTCTCGAGCGTCTGCTCGCTGCAGGGGTTCACACCCTGGACCTCCATGTCGTTGTACTCTGTCGTGGAATCTCTCTTGATCGTGTCCCAGAAGAGCAGGCCGGGCTCGTCGCTCTGCCATGCCGCCTTCACGAGTTGGCTCCAGACGGTCCTCGCCTTCACAGTCTTCCGGAAGTCGACGCGTTCGTTCTTGAAGTGGAGCTCGAAGTCTGTGTCGTCCTCCACCGCCTTCATGAACTCGTCCGTCATCTTAATCGAGATGTTCGCGTAGTTGACCTTCTTGAGGTCCTTCTTGACGCTGATGAAGTCGAGAACGTCCGGATGGTCGACCCTTATCGTTATCATCAGGGCCCCCCTCCTACCCGCCTGCCCTATCGTGCCCGTCGTCGTGGAGAGCAGCTCCATGAATGAGACCGAGCCGGTACTGTAGATGGCGGAGTTGTTTACCGGCGAGCCGCGCGGCCTGAGGACGGAGATGTCGGTCCCGACGCCCCCTCCGAAGCTGTATGTCCGCGCCGCTTCCTTGCACCAGTCGAAGATCGCTTCTATCGAGTCCTCCTTAATCTTGAAGAAATAGCAGTTCAGAAGAGTCGCCCTCCTTGGCTGTCCTGCCCCAAAGAGAATCCTTCCTCCGGGTACAAACTTGAAGTCCTCCAGCAGCCAGTAGAACTTGTCGGTCCATTCCTTCCTCTTCTCCGCGTCCTCGACGGAGGCCAGTTCGCGCGCCACCCTCAGCCAGAGCTGGTCGGGGGTCTTCTCGACCTGCATCCCGCTGGCGTCCCTGAGCGCATATTTCTCGTAGAACACCCTGGATCTCAGCTCGTCTCCTCCGAAAACCTCCAGCGTCTCCTGGGGTAGTGTGATTTCCTCCTTCTGTCCCTTCTCCGAGTCTTCCGGTTTTTCTATTGCAGTCATATTATAGCACTTATTGCGAATTGCCTACTTTCACCTATTGCAGGTATATATCTCTAAGACGCGAGATTGAAGTTGACCTGCGGCGTTCTCTGGGCGCCGAATCGAGAATCAGTGAGACGCTCTTGGGTGAATTAATATTGACTTGTAGTCAACCGAATTTGTCATAATTCATTCGGCTGTCGAGTACTGGGTCGTGGCCGTGGACTTGCACTTCTTGCATCTGCCCGAGTCCGGCGGGAGCTTCGCCCCGCAGTTCCTGCAGAACGAGACGGGCCTGTGCACCCTGAAGAACGGAATCGCCGGGGAAGCGGTCAGCATCATCTGGTATGTCCCGCGGAGGTCCAATGCCGAGGCATCCAGGACCACCGAGAATCCGCCGTTAAGACCCGCCGAGAGCTTCTGTACGTACCCGATCTTGTCCTGGTTCTGCAGGTCCTCGGGCGTGAGCCTAGGCGAGAGGGAGTACCCCAGCCGGCCACCCGCCTGGAGGCTCGCCCTCCCGTACTTCTCCGCGTCGAGCGCGGCCAGTCTCTGGGCGCCTTCTTCCTCGATTATCGCCACACCCAGCCTCTCGTTCTTTGCGGACTTCTCCGAGGAGACCTGGGAGGCCGTCTGGATGATCTTCTCCGCTATGGAGGTCCTGACGGTGAGGGAAGGGTCCTTTGTCAGGTTGGAGAGCGCCTCCTCCAGGCCAACCAGGTTCATTATCAGCGGCATGGCGTCGGAGCTCACCGCCTCGGACCCGAAGCTGAGCGTCGGCAGCAGACCCTTCTTCATGACGCGCTCCAGGACAATCCTCCGGGTCGTCAGGGCGTCGGAAGCCACTCCGATGAGCATCGCCAGCTTCGCCCTGAAGTAGGTCTCGTCCTGGTTAGAGTCATAGGAGAGCCGTGGGAGGTTCAGGCTGAGGTTGTGGAGGACGCTTATGTGGTCTCCCTGAAGCTCAGACGGAAGGACGTCTGGGTTGATTCCCAGGGAGCTCCTCTTCTGGCCCGACTGGAAGAGCGCAACCCTGCCGCCCGCGAAGATGACGGAAGCGGCGTCCTTCAGAAACCTGTTGTCGTCCTCTTTGAGCTTGGCGAGGATTAGCCTGACCTCGGGCCTCGGGACCTGGTCTACCAGACCCCCGTAGGCTTCCAGCGTCGCGTCTAGCACCTTCTCTATGAGCTCTCTCCCCGACTCGTCCTTGACGTACGGGTCGAGCTCGAGGGAGATGATGGGCCTCTGGGAGGAGGGGAGCTGGGAGGATGCCTGGTCAAGGAATCTCAGTATCGCCTCGACTATCTCGTGCTTCGTCTTGGAGCGCGTGAAGGGGGCCAAGTACTGGAGGAAGTTCCTGTACACTATCTCGACTGAGGCCTCCCTCCTGATCAGGGAGGTGATGTTGGAGATTATCGTCATGGCGGACTCCAGGCCCTCGGGGCTCGGGAGGATGGGGGCATAGGGGAGCCTGCCCTTCGGGTTGAACCCCGAGGCTCTCACGGACAGGAGGTCGACGAATATCGTGTCCGGGGTGAGCCCCCAGCTTCCGGCATCAGCGATGTGGATGTCCCCCGCGAGGTGCGCGTCGGCGACGTCGCGCGGAATCTGCTCGAGGAGGAGATACTCTGAGAAGACCGACTTTCCCGTCTGGTGCAGCAGCGACTCGACGTCGCTCCCGTCGTCCCCCGCCTTTGCGAGGAGCTGTGTGACGTCGTAGACGGGCAGCCCCAGACGCGTCAGCTTGTGCCTGTACTCCTCGAGGTTGTGCTCGACGAGGAGTGAGTTGACCATCTCGCGGATCAGCGGCGCCGTCAGATACTGGGTCTGGAACTTGTAGAGCCGCGACTCGGTCTCGCTGGTTATCTTCTGCGCCAGCTCGACGGGCATCCCGGCCTCCTTGACGAGCGATTGGAGGATCTTGTCGGCGTTGAACTCCTCCATCGCCTGCCGGGACGACCTCACGTAGAGCTTCCCGCTCTCGACCAGCGATTGTTCCTCTATCTGGCGGGTGAGGTTCAGGACGAGCCGTCCGAGGTTGGTTACGGTGTACTTTCTCTCCTGTCTGTTGAGCTGAATCAGGAGCTGCCTGACGAGCTTCCTCAGGTGATACGCAAACTTCCCTGACTCCTTCTTGGACTTGAATCCTGCGAGGGTCTTCAGGGCGCTGTAGGTCAGCGGTCCCTTGACATTCAGGATCTTGAGAATCTCCAGCCTCTGCGGCGACGCGATTACACTGTAGATCGTCTTTACTCTTCGCGGTGCAGCTTGCAACTCAACTGTGGCTCTGGGTCAAATGTATTTAATCATGCCCCGGCATCTAGTCAAACAAATTCGACTCCTGCACCTCCACGAGCCCAGGCCGCTCCTGCGGTCATCCGCGGAGGAAGAGCTCTGGCAGGTCTGCGCGGGCAGCTGTGCCGATACGGGCTGCGTCATCTTTCGATATGCCCTCGTACGGCCACCTCAGGCGGGTGGTCAACCCAGGCAGCCAGCCTCCGGCGACCGCCATCCCCTTGTCAGCGGCCATGTTGTGGAACTTCTTGACCGTGATGTAGGGCACGACCTCCAGCGTGAAGAAGCGTTCTACCCGCTGCCCGAGCTTCATCCCTTCGGCAGGATTGCTGAGGCAGAGCTCGCACCATCTCTGAGCACCTCTCGGACTTAGGCAGGCGACGTTGGAGTAGACTCCGTGGGCTCCCTGGCTCAGGCCGGTGGCCAGTGTGTGACCGGGGATGAAGACCGAGACGCGGTCGAGCACCGGTCGTATGGCCTCGAAACAGGCGGCGTCGCCGCCTGCAACCTTGATACCGACCACACCGGGATGGCGTTCCACGACCTCGAGCCATTCCGATGGGACGAGGTTCCACTTGGCGTGAGGCGGGTTGTAGAGGATCAGCGGGATGGGATCCGCCTTCGCCACCATGACGTCTAGGAAGCGATGAATGTCCCCCATCGTCGGAGGGAACCAGTCTGGGAGGATGACCTGGAACCCGGACGGCTCCCAGTGCCGCGCCCTTCTAAGGCGGGCGAGGGAGAGCTGCGGACTCATGTGGGAGACCCCTATCTGGAAGGGGAGGTGCAGGCGCTCGCAGCCCTCGGCCAGGATCTGGTTCACCGAGTCGAACTCCGATTCCATCTGGGTGTAGAACTCCCCAGCGGTGCCGTTGGAGTAGACGCCATCTACCCCAGCCGCGCCGAAGCGGCCTATCTCGGTCTCAAGCAGACCGTAGTCTATCGACTGGTCCGGCTTGATGGGAAGAAGGAGGGCCGCCCAGTTGCCCCGGATCTCCGAAGGTCGGAGGGGCTTCCCCGGTCCCCGGTGCTCTAGCCGCCGGAAGGGACCGGCTCCGGGACTTTCTTGTCCATCAGCTCGAGCTCGCTGGTGGTGTGCGTCCTGCTCCCTTTGAAGGGCGTGAACAACCTGCCCCCTCCGTGAAGGTACTTGGAGAAATGCTCGACGTAGATCAACCTCGCACCCTGTATCCCCGGCTCGAGTATGCCCAGGACGAGGTTGAACATGTGCCCTGCCACGAGAAGCACGACTCCCCCTATGGCGAAGCCGATGCCGCCCAGCATGAGGCCGGGTGCGGCCGAGGTTCCAACGGCCTCCTTGTCTATCACGTACGCGAGCACGAAGGAGGCCAAGAGTATCCCGAGCAACCTCGTGTACGAGATCATGTGGCTGACGATGGTCGGCAGCTCCACGAGCGATTGCGGTCCCTCGCCGTAGGCAATCAGCGCAAGCCCCACCACTGCCATCCCGATGTAAACCCCTCCGAGAGGATTGGAGGTGGGAACTATGGTGCCATGATGTAACATCGTCAGTCCGATCAGCGCAATCCCCCACGCCTCGAACAGCCAACCCAGCTTGCCCACAATGTGCTTCCTCTCTTGCATCCAGTAGCCGTTGAGCATGCCCAGCACCAGCCCGAACGAGACCATGAAGAGGCCGATGTATCCAGAGTAGAGCAGCAGCGTCTTCAACCCTCTGGTCGATAGCGGGTCGATGAACGTCCCGTCCGAGGGGAGGCCCGCGTGCAGGTTGGCGTTGAGGTAGGTGAACAGGTACTGGTTCAGCTGGAATCCGAAGTATGCGTTGACGAGGAAGCCCATCACGATCCCCACGATGCAGCCGAGGATCATCGCCGTTGCCAGTTTCCTGAACTGAGCCGGTTTGAGGATCTTCGAGGCGAAGGACCTGAGCGCCAGAGGGATCACTGTCTTTCTGTCAGGGTGGTTGACCCTCCTTATGATCCAGATGGAGATCAGCAGGATGGCGACGGCATATCCAACATCCCCCAGCATCATCCCGAAGAACACCGGGAATGCGAAGGCGAATATGATGGTCGGGTCGACCTCGTTCGACAGCGGGACTTGGTAGAATCGGATGAACGACTCGAAGAACTTCAGCCTCTTCGGGGTCTCCATCAGGGTCGGAGGCTTCGTGTCCTGTTCGATGGTAAAGAACGTGCTCGAGCTGGCGTGGCTCGTGAGGATCTCCTTGAACTCCGGGAGGCGCCGGCTTGGCACCCATCCCTCCAGGACGAAGGTGTTGTCGGTGAAGCCGAAGTTGTTCAGGACCTCGAGCTTCTTTGCCTCGATGGAGAGCTGCTCCTCCACGACGGACAAGATGCCGTAGTGCTTCTCCGAGAGAGCGCGAAGCTGCGCGTTCGTCTCGACGAGCTCCGCCTCCTTGAGCCTCTTCTCTTCGCCGAGCGCGACGAGCACGTCGGCCGGCCTGCCGGTCATCGGAGGGATCGGTTGCAGCCGCAGGTCGGCCTTCTGAACGATGGCGCCGAACTTCTCTAGGTCCGCCTTCGGCACCACCACAACCAGTCGGACGGGGTCTGTGCCGGAAGAGTAGGGCATGACGCCCTGCATGGGGGCAACGCTGCTCAGGAACTGTTGGTACGACTTCGCGGGGAGCAGGCCGAAGAACGAGGTCGCGCTCTCCAGGTCAAGGATGCTGAGGTCGCCGTTGATGAACGAGAGGTTTGTGACCAGCTCCGTCCTGTTCTTCAGCTCATCGAGACGGAGCGAGAGCTGGTCCTGAGACTGCTTGAGCCGGGAGACTTCGTCATCGATGTCGATCGATTTCGAGGTCCGCATGACCTCGGCGAACGACCCGAACCCCCTCTTCTCCTCGACCACCGTCGGCGGAAGGGCAGCCTTGAGCGACCTTATCCTGAGAAGCTCCTGGGAGACCCCCCTTGCGTCGTCGGCCTCTAGCTCGGCCCTGAGATAGACCTGCGACGACTTGGAGAGAGGCTCGATCTGGATGGCACCGAGGTCGTAGAGGATCGAGACAACCTTCTGCCTCTCCTCGCGAAGACCCACCACCGCTATCTTTTCCATGCGGGCGGGCTTCAGCAACGGCTAAGCCTCCTTGAACTCAGACAGCAGAACGTCGTCTACTATCTTCCGGAACTCCTTCTTGTCGAGTCTCTTTGCAGCAATCCGCTCCACGTCTCCTGACGCAGAGGAGAGGAGCTTCTCTGCCTCGGTCTGTGCGGCGGACCGCGCAGCCTCGACAGACCTCGCTTCGAAGGCCTCGGCTTCGCCCTTGGCTTCCTCAATGGACCGCGCAGACTCCTCCTCCAGGCTGCCTAGCCCCTCCTCGAGCGCCTTCCTCCTCGCCGCTAGCTCTGTGGCCGTTGAAACCTCGGCCTCCTTTAGCTTCCTCAGCGCCTCCGCGTAGTCGTTGGACGTGGACATTATCTCAAATCATCCCCGCAATCAAGAGAAAGAGCGCCAGGACCGCGGCTACCTTTGCGATGTTGAAGGCGGTTATCACCAGACGAAGCTTCCTCTGTTCCTTGTTGACGGAGCTCCGCGGAGGGACTGACGCCTTGGTCTCCGAGAGCTGGCCACGGCCAGGCGTACCGAGCCTCGGCCCCTGGGTAGTCTCCTCAGACATGCTCCGATTCCTTCCTCTTGGCCATCTTCCTCTTCACGTTCTTCAGCTTCGTGAAACTCTCCCTCTCCATCTCGTCGAACCTGAGTTTAATGTACCTCGCGTTGGCCTCCAGCCGAGGAATCAGGACGTTCTCGATCGCGTTCGAGCGCCGCTTCGTCTTCTCTATCTCAACCAGCAGCTTCCTCAGTGCGGTCTCCTTCTCGGCTACATCGAGGACCATCTGGTGGACCTCCTGGAAGGCCTTGATTGACTGGTTGATGGCCACAGGCACCTCGACGAGATACTCCTGGCCGGCACCCCCTGAGGCTTCTGTCGAGAGCTCGGGTATCCTGACCCCCATGACGTTCTTGCTCTTCACCGTCAGCTGATGGATCCTGGGTATGCGCATCGATTCGTATTCCAGCCTCAGCGGGCCGACGAACATCTCGGCGTTATGGATGCCCTCGTAGCCCCTGGCGAGCTTCGCCTGCAGACCGCTCCTCAGGCTGGCCACAGTCTTGCTCATGTTGAAGAACTCGAGGATGAGCGCCGTCCTCTTCAGCTTGAGGAGCTTGAGTCCCTTGCGGGACATCGCGATCCTCCGTACGGTCCGCAGGTATTCCATCCTTGTCGGCCGGACGTTGCTCGCGACTGGCAGTGTCTATCGCCGCCTACTTTGGAGCCTGTCTTCTCCGATACTTCTCGATAAGTTCCGGCTTTATCCTCTTGATCTCGGAATCAGAGAGCGGGGCTATGACCTCCCAGCCCAGGTCGAGGGTCTGCTCGATGGACCTGTCCTCGTTCAATCCCTGCCTCACGAACATCTTCTCGAACCTCTCGGCGACCTGCAGGAACTTCCTGTCGGTCTCGCTGAGAGCCTCCTCGCCGACGATGGCGGAGAGCGCGCGGACGTCTTTCCCCTGCGCGTACGAGGCGTAGAGCTGGTCGGCCATCCCTCGGTGGTCCTCGCGGGTCCTCTTCGGGCCGATTCCCTGGTTCATCAGCCTGGAGAGCGACTCCAGGACGTCGATGGGCGGGTAGATGCCGCTCCGGTCGAGGTCCCTGCTGACGTAGATTTGACCCTCGGTGATGTAGCCGGTGAGGTCTGGAATCGGATGGGTCTTGTCGTCTGCCGGCATTGTCAGAATCGGAATCTGGGTGATCGAGCCCTTCCTCCCCTTGATCTTGCCCGCCCGTTCGTAGATCGTGGCGAGGTCGGTGTACATGTATCCAGGGTAACCTCTCCTTCCCGGGACTTCGCTGCGCGCCGCCGAGATCTCTCTCAGCGCCTCGCAGTAGTTGGTCATGTCGGTGAGGATGACCAGCACGTGCATCTCCTTCTCGTAGGCCAGGTACTCGGCGGTGGTGAGGGCGAGCCTCGGGGTGAGGATCCTCTCCATGGCCGGGTCGGACGAGAGGTTGAGGAAGAGGACCGTCCTCTGCAGCGCGCCCGTCTCCTCGAACTGCCGGATGAAGAAGTTGGCCTCCTCGCTGGTGATGCCCATCGCTGCGAAGACCACCGAGAAGTTCTCCGAGGAGTTCAAGACCTTGGCCTGCCGCGCTATCTGCGCCGCGAGGACGTTGTGGGGGAGACCTGCCGCTGAGAAGAGCGGGAGCTTCTGTCCCCTGACCAGGGTGTTCATGCCGTCTATGCTCGAGATCCCTGTCTGGATGAACTCTGACGGTTCCTCCCTGCTGTAGGGGTTGATGCCAGACCCGACGATCTCCACCTTGTGCTTTGCGATGATGCCTGGACCGCCGTCGCGCGGGTTCCCCAGCCCATCGAAGGTCCTCCCGAGCATCTCGTCGGAGACCGAGATGCGGGCCGTCTCGCCGAGGAACCGGACCGACGTCCCCGTTGTGCTCAGCCCCAGGGTCGCCCCGAAGACCTGGATCACGGCCAGCCCTGCGCTCGAATCGAGCACCTGACCGCGGACCCTCTCGCCCATCGAGTTGGTCACCTCGACCATCTCGCCGTAGGACGCGTTCTGAACCTTGTCCACGAAAAGGAGGGGGCCTGCGACCTGTGAGACTGTCTTGTAGGATATGGGTTCCATTAGGCTCTTATCTCCCTCGCGAGTGCACCGAACTCCTGGTCAAGGCTTCCGTCTATGTCCTGGACGAAGGCCTCGAACTGGTCCTCGGGCGTCCACTTCATCTTCGCTATCTTCGACTTCACTGGAAAGTTCGCTATCTGCGAGGCTTGTGCCCCGGTCTTGATGGCCTCGGCCTCCCTCTTCCCGAAGGAGAGAATCGTCTTCATCATCAGGTACTGCTTCCTAATAGATGCAAAGGTGTCCACGGGGTCATAGGCGCTCTGCTGGAGGTAGTCCTCCCTGATCATCTTCGCGATGTCCATGACGCCCTTCTCAGACTCCGGGAGAGCGTCGTAGCCCACGAGCTGGACAATGTCCTGGAGCTCGGCCTCCTTCTGAAGTATCTCCAGTGCTTCAATCCGCATGTCAGGCCAGTCCTTCGCAACGGTCCGCTGATACCAGTTCCGAAGGTCGCCCGTGTACAGCGAGTAGCTCGTCAGCCAGTTTATTGAGGGGAAGTGCCTGCGTGCGGCCAGGTTTGCATCCAGCGCCCAGAAGACCCTCGTCACGCGGAGAGTGTTCTGCGAGACCGGCTCCGAGAAGTCGCCACCGGGAGGGGAGACCGCGCCGACCACAGTTACCGATCCGATGCGCTCCTTGGGTGAGAGCGTCACCACCTTGCCCGCCCTCTCGTAGAACTCGGCGAGCCTGCTGCCCAGATACGCGGGGTAGCCTTCCTCACCAGGCATCTCCTCGAGCCTGCCCGAGATCTCCCTGAGCGCCTCTGCCCACCGCGAGGTACTGTCGGCCATGAGCGCGACGTCGTAGCCCATGTCCCTGTAGTACTCGGCGATCGTGATACCGGTGTAGATGCTTGCCTCCCTCGCGGCGACCGGCATGTTCGACGTGTTCGCGACGAGGACGGTCCGCTCCATGAGGGGTCTCTTCGACCGGGGATCCTCGAGTTCAGGGAACGTCGAGAGGACTTCGGCCATCTCGTTGCCTCTCTCCCCGCATCCCACGTAGACGATCACGGTTGCATCGCTCCACTTTGCTAGCTGCTGCTGCGCGACCGTCTTTCCTGAGCCGAAGGGACCCGGGATCGCCGCGGTCCCGCCCTTTGCGACAGGGAAGAAAGTGTCGAAGACGCGCTGGCCTGTGAGGAGCGGTGCGTCGGGTGGGAGCTTCCTGGAGATGGGCCTCGGGATCCTGACCTTCCACTTGTTCGCAAGGAAGATGTCTACCTCTCCGTCAGAGGTCTTGACCCTTCCGATAGGCTCCCTGATGGTGAATTTCCCTTCCTTGATCTCCTTGAGCTCGCCGGTGACGCCGGGGGGAATCATGATCTTGTGCAGGACCGGGGGCGTCTCCTGGACCGTGCCAACTATCTCGCCCGGCGAGACCCGGTCGCCCTTCTTCTTCGTGGGGACAAAGTCCCACTTCCTCTTCTCGTCCAGCGGAGGGATGACGAGCCCTCTGCTGATGAAGTCACCGCTCTGCTCTCTGAGGATGTTGAGGGGTCTCTGGATTCCGTCGTAAATCGAGGTGAGAAGACCGGGGCCCAGCTCGACCGAGAGGGCCTGGCCGGTGTTGATCACCTTGTCTCCGGGCCTTACTCCCGTCGTATCCTCGTAGATCTGAATGGTGGCAGTCCCTCCCTCTAGTTTGATGACTTCTCCGATCAGACCCAGCTCTCCCACTCTCACGACGTCGAACATCTTCGCCCCTTCCGGACCGTCTGACGTTACGACCGGTCCGCTGACTCTGATTATTTTGGCTTCCTTCATCAGGCGCTCACCTTGAGGTCCACACCGAGTATGCGTCTCGCGAGACTTGCAATCGACTCTTCCGAAACATCAGCGGTCAAAGACGGCATGAAGACAACCAGGGGGATTATTGACGACCTGAGCTTCTCCTTTGTCGTCGTCGAGAGATCCTTTCGCGCTTCGTCCCCCACCACTATCAGGCTGTAATCCCCCGAGTTGAACAGGTCCATCACGGTCTTCTGGGTCTCGCCCTTGCGGGCGATGAATGCGTCCTGGACGCCGAGAAGCCGATAACCAATAACGAGCTCCCTCTCCCCCACGACGGCGATCTTGCCGCTCTGCGCAGGTGTTCTGGAGCTCAATTGTGCTCAGACCGCTAAAATTACAGACTTAATGTATTCTTCGGTCATGCCGTACTGCTTCGCGTAGGTTATCCTTCGGATGTTCTGCCGTTCTATCTCCGCCTGGAATATGAAGGCGAATACCGATGTGAGGGAGAGCGCCATGGCACCCAGGCTGGGCATAGACCTCGCAACGATGAGCTTGTCGATCGCGACCTCGAACTCGATGAGGTTCTGGTTCTGACGGTACTTTGCGAGGGCCGGCGAGAGGTCGAACCACGGCTCGAACTTCTTCACGACGTCTCCGATGTCGGCTGAGGAGTACGCCTCGAGGAGACTGGCCTGGCTGACGAGACCGCCGTCTATCAGGTGCCTCGAGATGGTCTCGCGATCCAGGTTCAACTCCTTCGACTTTAGGATGCTCAACAGGTTCTTCTTCGCAATCTCGGACCGGATGTACTCGCGGAGGACCCCTTCGTCACCCTGGATGAACCTCAACTGCCAGAGCAGCTTCGAGTAGTAGTAGTTCTGCAGGGCGCCCGAGAATACCCCCAGGTCTCCTGACTTCCTGAATTCCCCGAGCTGCTGGAGGAGGACCGCTCCGTAGCCGTATCGCACCAGTGAGTTTATCACGCCGTCGATGTCCGGCTGCTCCAGCATCCCTCGGAGCTCGCTGAGGGGGATGACGTTGGTAGTGACGCCTTCGGGCAGGTTGCGGCGCGGGACCAAGAAAGCCTCCGTCTCCTCCCTGCTCCTGCCCAGGCTCTTGGCGGCGAGGATGAGTTCGATGTTCTCGATGTCCCACTTCGCGAGGTAGGCCACGAGGATGGGCTTGCCGGAGCTTGGGGTGACCGACAGCGCTATCTTGTTCAGGTCCGCGATATGGCTGTTCACGGCGAACTCGATTAGCTCCGGCACCTTGTGCACCGCCGCGGACTCCTCGATGTCGGCCTTGTACCAGGTGGCTTCAAGCCGCTGGGCGACCTCGGCCACATCCTTGGCCCGCGCGAGCTCGTAGAGCTGCTCGTTTGTGAGGAAGTCTATGGACATCGCCTTCAGTCTTCCAAAGGCGCCGGAGTAGGATTGCTTCATCCCTGCTTGACTACTCCTTGCCCATTATTGATGCGCGTACTTTCTCGTCGTGGGTGCGGAGCATCTCCTCGAAGGTAAGGTCGAGCTCGAAGTTCCCGTCTTCGCTCTCCGCCTTGAACCCTCCGATCGTGGGAAGGTCAGTGGAGAGGACTTTGGCGCCGGCCTTCTTGATCGCCTGGGCGTCTGCCGCCCTGCACCTCACCCCAATGTTCCCGCCGAGCCTCTTCGAGGCATACTGGACCAGCCTCGGGAGGAGCTGAGAATACTCCTTCGAGTCGGCGAACTCGGCCAGAACCTGCTTGAGCGCGGAGATGTTGGACTCGAGCATCTTCTCCGTCGCGTCGAACCCCATCTTCTTGACTTGGAGCGTGGCGGCCCCGGTTATGCGCGCCTGTTCCTTTTGAGAGAGCGACGCAGCCTCTGCCTTTGAAGCCTCGAGTATACGGTTCCGTTCGTCCAGGGTCCGTTTGCGGACTTCTGCAGTCTTGGAGCCGTACTCATCCTCTAGTTGCTTGAGAGCCGTCTTCCGTTTCTCCTCAACCTCCTTCAGTAAGGTCTCGGTGCCCACAAGGAACCAGTCCGTCCCTTACAGGATGTTGAGTAGCAGGATGACGCCCAAGACGAACCCGATGATCCAGAGGGTCTCGGGGATGACGAAGAAGAAGAGCACCGTGCCGAACTTCTCCGGCTTCTCACCGATGATGCCCATTCCAGCGGCTCCCATCCCGTGCTGAGCAATGCCGGTGGCTATCAGGCCTGAGGACATTACCATGGCCGCTGCTAGAGCTAGAGTTGTGTCGACGACTGCCATCTCTAAATTCAGGCGGAGCGCCGATAAACCGTATTTATGTATATCTGTGGGAACGATTGCGAATACTCTCTCGCGAACGGTCGGGTCCGGGCCCGAGAAGTCGCGCGCCTCGGACTCCTTGACCGACTCAGTTCCCGGCCTCGGTCTCGGGGCTCCTGTTGGCGAGCCTCGCCATGACGAGGGCCGCCACGCCGAGGAGGACGCCGGCGAGGATGAACGTGACATGGAAGCCGAGGTAGTGGGAGACGATGCCCGAGACGATCGTGCCGACCAGGGTGGAGACCCCGACGATGGCGCTGTAGACGCCGAGCGATGACCCGTGGTTGTTCCCCCTGATTGAGTTGAAGATCATCGTGTTCGAGGCTGTGTAGTATATCCCGTACGCGAGCCCGCTCGAGAGAGGGAAGAGGATCAGTGCCGGGATGAAGAACCAGTTCCCGGCGATCAAGATGGAGGCGACCCCGAGGGCCGCGTAGCAGGTCCCCCTCAGGACAAGGCTCTGGACGGCAACCTTGGTCAGCGACCTGTGCGCTATGTAGCGCCCGGCGAACCGGAACGAGACGACGGTGGCGACGAGCGCAGCGACGTTGAGCGCGTACACCTCGCTCTCCGTGAGGGAGTGGGAGTACATCGCGGGGACCAGGGAGGTGTTGAAAATCCCGCCCGCAAAATAGAACACGACGATCGATATGTACAGGAGAGGAACGTAGCTCGTCAGCTCGTTTCGCAGCCCCTTGAAGATCCTCTGGAAGTCAGAGGGTCTCGGGATGTTGAGGAAGATGAGCGGGGACGCCGAGAGCCTCTGGAAGAACCCCGGCCTCTGCATGACGACTATCTCCTTCTCGAAGAGGAACTTCGGTTCCTCCATGAGGAACACAGCCGACGCCGCCGAGATGAGCGAGAGGATGCCGAGCGGGATCATGAGCCAGACGATCAAGTCCGGAAGGAACTGGGCCCAGGCGGCGCTGAGTATGTAGCCGAGGATCGAGCCGACGGTCGACATGAGGGACAGCCTCGCGAACCCCGAGGCCCACCGGCTCTTCGTCTCGGTCTCCATGATGAGCAGGTTGAGCGGGGTAGCAGAGGCGGCGGAGATGAAGGAGACGAGCGAGTAGACGAAGGTCACCCCAGAGTTCGAGTTCGCGAAGAAGAACGAGAAGAGGCAGACCGCGGTCATGGCGTAGCTCGCCACTACGATGAGTCTCCGCCGGCGCAGCCTGTCGGTCAAGATCCCCCAGATGATAGCGGCAGGTATGCTGACTGCGCTGAAGAGCGACAGGGCGATCGTGACATACACCGTCCCCGCCTGGACACCGTTGGTCCGCAACAGGTAGAGCTGGACGTAGGTCCCGATCGGGCCGAGCGCGATGCTCACCGGCAGGGTCGAGTATACCCAGTCGATCCGCTTTCGTGGGACCTTCTTCTTGGTGGACAATCGATGGTGGCGACCCTTCCTCGAACTGGCTATGGATGCCGTGACATGGTCATAAAGACATATACCGCGCGGTCCCCGGCGGATGAGAGCTTGGTCTCGACGAGCGGCTTCATGCTTGGCGTACTCGGGGGGTTGCTCGACTTCGCCTCAGCTACCAGCATTGCCATCGACCAGGGGGGTAGCGGCATGATGAACGGGTATCTTCTCTCCCCCGACGCGTGGGCGGTGCTCCTCGTCGCCCTCGGCATCTTGGTGGTGGCCGTGGCGGTCCTCTCGGTAACCTCGACGGGGGTCATGCACCTCAAGGGCTTCTCTGTTCTCATGGTGCTCCTCGGGATCCTCATGGCCTTGATCGGCACCCTGATGTCCGGGGGCTCTATCCAGGGGGCGTCCACAATCTACAGCTACGCGATGGTGGTCGTGGGAGCGCTGATGGCCATTAACGGCGCCATGATGTTCAGAACCCCGATGCCAATCTGACCGCCCGGACAACAAAAGCGCGTGCGATGGAAGGAAGGCCGGCGCAGGAGTGGACTACGGAACTCTCTTCCTCTAGTGTCCCGCCGACGGGACGTCCTTCTCCACGAAGCTCTTGAAGATGTACATCGACGCGAAGACCATGACGATGACTACGGTCACGTAGATCGGGATGAAGAGAACCGTCGACTGGGTCGGCACAGCGTTCGGGTTGCTCGGCAGGAGCGCGGTCACGGCGAACGCGATAAGGACCAGCACCGACCCTATCGGGACGGCAATCCGGATCATTCTCGGCAGCGCGGAAGGGGCAGCCCCATGGTTCTGTCCGGATTCCTCGTTGTTCTCAGGCACGTCAATCACCATCACGCCCGAGGTATTTCATGTTTTTCCTCGTCCCAAGGCTTCGGGATGGTCGGTCTCAATCCTTCGACACGGCGGATGGCGCCCGGCGAGCTTGAGGTTGTATCTCAGGTGGTCAGTCTTAGGATCGCCTTGGCGACCTCGCCGTCCGATTCTTCGAGCGCAATCACGGCCTTCTCCTTCGTGACGTTCGCCTGTTGCTGGACCAGCAAGATGTCCTCCTCGGAGAACTTCTTCCTCTCCCTCTCGACCTCTTCCACCTCGCCCATCACCTGGAAGATGCGGCTCCCTTGGGCGTTCACCTCAGAGACCTGGGCGCCGGTGATATGGATGTCCCTAGAGGAGGTCTTGATTATCACCTCTTCGACGTCGGCTATCTCCTTCATGTTGATGCCCATCCGGTCCATCATCCGGCGGGTCTTCCTGTCATCAAGCTTCATTCGTGAGCACTCCTCACCTTGACTGCGACCCCCGCCTTAAACTCTCTCATGAAGGCGCCCGGCAGCTTGGCCCTTCCCACGGCTATTGGCAGGCCGCTCTCGTCGAGCACGACGACCTCCCCTCCGGGGAGCACGTGCTTGCCGGTCTTCGTCACGAACTTGCAGAAGACGGACTTGCCGTTCCGCACGAACTGGGCCGCGTCGTCGCGCACCGTCACCGAGTTCTGCATGAACACCCTAGAGGACGAGAGCAGGCCTGCCGCGCGCAGCGAGAGCGCTATCGCGCCGTTCGGCCTGATGACCGCGAAAATCTTCCCGTCGTGCATGACCTGCTTGAGGCGGTCGGACCTGCGGGAGTAGAGGTAGTCGAGGCCGCTCTTCGGGAGGGCGCGGCTCGTCCCGGCGCCGAACTCGTAATCGAGCATCAGGGAGAACCGCCTCCTCTCGTCGAGCAGCTTCAAGACGGGCCCGTCGCCGGTCGGGGCGTTAAAAGGCTGCGCAGACCTTTCGAGAGCTTTTTAAGGCGAAGCGATTTCGAACCGCCGATTCCTATGAGAGCAGCCTGCGAGGTCTGCGGCGGCCCTATGAGGACCGGGCCCAACAAGGTCGAGATAGACGGGGCGATAATGGTTGTCTGCGGCGGCTGCTCGAAGCTCGGAAGGTCGGTCGGGGGAGCCATCGTGAGGGAGACGCACGTCCGGCCCATCCAGGCGAGCTTCAGGCCGGCGCAGGCACCGGTCGTCTCCGAGCCCGAGTACGAGATGGACCCGGACTACAACGTGAAGATAAGGCAGGCGAGGGAGAAAATGGGACTGTCCCAGGAAGACCTCGGACGGATCCTCAACGAGAAGCCGTCCGTCATACGGATGGTCGAGTCGAAGAAGCTCAAGCCGGACGCAGTACTGACGAGGAAGCTCATGCACCAGTTGAAGGTTACGCTCCTGGTCCCCCTTTCCGAGCTGGAAGGCGGGAAGCTGGGCGCCTGAGAGCCCGGGGTCCCGCAAGCCCGAGGAACGTCTGGAGCCGCCAGAGCATTAGTGCATCATATTGGCCGCCGACAAGAGCATCAGGATCCTGAGGATCGGGCACAGGTTCGTAAGGGACTATAGGACTCTAACGCATCTCTGCCTCGTCTCGCGAGCCCTCGGGGCGGAGGCGGTCTACCTGGAGGAGATCGACGACGGGCTCCTCGAGGGGATAAGGGAGGTGACGGAGGCATGGGGGGGCGACTTCCAGGTACTGAAGGTCCCGTCCTGGAAGTCCGCGGTCTCGGAGGCGAAGAAGGAGGGGAGGACAGTGGTCCACCTCACGATGTACGGCATGCCGCTGCAGGACAAGGTCGGGGAGCTGAGAAAGAGCCAGAAGCTCCTAGTCGCCGTGGGGGGCCCGAAGGTGCCGGCGGAGGCGTATCAGCTCTCGGACTACAACGTCGCCGTGACCTCTCAGCCGCACTCAGAGATTGCGGCGCTGGCGATAGTGCTTCATGAGCTGCAGGAGGGGGAAGAACTTAAGAAGGAGTTTGGCCCTGCTAAAATGAAGATAATTCCTTCTGAAAAAGGCAAAAAGGTTGAGAAACTAACGTGAAAATTGAGTATGAGGATACATTTGTGAAGGTAGCCGGGCTCATAGGGGGTCCGGACTACGTCAGGGTGGCGAGGGCGCTGCTCAACAACGAGAACGCGACCGACGAGGAGATCGCCTCGGCCACGGGACTGAAGATAAAGACAGTTAGGAAGTCGCTCTACGACCTCTTCGGCAGGTCCCTGATCACGGGCGTCAGGGTGAGGGACCCCAAACGGGGATGGTTCGTATACAGGTGGAAGGCGCAGCGCGACCAGACGGACGGGTTCATACAGACGCAGAAGAAGAAGATCCTGAAGAGGCTGTTGCAGCGCCTAGAGTACGAAGAGGCCCACGAGTTCTACTACTGCGGGACGCAGACCTGCGTCACCCGGACATTTGAGGAGTCGATGGAGTCCTTCTTTAGGTGCCCTACCTGCCAGAAGCCGCTGAACAGGATCGACAACGCCGACCTGAAGGCGGCGCTACGCTGGAAGATCAAGCAACTCGAAGAGGACATCAGCAAGTGATCCCGGACGAGAGACAGGCCCTCGCCCTTCACGCCAAGTACGGGAGCAGCGAGCAGGTCGTCTCTCACTGCCGGACCGTGATGGCGGTCTCGGAGGCGCTCGCGGATGAGTTTCTAGCCAAGGGCAAGCCCATCGACCGTCGGGTGGTCCTGGCGGGCGCGCTCCTCCACGACATCGGGAGGTCCAGGACCCACGAGGTCGGGCACGGGTGGGTCGGGGCGAAAATCCTCGAGGAGGAGGGGGTCGACGCCGTTGTGGTCGAGATAGTGAGGAGGCACGTGGGCGCGGGCATCTCGAGTGAGGAGGCCTCGTCGCTGGGGTTCCCGCCGGGCGACTACATCCCGCGTGCACTCGAGCAGAGGGTCGTCTGCTTCGCCGACAAGATGGTGAGCGGGGACGGGGTCAGGCCGTTCGAGGAGGAAGTGAGGAGGTTCGAGAGGAAGGGGCATGATGTACAGAGGCTCCTGGCTCTGGAGGCGAGCCTCGCGGACGAGCTCGGTGAGAATCCCGAGAAAGTCGTCCTGACGAATTGATGCCGCCCGCGCGAATACGTGAATCAGGAAGGGTAATAAACAGCGGTTAGTCGGCTCTCTTCAGCGAGGTGGGGAAGCCAGGTCATCCCGGCGGGCTCATAACCCGCAGACCGGAGATCGGGCGAAAGCCCGACCGGGGGTTCAAACGGGGTCGTCCCCTGAAAATCCTCCCCTCGCTACTTATTCTCATAGAAGTCGCTTATCGTCCTGCTATTCCATTTGTGCTTACGGTTCTTCCCCTTGTTGAATTCTCTAACAAAGTCAACCATCTCGACAACCTCTTTGAGATATGAGACATCAATCTTCACGAATCGATTTCTTGCGGGCGCGTTCGGAAAGGAGAGAAATCTTAGTGCAAGCGGATGCTTGACAACGAGATAGGGCAGAACCAAAGCAATTAGCTTCTTCACTCGAATATGACCTTCTAGCCGAACCTCTATCTGGTTCTTCCGTCGCCTTGTGCTAAACTGGATGCCGTGTTCTCTCAAAATGAGTTCTGTCGCAGCATACCAAACCCCTTCCTTCATCGAAATGCAGAAGATTGGATCAAACCTCAACGTGTGGTGGTGTTGACGGTAGATAGAGAGGGTAAAGCATCCCTCTCCATCAATCAGTCCTGCAAACCAAGCCTCTCGCTCATTCATTCAAGTAATCATTGAAGATCTGTATTTATCCTCCCCTCGCTACTATCATCTCAACAAGCCTTAACAGGGCGGATGCCGACCTGTCCGTGTTGGCCAAGAGTTCCACTCGCTCCGTCCACGGGACTGAAGTGCTGGACAAGAGCACGGGTTCCGTGCTGGCTCCGATCTACCAGACGGTGACCTTCGGTTTCAAGAAGGCCGAGGACGTGGGGAGGGCGGTCAGGGGCGAGACCGACGACTTCGTCTACACCCGCTGGGACAACCCCACCACCAGGATCCTCGAGAAGAAGCTGGCCGACCTCGAGGGCGCCCAGGCGTGCGCCTTCTTCTCTTCGGGGATGGCCGCGATCTCGACAGCCGTGATGGCCAACGTGCAGAAGGGCGACCACGTCCTGGCAACGAGGGACCTGTACGGCGAGACCTACAGGCTGATTCACGACATCCTCCCGCAGTTCGGCGTCCGGACGACCCTGGTCGACACCGAGGACCTCGACGCGATGAGGCGGGGCGTCGGGCCGAACACGAAGATCGTCTACGTGGAGACGCCGACCAACCCGACCCTGAAGCTCGTGGACATCAGGGCAGCCGCGAAGATCGCGCACTCGGTCGGGGCGATGCTCATAGTCGACAACACGTTCTCCTCGCCGCTCGGACAGCTGCCGCTGAAGCTCGGGGCCGACATGGTCGTCCACGGCGCCACGAAGTATCTCAACGGCCACTCGGACGTGATGGCGGGCGCGGCCGCCGGGAAGAAGGAGGCGATTCAGAACATCAGGAGGATGAGGAAGGTGCTCGGCGGGACGCTCGACCCGCACGCGGCGTTCCTGGTGCTGCGCGGGATCAAGACCCTCGCCATAAGGATGGAGAAGCACAACGAGAGCGCGGGAGCGCTGACGGCCTACCTCGAGTCGCACAGGAAGGTGCGCAGGGTGAACTACCCGGGGCTCAGGAGCCATCCGCAGCACGAGCTCGCCAAGAGACAGATGAGCGGGTTCGGGGGGATGTTCAGCTTCGAGCTGAAGGGAAGTATGAAGGACGCGATGCGGTTCACGGAGTCCCTCAAGGTCGCGACCCTAGGTGCGAGCCTGGGCGCGGTCGAGACACTAGTGGTGCAACCGGCGACGATGACGCACACGCAGCTCACCTCCGAGGACCGGAGGAAGACCGGCATATCGGACACGCTGATACGGGTCTCGGTCGGGATAGAGGACGCAGAGGACCTCATCGCCGACTTCGAGCAGGCACTCGCAAAGGTCTGACCCCGTACGGACTGATCCACCCATCCACTATGGCATGGGGGGAGTGGACCTCCCTTCCGTAGCGTACCAGCTGCTTCGTGAGGTGCCTCTGCGCTCCCGGCGAGGGCAGGTACACCCCAGGCTCGATGCCTCTGGGCACGATGGTCACCCTCTTCCGGGATTCGCGCAGCCTCGCGCCGCACGACCGGCACTGGAATCCCTTGGCCCTTCCCTCGGACTTGGTAGTTCTCCCGCACTTCTCGCAAAGCGGGTTCTCGCGCCTCAGCTTCGGCTCCGTGCGGAGCACCTCGATCTTCTCCACGTTGAGGATGGCGGGATGCCTGGTGCTCGCCCTGCGGACGCCGCCGAAGACCCGCAGCCGGTCCCCCCTCGTCAATCTCCTTGCCATCCGCAGCAGGTCTCCCGCTGGCTCGTAGACCGCCGCGGGCACGACCGATCCTGCAACTACCAGCGTGATGTAGAGGTGTCTCCCTTCACCATCCTCCAGAGACCTCACCGAGCCCTCCACCCACCCTGAGGAATAGGCGCTCAGCGGGAGGGCCAGTGGCGATGTGAGATGGGCGTCGGTGCACTGGTTTGAGAGGTAGATCATGTGCCCCGCGAGCTCCTCCCCGTACCGCACCGAACGGAACGCTTCGAGCGACACGGCGGGCGAGTCCGCCCTGATCCCGAGGAAGACCGGGTCGGGTCCGTGCGGAGCAATCAGCAGGCGTCGGCTGCCATAGTCGTAGTTGTTCAGGGTGTGCGGGAACATCTCGCGCTCCACCTGTATGACCGATTCGGGGTCGATCGCCCTAGGCGTCCCGCAGTTCTCCGGGCGCCTGTATGCGATGAGTTCGTAGGTGTGGTCGTCCGCTTCGGTGAAGCCGAGGCTCGCGGCGGCCCCGACGAGCCCCATGCCGTTTCCCAGGACGGCGTGCCTGATACCTTCCCCCTCAAGGATCTTTGCGATCTTCTTCCAGTTCACCACACCGCAGACCGCCGCTTCGTAGAGGGGGCGGAAGATGGGCGCGCGAAGTTCGCCGGCGAGGAAGATGGCTCCGGAGTTGGCACCGTTCTCGACGTCCGAAAGCTCGCGCAGGAGAGATTCGGCGGTCTCGAAAACGTCCTCCGGGCGGTCCGACTCGAAGTCCAAGCAGACGGCCGCGTTCCCTCTGGTCTTGAAGGGGATGTTCGGGTTAAGCCTGACGAGCCTCGGGTAGTGGCTGAAGGTGCATCCCTGAGTGAGCAGCGAGCCGACGACCCGATATCCGAGGTGGGTCGTGCAGTGTCCCATCCTGGAGTCAGTGTCGTCGAACGCCATCAGGCACCGCAAGAAAGCTCGTATAGGCGGAGACCGGGCTCGATTTAAGGGATGCCGGCCCAAAGGTATTAAGCGAGATTCAAGGTCCGAATCGTGGGACAGATTGACTTCGCGGCCCTGGAAAGCGGTCATCTGGGCGATGGCCTTCATCCTCGTCTCCGGCACGTTGGTCGCAAGCGCGGCGTCTCAGTCGGGCTCCGCCTTCACGGCTCCCAACCCGCTCTGCACCATGCAGCCCTGCGCGCCGATCATCTCCGGCTGGCTGCACACGGAACCAGGGAGCACCAACGTCTACAACGGGAATGGGAGCGTAATCCCCCTGCTCGGCGTGGACGTCGACGGCCTGGACTTTGGCACGGGGAGTCCTGCAAGCAGCCCCGACTCCTGTGGGAAGGGCTGGGGCATTACCGCGAGCTCATACGCCAACGTGACCTCGTGGGGGTTCAACTCGGTGAGGATCCCGATCAGCTGGGAGAACATGGAGCCCACTGCACCCGCCCTGCTGTCGAACGGCACTTGGGTCCATCATTGGAACACAGCTTACATCGACGAGCTGGACTCGGTCGTGAAGCAGTTCGGCAGCACGCACGTCGCTGTCATCTTCGACTTCGCCCAGGTCGACCTGTCAGCGGCGTTCCAGCAGGCGCCGGAGCAGACCCAGGGAGGAGAGTGCGAAGGCTGGGGCAATCCGATATGGCTCTATCCCGGAATCACGTCGCCTAGCACGAGCGCGGAGATAGCCACGGCGATGTGCAGCTTCTTCAACGACAAATCCCTTGTAGGCACGGGCGCTCCCGCTCCAATCGAGGCGATGGAGGCCGCTGAGCAGATGCTCGCCTCCCGCTACGCGAGCAATCCGACCGTGATTGGGATAGACATGTTCAACGAGCCCTGGTTCAACTCCTCGTGCGGTTCACTGACCGCCGACGGAGACCTCCTGACGAGCTTCTACACGAAGATGGGCGAGGTCATCGAGGCCGTGAACCCTCACCTCCTGGTGGCCTTTGAGGAGCCTCCTCCGGGCCTCGTGAAGAGCTCGCCGATCATGACCTCCGCTCCCGCGGTCCCGAACGCCCTGTACGAGTTCCACATCTACACCTCCGACTGGTCGACGGCGCAGCCGTACGTGAAGGGATTCCTCGGCAACGCCAGGGCCTGGGGGGTCCCGGTCTGGATGGGCGAGTTCGACGCCTTCGAGGCGGGCAGCACTGGATCCAACAGCACGCTAGACCCCAACTGGCAGGCCGACACGCAGTCGCTGCTGGCGTACTGCAACGCCAACGGAATCAACTGGGCCTACTTCTCCTACTTCTCCCTGGGGACAGACGTCCAGACACCGGTGGCGCACCCGCTCCTACTCGCGCTGCTCCGCGGTGCTCTCCCTGAGACCGCCGTCTCAACCTCATCCAGTCTTTCCTCTTCGACGAGCGCATCGACTTCGTCCTCGTCATCCACTGGCACCTCGACGACCTCTTCAACCCCAACCAGCCTGACGACATCCACGACCCCTTCGACCTCTTCATCCGCCACGACGTCATCGACGGGTACCTCTGTAACAACGTCATCAAGCACCTCGGCCCTCACCTCCGTGGTCACGTCCAGCTCCGCTTCGTCGAGCACGGCTCCTTCAAGCAGTAGCAGCTCTGTCGCTTCGTCCTCAATCTCGTCAAGCTACTCTTGGATGGTGTGGGTCTGCGGGGCAGCCTCCCTTATTCTGGTAGCCGCCGCTGCCGCAATCAGAAAGAACGACTCAGGTCGGTCGAAAATCGGGCCGGTCCCCACGGTGGGAGACTGAGGCTCCTGACTAAAGTGAAGAAGCTGACGACGAGAGTCTAGGCCGGAGAGTCGCCTTCGACGACTATCATGGTGAGCGTGCTGCGGACCCTGTCGAGCCTGCGCACCTTCCACGTGATAGTCTCCTTGACCTTGTCCATCGTGTCGGACTTCACCTTGGCCACGATGTCGTAGACACCGTAGACAACGTAGACCTCCTCAACATTGGGAATGTCCTTCAGCTGCTTTACCAGGTCCTCTTCAGCGCCTAGGTCCGCGTTAATGAGTACGAAAGCCATGGGCATTTTCCAATATCGCCTGTCCGTATCCACGTAAGGCTATAGTAATAACCGTTGCCCTTTTATGGCAGGAAGACGTGTCTTGGCTCACGCGCCTTGCGTTTCCAATCGACGGGGAGGGCGTGCCCGGGCCCATGCGCTCAGTACCCGGTTGAGTTTGTTACCCCGATCACGGAGAAGTAGAGGTCGCCGATCATCAGTTGATACGGAACGCCACCAATGGTGTAGGAGCTGGGCAGGCCGGACGCAGGGTACGTCAGGCAGCCGCCGGTACTCTGGGCATAGTTCGGGAACCCGTTTCCTGCCACGAGCTCACCATAGTACCCGCACCCTTCCGGCTCCTGCGGGTTGAGGAGCCACAGGCTGAAGCTTGTCGAAGGGAAGAGACCCAGCTCGTATCTTCCGCTCGCTCCCGCATTTGCCGTGAGCGAGAAGGCGACCACGGCCCCTTCGTTCTCGTTCGTCGGTCCTCCTATGGCGAGCTGGGCCTGGCTCACCGTGATGGTGAAGTTCTGTGACCCGTCGAACACCTCGGGATAGGCCAGGCCCTCGCTGTAGACGGACTCCACCGCCGTTATCGTGAGAGCGTCGGTAATGTTGAGCACCAGAGGCGAGGACGCGTTGTAGCCCTTGAACGCGTTGAAGTAGAAGAACTTCAGGCAGATGACGGACGGGGCGCTCCCCCCAACGGCCGCGCCTATGAAGCCGGAGCTGTTGGAGGAGGTGCTCGGGCAGTACCCGAGGAGGCTCACGTCCACGTCCACGGTCACGGGGTTCACGCTGGAGGTTACCTGTGTCGTAGTCGAAGAGGAGTAGCTCGAGGTCGAGGGGAGCGTCGGGCTCGAAGAAATGGAGGTGCTATTCGAGGCGCCCGGAGACGCGAAGAAGAGGAAGTTCACACCGAGGGCCACGAGAAGGACTGCGACGATCGCGATCACGACGATGGCTCTCCCTACGGCGGATCTCCGGGGCATCATGCCGATTGGCCGCGCGCCGGGCTGTTTTCATTAATAGTTTTGTCCGAGCGCCTGTTGCGAGCGTCAGCGGTGCAGCCAGCATGACGCCGTGAGGCTGTGTACGGTCGATTGTATAATAAGGCCGCTGGGGCCGCTCATTCAGATGAACATCCTCATCATAGACTACGGCCAGGACGACCCCGGCAAGTGCACGGCGAAGAAGATGGTCAAGATGGGTCTGGCCACTGAGGTCTCGAGGAAGTTCCACGCGGCCAGCTCGATCTTGGTCCTGAACCCGTTCGCCGAGATCACCCTCTCGCCGGTGGACAAGGACAGCAAGGGGATCCTGGACATCGACTGCTCCTGGGTGTTCGCACGGGACGTGTTCCACAGGAAGCTCGGCGGGAAGCACAGACGGCTTCCCTCGCTGCTCGCGGGAAACCCCACGAACTACTCGAAGCTGGGGATGCTCAGCTCCCTGGAGGCCGTAGCCGCGTCCCTCTACATCTTGGGAGAGAAGGAGGATGCCAAGAGGTTCCTTTCGATATACAAGTGGGGCCCGACCTTCCTCACGCTCAACGCCGACCCTCTCGAGGAGTACAGCCAGGCGAACTCAGAGGACGAAGTCCGCGACCTCGAGAGAGAGTTCTTCCGCGAGTATTTCGCCGAGTAGGGTTCTGTCAAGTCTCCGTTAGGCGACCCGACTTCGAGGCATCGACTCTGAGGATTACCGTCCGCGTCGGGTTCCCCCTCACCGCTTC
>PLUF01000027.1 GCA_003164815.1 Candidatus Gagatemarchaeum stordalenia
CCAGAGGAGTTCTCGACTGGGGACGACGAGGCCTCCTCCAATCCAGGTTCGGCAGCACGATACGGCGTTCGCCTCACAACGAAGTACAGGTTCACCAGGACCATGAGACCGGCCCCAACCCAGACGAGCCAGATGCCCGGGATGGTCTGAACCGTGATTGCAACGAGGGCGGGGCTCCCCGAACCCCCGCTCTGGAACACCTGACCACTCACCTCGTCGATGCTCGTCGTCGAGCTGGCTACCACGTAGACATCCCGAGTCAACGAGGAGTAGAGAGATGGGATCGAGAAGAACTCGTCCGGAACGGGGAAGAACTTGAGAAGGGTGCTGGATGTTCCCGTTTGCCCGCTTATGGCGTAGGTCACCAGGGTGTCTATGGTCGCAGGGACTATCCCGTGTCCAGGCATGTCGACGGTCCCCGCACCAGGGCTCGTCGTGATGCTTAGGACCGTGAGCGTGCTCCCTCCCACAGTGATGCTCTCCCCGGCCCCCATGGTCACCGTGGCCGTGGTCCTCGTCGAAGCGCTGACGAGGACGCCAATCAGAAGGATACCGATGCCAAGCACGGTCAGATACCGCACGGTCGACGCGGTCGGCGCTCTCCTCGGCTGAGATGAAAGGGTACTCACGACTCCAATACACCCGCCAGCCGACAGGGCCAGGAAGAACGCAAGCCCGACGGCGAGGTAGGGGCTCTCTGTGACGATGCCCGCGAACCAGAGCAGGGCCCCGAGCGCAAGGAGGATCGGGCCGAGAATCACGGCGTACTTCACCGACGGCCTCTCCATGCTGCCCTCCACGGCGAGCAGCGTCGCCAGAGGCAGTACGAACAGGAAGCTGACGTAGTTGTGGAGCGCGGGGCTGGGGGCGAACATCACCCCAAAGTCGCCGGCGAAGACCTCGAGGATCAACAGCACCAGGTTCGCAGCCGCGAGGAGCACGAGGCACCAGAACTCGAGGAGGTAGAACTCGCCCTTGGCCGGCGCCGTCCTGAAGGCGGCGCCCGGCCGGGATTTTAGGAAGGTCGCCAGTGAGAAGAACACGGGGAAGAGCGCCAGCAGGATGAATGGGATTCCCGTCGCCAGGTCCCCGTAGGCATGTAGCGACTCGACCGAAGACCCCCTCGCGACGTACGAGATCAGGAGCAGCGTGGAGGTCGCCAGGGTCATGCCGAAGAGCTCGAGGTTCCCGTTGCCCTGGCGTCTAGCGAAGAGGACGGCCGAGATCGCGAGCCACGGGATGAGCGCGGAGGTCTCTATCGGGTCCCACGACCAGTACCCGCCCCACCCGAGCGTCTGATAGGCCCAGACCCCTCCGAGGGCGATCCCCCCTCCGAGAAGCACCCACGCCCCGGTCAGCAGTCTGCCGTCCCCGAGACGTGGACCTCCTTTTGAGAGACGGTTGCTCAGGACGCTGCAGTAGGCGAAAAGCGCCACCACATAGGCGCCGAAGACGGTGGGAGGGTGGATGGCCGCCCAGTCGCTCTGGAGCGATGGGGTAAGCCCCAGCCCGTTCGACGGCGAGGATCCGAGCTGGCTGAACGGGTTGACCATGACGACCGCGACGAAGAAGTAGAAGATGAGGAACGAGACCACCAAGCTCGTCACGCGGTCTTCGTAGCCTTTGGACAGCGCCCACACCTCGTGAANNCATAGTCGAGGAGCAGCAACAGTCCGGGGATGATGGCGGCCGAGAGGAGGTAGCGGGCAGGTCTGACCCTCTTGGCAACTAATAGGACCATTCCAGCCAGATAGACTGCCATGGCGACGTAAACGACCGCGGTCTCCCACAACATGCGCTATCTCGTCGCTTGCCGCGCCTCGAGGGTATTAAGTCCCAGAGCCGATTCCACAATCTGAGAATCAGCCGGTCGGAACCCCGATCAGGGGTTGGCGGACCGCATCGTCCACCGCCGCGCCCAAGACTTAACAACCGAGCGCGGCCGCGGATACGGTGCTTTGAAGGCGAACCTTAGGGGAGCGATCTTCTACGTCTTCCTAGCGGTGGCGTTAGTCCTGGGCGCCGAATTGGTAATCTACGATACCTCGGGCGGCTCGCCGGTCTATGCCATCGTCTCCTCGAGCATGGCACCGACCCTCGACGTCGGGGACCTCGCGCTGGTCGGGACGGTTCCCTTCAGCAGCATCCACGTGGGAGACGTCATCGTCTTTTCCAGACCCACAGCAGACGGGACCTGCGGGAGCGAGATCATAGTCCACAGGGTGGTGGGGATAGCCAGCGGCGGCGGCCTCATCACCCAGGGCGACGACAGGCAGACGAACCCGATGCCGGATGAGCCTACGGCGTGGCCCTATGTTACTGCAAACTGTGTCAAGGGGGTGGTCATGGTGTCAATCCCATACCTGGGATCGGTCACCACATCCTTCCCACCTCCCTACGACTACATCCTGATGGCCGCAATACTGGTCCTAATCTTCCTGGTCGAGTTTCGCGGCGGCAAGGGGGACGGTGATGAGCAGAGCGGTCCCACGGCAGCTACGGATGCTCGCCTTGCTTCTGTCGTCCGGCCGTAGTGCCGTTGGGCGCGGTTCCTTAGGGCAGACCCTCCAATCGCCAGAACGACCACCCCGGCGCAGATCGCGCTTAGGATCAAGAGACCTGTGCCGATGGTCAGCTCGCTCTGCGTGGATGCCGAAGTGGTCATGGTGCCTGATACGGTAGTGGCCGTACCGGCGCCTGTGGTCGAGCTGCTCGCAGACTCTAGGGAAGTTGAGGCGCTGCTCACGCTGACCGTTCCCGAGTGAAGGCTGTCCGGCAAGACGGAAACCGTGTCAGCGGTGCTGCTCGCGACGAACACTTCTCCCGTTGCCGAGTCGAATGCCACGCCGTAGAGCCCGCTCCCTAGGGTAGCGTTCGCCATGACCTGGTCGTCGCTGTCGGATATCGCGAGCAGATCATCGGATTGGCTGTTCTTGGCAACGAATACCTCACCCCTGCCCGGGTCGTAGGCCAGGCCATCAGGATGAGGCCCTACCGTGACGTTCGCGACGACCTCGTCGCTGCTGTCCGATATCACCGAGACGGAGCTGGAGTAGAAATTGGCTATGAAGACCTCTCCCCTGGCTGGGTCGTAGGCTGCGGCGATCGGGTCGCTTCCCACCGTGACGTTCGCAACGACCTTGTTGCTGGCGTCTGATACCACCGAGACCGTGCCGGAGTAGTAGTCGGTCACGAAGATCTCTCCCCGTGCGGAGTCATATGCTAGGCCCACTGGGTGGCCTCCCACGGTGACGTTCGCGACGACCGCGTCGGTGCTGTCGGAGATCACGGAGACGTCGCCGGAGAAGTAGTTGGCCACGAAGACCTCGTCCCTTCCGGGGTCATAGGCCACGCCGTTTGGGTCCAGGCCCACGGAGACGTTCGCCACGACCCTGTCGCTGGTGTCAGATATCACGGAGACGGTGCCGGTCCCCTCGTTGGCATTGGCCACGAAGACCTCGTCCTTCGCCGAGTCGTAGGCTATGCCCGTGGGGTGAGAGCCGACGGAGACGTTCGCGACGACCGCGTCGGTGCTGTCGGAGATCACGGACGTGTCGTTGGAGTCGACATTCACGACGAACACCTCTCCCCTGGAAGGGTCGAAGGCCAGGGCTATCGGTCCCTCCCCCACCCTGACGTTCGTGACGACCGCCTGGGCGTGGACCTGCGACGGCACGAAGGCAGCGCCTAACACCAGGAGAGCGAGGACCAGCAGCGCCGTCCTCGCCCGCCTAGGGCCGGAACGCCGAATCAAGGCAACCTCGACCCGTGGCGGGTTTGATCTTTCCACATTGGGACGCGCTCTTGAACGCAGACACTCGTCCGGCAGAGGTTATATGACTCTCCCGCGGGCGACCGCTCCGTCCTGGCGGAGAAGCAGTCCTCCCCATGCCGAAGACAACAGGCGCTCATCAGAGCGCCGCGGGTACGACGACCCCGTCAGACCGGCGGGGGGGCGTTCATCTCGTCCGTCCGGTCCATCCCCTTCTTGGGGTGGAAGTCGGTGGGCTTCCTGATCACGATGTTGTCGACGCGGATTATCATGGACGCGGCCTCGGTGGCGGCGAGCACGACCTGCCGCTTCACGCTGAGCGGCTCGACGACGTCCTCCTTCCTCATGTCCTTCACCTTCCCGTCCGAGGAGATCCCGAACCACTTCCCGCCCGCGGCGTGCCTCGCCCGGAGCTCTGCGGCGGCGTTGATCCTGTCCATCCCCGCGTTCTCGGCGAGCGCCACCGGGAGCGCCTCGAGCGCCTCGGCGAACTTCTCGGCGGCGAGTTGGTCCCTCCCCGAGAGGCCCTCGGACCACTTCTGGACCTGGTAGGCGGCCTCGGCCTCCGCGGCCCCGCCCCCGGCGACCAGCGCCGGCTCCTGGAGGACGTCCTTGGCGACCATCAGCGCGTCGTGGACCGACCGCTCCGCCTCCTCGATCACGCGCTTCGAGCCGCCCCTGATGAGTATCGTCACGGCCTTGGGGTCCCTGCACCCCTCGAAGAAGAGCAGCCTGTCGTTGTCGAGGGTCTTCTCCTCCACCACGTCGGCGTAGCCGAGGTCCTCGGCCCTCAGGTCGTCGATGCTGTCGACTATCCTCGCGCCGACGGCCTTCGCTGTCCTGGGCATCTCATACTCGTACGCCTTCTGGACGGCGGCGATGCCGGCCCTCTCGAGCATGGTCTTGGCGATCTCGTCCATCTCCTTCTGGCAGATCACCACGTTCGCCCCCGTGGCCCTGACCTTCTCCACCATCTCCCTGAACATCCTGGTCTCCTCGTCGATGAACTTGGCGAGCTTGGAGGCGTCTCTTATGGTGATCATGGTGTTGAAGGTCGTCGCCTCGATGGTGAACGGGGCGTTGATCATGGCGATCTTCGCCTTCTCGACCCTCCGCGGCATGTTGGGGTGGACGAGCCTCTGGTCGAGCGTCACCCCGCGGATGAACTTCGTGTCGGTGATGGCGCCGCCCACCTTCTTCTCGACCTTGATGGACTTCATGTCCACCAGGTAGCTCCCGTCCCTCTCCGTGGCGACGTGCAGGACAGCGTCGGCGACGATCCCGGCGAGGACGTCCGACGCGTTGGCGACCACCTTGGTCTGCATGCTGGTCCTTGCGACCCTGACCAGGGCCTCCCTCCCTCTCGACGGGACGGGGAACGACGCCTCCTCCATCACCTCCGCGGCCTTCTTGGCCGCCTTGGAGAACCCGCTGACTATCACGACCGGGTGCACCCCCTTCCTGAGGAGCTCGTCGGCCCCCTCTAGGAGCGCGCCAGCGAGGACGACCGCCGAGGTGGTCCCGTCGCCGACCGTCGTGTCGGTGGCCTTCGAGAGCTCGATGAGGATCTTCGCGGCCGGGTGCTGGATCTGCATCTCCTTGAGCATGGTCGCTCCGTCGTTGGTTATCGTTATCACGCCCTCGTAGGAGACGAGGAGCTTGTCCATCCCGTGGGGGCCGAGGGAGCTCCGGACGATGGACGCTATCATGGTCGCGGCCTGGATGTTGTTCATGCGGGCCCTGTCCCCCTTGGACTGCGACGCGTCGTCGGCCAGTATCTGAACCGGTTGGTCGTTCGAACTTACCGCAGGGACGGATCCGAGTGACACCTGCCAGTTCCTCTTTCGCAGCGCCGGGCGGTTAGATATTTAGGACTTTCCGCGCCCGGCGCCCCCCAGCCCCCTTCGGATCCCGGGCCCACACTCAAGCTTTTAAGCCACCCCGCGGGGCGGTCAATTTATGACCAAGAAGAGGAGGAGCCGGGGACGCTCCAAGGGCGGCAAGGGAAGCTCGTCCGTCGTCTCGTGCAGCAACTGCGGTTCGCACGTTCCGAGAGACAAGGCGAAGAAGGTGACGACCCGTCTAAGCTTGGTCGAGCCACAGCTGGCGCGAGAGCTCAGGGCGGCGGGAGCCTACATTGCAAGTCCGACCACCGTAAAATATTATTGCGTGTCTTGTGCCGTGCACTATGGTATAGTCAATGTGAGAGCGAAGGCCGAACGCAGGTTCACCTAGATCGGCTTCAACCCTGAGCGGCACTAGCCAGTCCAATTCTGTCGTCCCAGACTGAAGGGTCATTGGGGCTTAAATTAAACCCGGGGAGTTGAAGCTGGGAACGAAGGGAGCCAGATGAATGACAAGGGACACGCGTCAAGCAACGGTCGGCTGACTCCGGACAGAAGCTCGATTCCGACCCCCGAGGTGTTGCTCGAAGCATTCCAAAGTTTGGGGACAATTGTCGCGGTCGCGAGCTCCTTCGGAGTTTCGCGTCGGACCGTCAACAGATGGACCAGGAAATTTGGTCTTAAGCCCGAGTTAAGACCCCAACTCAGGGTCAAAAGGCGCCTATCAAGTCTCCTGGCTGAAGCCATATCGAGAACCAGAATAGCTCAGTGGATCGTAGACGAGGCTTCGATTAGCGTGGCCTACAATTCCCGAACAAACTCTACATCTCTTCTCGTGATTGGTGCAATGAACGACACAGGAGCTATGGAGTTCATAGCTCAAATCCTCTCTGTGAAGCTGTGTGCTGGTGCAAAGCCTAAGGAAGGAAGACTCCCGACGCACATTCTCCGAGTTCAGGGTATGAAGGCATACTGCCTCCTTGGACTAATCATGGAAGAACTCACAGGATTGAAGGCTCTTGAAGCCAAAGCGGCTCTGGCTTTCTTTCCTCCTGTGGGATTCATCAAAGGCAAATTGACCACAGATGTTTACATGGTTGGGGTGTGGAGGCAGTTTGCGACGGAATCGATCGATGTTTGGAACGCCAAGAGACGAAACAAACTCTCTCCGCAACAATTGGACGACTTGGTAGAGGCATGGATGCGGAATAGAACCGCTCGAGCCAAGCGGGGTATCAGCCAACCAGGACGTCTCGAAGCTCCGGCATTAATTACTTCAGCGACGCCGTGACCCTTCCCACGCGCTCGGCGAAGGTGATCAGCGCCAGTGCCGCGACCACGATGACCCCCCAAGGCAGTAATCCGAACAGCCCCGCCGCCGCTATCACGATGAGGCGCTCGGACCTCTCCCCGATGCCCACCCCCGCGAGGTTCACCGAGAGCGCGTCCGCCTTGGCCCGGGTGTAGCTCACGAGCAGGCTCGCGGCGAGCGCCAGGAAGACGAGCGATGGCGCCGTCGTGTTCCCCAGGAGTATGCCGAAGTAGATCGAGGTCTCCCCCACCCGGTCCATGGTCGAGTCGAGGAAGGCGCCCCTCTTGCTAATCCGGTTCGTGGCCCTGGCGACCGCCCCGTCGACGATGTCGAGGAGCCCGGAGACGAGGACCGCCAGCCCGCCTAGGACGCCGTAGAGGGGATGGCCGGTGGCGAAGAGCGCCGCCGCCAGGAGCGAGAAGATGAGGCCCGTGGCGGTCCACGCCGTGGGCGACGGCATGACCCTGGCCGCGCCGCGCCCCACGCGGAGGGATGCGCCGCTTATCCTGCCCCGCAGCTTGTCGAGCACGCTCATCCTCCGCCCGCTGACCGTATTAGAGCTGTTCCCGTCCCCGGTCGGCCGCTACTTGTCGTCTATCTTTCTCGCGGTCCTTCCAACGGCTTCCCTGACAGTCCCCTTGACCTCTTCAGCCTTTCCCTTGATTTGTTCCTCCCAATCGCCCGCCTTCTTACCCACTTCTCCACGAAGCTTGCCTTCAGCCTGCTCCTTCCTGCCTTTGACCTCCTGCTTGTTCAGATCGAAGTCTGTGGCGGACCTGCTTCCCTGCGGCTGTTCGACACTCCTGGTGGGCTTCGGCGATTGGTTTCCGGTACTGTTCGTCCTTGCTTCAATGGCGGACTTTGTCTCGCCTTTCGCCTTCGCCGCCTTCGCTCCAAGCGCATGGGCCACGGCTTTGGCTTCCTTTACCCCTCGCTTTGGCTTCAGCTTTGCCTGTTCGGACTCGGCTCGCAGCTTCTTGCGCACGGGGTCGGTTTCTGCCTTGAGCGCGGCCCTCTGCTCCGTTCGCAAGCGAGCCATCTGTGTCTTCAAACCGGCGACCTCCGCCGTCAGGGCTGCCACCTCCTTGGCGAGTCTCTTTGCCTTCGCTTTCTTTGCCATGGTATGTTATCAGGTCAGCGATAGTGCCGAGCGGAGGTATTTGAACAGGTCGACATACGTCCTCGAGTCTCCCAGCGCCTCGATACCGCAAGATTCTAAACATGGCCCCCGGGAGAGTGGCCGGTTCCAGATGGGCAAGATTGAGAAGGGGATAGTCTGCTCGGTCACGGGCTGCGGCCAGCCCGGCGTCAGGTCGATAAGCAGGGGTCAGATTGCCGGCAGCGGCCTCAGCGCAGGCGGCGAGGGCAGGAGGGTCTACCTCTGCCACGAGCACTACAAGGTCTGGAAGAAGTCGACGAAGAAGGACAGGGACGTAGAGAGAGCCCGGTGGGGCTAGGGCCGGCGGCGAGACGATGAGGATACTCCAGCAGCACCTAGACTTTATCGAGTACGAGCCCAAGGAGAAGGAGATAGCCTCGGCGGAGGAGGCCGAGAAGAAGAGATACCACTACGACGAGATAGTCGTGCTCTTCACCTCGGTGGAGCAGGGGGACGACGACGAGATCGCGAAGAAGGCCATCGAGGGCACGAAGCAGTTCCTCGGGAAGCTGAAGGTCAACAGGGTGATAATCTACCCCTACGCGCACCTATCTCAGAACCTGGCCCGCCCCAAGGACGCGCTCGAGGTCCTGAAGGCCATGGAGAGGTACTCGAACGACGCGGGGATAGAGACCTACCGGGCGCCGTTCGGGTGGAACAAGGCGTTCCAGATAAAGGTCAAGGGGCACCCGCTCGCAGAGCAGTCGAGGGTCTACTCCGCCGCCGCGGCGACCGCACAGGTGACAGCCCCTCCGGTCAAGGTCTCGACCGACAGGAAGGCCGAGATGACCGAGGAGCAGATGCTCGCCAGGGTCAAGAAGTCCGACTTCGCCACCCTCCCCGAGACCGACCACAGGGTGATAGGCGAGAGGCTCGACCTGTTCAGCTTCCAGGAGATGTCGCCCGGGATGGTCTACTGGCACGACAAGGGCGTCACGCTCAGGAACCTGCTCATCGAGTTCATCAGGGGAGAGCTGAAGAAGCACGGCTACCTCGAGATCTCCACCCCCGCGCTCGCGAACACGATCCTCTGGAGGGTGAGCGGCCACTGGGATCACTACAAGGACAACATGTTCCTCACCTACCTGGGCGACGACGAGTTCGGCCTCAAGCCCATGAATTGCCCGTCGACCTTCCTCTTCTACAAGACCCGGCGATGGTCGTTCAGGGACCTGCCCCTGAGGGTCGCCGACTTCGACCAGCTCTACCGGAACGAGCTAAGCGGGGTCGCCAGCGGGCTCTTCAGGGTGAAGGTCCTGACCCAGGACGACGCGCACATCTTCGTGATGGAGGAGCAGGTCGAGGACGAGATCAAGGGCCTCGTCGACCTCATGGCGATGATGTACGGGGTCTTCAAGCTGGACTTCAAGCTGCGCATCTCGACGATGCCCGACGACCACATCGGGACGAAGGAGCAGTGGGACGGGGCGACCGACATCCTCAAGCGGACGGTGCTGGCCAAGGGCCTCGCCTTCGAGATGAAGGAGAAGGAGGGTGCGTTCTACGGCCCGAAGATAGACGTCGACATCAAGGACTCGCTCGGGAGGGATTGGCAGTGCTGCACCATCCAGCTGGACTTCCAGATGCCGAAGAGGTTCAGGCTGACCTACGTGGGCTCGGACGGGAAGGACCACACCCCGATAGCGATACACAGGACGATCTACGGAACCCTCGAGAGGTTCATCGGGATCATAACGGAGCACTACCAGGGCAAGTTCCCGGTCTGGGTCGCGCCCGTCCAGGTGAGGGTCCTGCCTGTCTCGGACGACAACAAGGCCTACGCGGCTGAGGTGGCGGCGGGGCTCAGGGAGGCAGGGATCAGGGTCGAGACCGACTTCGACAGCGGGACCGTGGGAGGGAAGATCAGGAACGCTCAGCTCCAGAAGATCCCCTACATGTTAATCATCGGTGGCAAGGAGGAGGAGGCGCGGACCATATCGGTCAGGACGAGGGACGGCGAGGTGAGGTACGGGGTGAAGTCGGAAGAGTTCGTCGCCGAGCTGAAGAAGAAGATAGCGTCCTTCGCCTAGGCGACGGCCTTCTTCTTCTTCGGCTTCTTTGGCTCCGCGAAGTACTCTTTCATCGGCTCCCAGTAGGACTCCGGCCAGCCCGAGGTGTACTCGGCGACCTGCTCGGCGGGGACCTGCGAGTGCACCATCTTGAGCTCGGTGCCTCCCTTCTTGGGGGTGAGGGTCAGCTCGAGCCGAGACCGGGGATAGCCCCTCGGCCACTCCGAGGTCTCCCACTCCTGGACGATCTTCTTCCCCTTGACCAGCTCGATGTTCTTGCCCGTTATGTACCCGTCCCAGGCTTGGAACTCAGAACCGACCTTCGCGTTGGTCGTGGCCGGCGAGCCCGTAAACGCGCCGTGCTTCTTTGCATCGAGGAACGCGTCGTAGACCTCCTCCGGGCTGGCCCCGATGAAGATCGTCTGCTCTATCTTCCCGAACTTGACCGGCAAATCGGGATCGGAGCGACCTCCCTAGCTAAAGTGCTTTTCGGGGGTGGACTAGACTAGCACTGGTTCTACCTGGTCGATCCAGTGGCGCGCGATCTCCTCCCTCGTCGCGATCCAGACGTCGTCGAACCCCCTCACGTACTCGAGGAACTTCCGCAGGGCCACTACGCGGCCCGCCCTACCTGAGACCCGGGTGTGCAGCCCCACCGACATCATCTTCGGCTTGGACTTGCTCTCCTCGCGGAGGACGTCGAAGGAGTCCTTGAGGTAGACGAAGAAGTCAGAGGAGTTGCTGAACCTGTGCATCGGGGACTGGAAGTGGAAGTCGTTCACGTCGGGCGTGTAGGGGAGGATCAGGATGCCGCCGGGCGTGAGCCGGTAGGGCAGGTCGTCGTTGTAGGCGTCCGAGTCGTAGATGAAGTTTCCGAGCTCCTGGACTATCCGGAGCGTGTTGGGGCTGGGCTCCCTCGCGTAGAACCCCACGGGCTTCTTGCCTGTCAGCTCCTCGATGATCGCGACCGACTTTGCGATGGCGTCCTTCTCCTCCTCGTAGGTATAGCGGTAGTGCTCGGTCCAGTTCAGGCCGTGGTCGCAGACCTCGTGGGCCGCCTTTACGATGGCGTCCGTCGCCTGCTTGTTCGCCCTCAGCGCCAGGGCGGTCGCGAAGAAGGTCGCCCTCGCGTCGTACTTCTTGAGCGTATCGAGTATCCTCCAGACGCCCACCCGCGAGCCGTACTCGTAGGCGGACTCGTTGCCGAAATCGCGGATCTTCTGGTCGACGGGGAGGAACTCCCCTATGCCTTCGACGATCCCATCGGTCGAGACCGAGTGCTCCGATCCCTCCTCGAAGTTAACCACGATCGAGATGGCGAGCCTCCTCCCTCCCGGCCACGAAAAGTGGAACTTCTTGTTACCGTAACCGACGAGGTCCCGAGCCGCCTCAGACATGAGCGCGTGCGACTCCGAGGGCGTGATAAGAGTTGCGCTCTCACGACCAGAAGGCGTCGAGCGTGGTCGACCCCAGGATCTCGTCGAAGCTGAACCCGAGAGAGTCGAGCATCTGGTCGAACATTGAGCCGGCGTACTCGAGGTACTTGTCGACGTCGACCTCGTCGACCCTCGCCAGGCTCACGGGCTTCACGTTCGGCGGGGTCTTGGTCTTGACGAAGGAGATGATGTCCCCCGCCTTGATCTCCCTCCCTCTGTCGCGGAGGAGCTGCGCCGCGCGGACGTGCTGCGGGGTCGTCCCGGAGTAGCCGGAGATCGCCTTGCCTATCATGACGTTGAACGAGAGGTCCTCGAGCGAGATCTCCTTGTTCCTGAGGCTCGAGACCATCTTGGTAAGCAGGGCCTTGGTCTCGCGCCTCGCCCGCTCGAAGTCCTCGGGCGCGTAGACGGTGCCGAGTATCGTAAGGCACTCGTAGAAGGCCTTCTTCAGGAACTCCGGGGTTTGCGATTTTTTGCCCGTCAAACCCTTGATGTCGGCCGTGCCGTCCTGGAGGACGCCGAAGTAGTTCTTCTTCCTCTCGCTGAAGGCGACGTAGCGGTAGCTCTTGTCGACGTCGAGCTCCACGCCCAGGTCGTGCTCCGCCCACTTGGTGAGCTCCTCTATCTTCGACTTGTCCGGGTTCTCGACGAAGAGCGAGTCCGTGTTCTTCAGGACAATGCTACCGCAGGAGTCGGCGAAGGTGTGATATTCATCCACCGAGAGGTCATACACGTATCCCGCATATTCTTCATGCTTGGCTCTGGGGGCACGCTTTGTCTTGTTGTGCTCCGTGCACGTGGCAATGGCGTAGGTCCTCTTGCTCGGACGATACCCAATCGAGTGCTTGACCCCGAGTTGCAACAACAGGGTTGAGAGTCCGCTTATCAGACGGTTGGACCTCGACTCGTACTTGAAGTTCTTCAGTCTGTACTCCTGAGAGTATGCTTTCCCGAACCTCCGAGAGCAGTCCCCTTTCACCATGTTCTCGATCAAAAGACGTTTGAACTCGTCTGGGACGTTGAAGATGAACTCGGGAAGATATTTGCCATCGCTCCTTTGTCCGCAAAGTGCCTTGAACAGGACGGCCGAGAGTTCATTCATCATCTGGAGCTTGTGGGTCTTATCCTCGTATTGAAGCTCAACTAGTGACCCTGAAGTTGAGACGTACTGGAGGGTCCGCAAGTCAGGGTTAGATTTGACGATAGATACATCGGCATTTGTGAATATTCGCTTGTAGTTCTCCCTTTGCGCTTCGAGCCAGTTGGTATCTGAACAGGCAATGGAAGCGCCTATACGCGAGCTCGTCGTATTCGGAGTGCTGGAGCTGCCCTCCGGTATGTATGCACCGAGGATTTCCACCAGCGCCTTGAATTCAGGCGAGCCGACCTCGATGAATCTCTTCGCCTTGATAGGACGCTTGCGATTCGTCCAGCCATACCACACCGAAGTGTCGTCGGCGTGGACCTCGAGAGTCTTCCATCTGCCTTTGTAGAGACTCTGATACTTTTCTTGTTTTAGCACCTCGTACAGGTCGATAGTGTCTATGGTGATATTCGAGCGGGGAATTCGATCAAGTCTAACAAGGTGCTTTCCATCGAGGTCCTGCGGCCTTGCGAGAACGCGCGTGGTTCCAGCCGAGACCACGAGCGAGTGATCCTCGGTCACCCTGGTGGACCCCATCTTGTCCCACACCCTGTAGACCCGCTTTCCGTTGCGGTGTCTGATTATTGCGGCAATGTCCTTCCAAGTCGTTGTCCCTGTCTCCAAGCTTGTAGCTAGCGTCTTCCAGCCGCCGGGATGAACCTCCTGCTTTCCATCGCTGCGATTAACAGGGGTCCCGAATGCCTCGAAGAGCGATTCAATAGGAGTTACCTTCACCTGTCCATCAGGGTCCATCACTGTGACGCACCTCTCGGCGGTAACGCTGTCCGAGTAGATCACCGAAATCCCCGCCTGCTTGCACCTCTCGATGGTCTTGGTGATCGCGTACCTCCCGTAGGCGGCCGTTGCCTCGGCGACGGGGAGGCAGTAGAGCGCGAACGTCTCAAATCCCATTACCCCGTAGGACTGGCCGACTGGGACGAACCTGCCGTTCCGGCCCGCAAGGACCGTGTGGTTGCGAGCGGCCGTGACACAATAGACAGCCCCCTCGTATGGGATCTTCTTCACGTACCTGTCCTTTTGGTCCCCCGCGTATGTGAGCTTCGAGCTCACGTTCTTGAAGACCACCCTGTAGATCCTCTCTTTCTGGTCGTATACGAGCTTGGTCTTGGCTCCGAGAAGGCTCTGCAGGACGACCATCTCCTTCGCCAGCTGCAGGCTCGTCGTGGAGTACTTCCTGTCTCTCGTGGAACCGTCTCCCTTGTAGCAGGATGCGAAGAAGGACTCCATGAGCCTCCTTGAGCTGAAGACGAACCCGGGGACGCGTTTCGAATCGGAATGGTGCTCTTGAACTGCGCTCGAATAGCAGTTTCTGAGCATCCAGCTGTGCAGTATGTTGTTTGATACCCTGTAGTACTTCTTGTCTCCCGAGTCGGAACGGGGTCTCAGCCCGAGCCGGCTGATGACTCGCTTTATCTCAGCCCTGTAGGGCACACCCATCGAGTTACCCTTTCCGAAGCTCTGAGTTATCACGATGCCAGAACTCCTGCCGCGGTGCGTGCCGGAAGCGTAGTACCTCGGCTCGGTCGACGTCAGGTTCCCTTCTGAGACGAACCAGCCGCAGAGCGAGGCGAAGTCTTCTGCGTCGTAGCGCGCCGGGATCTTCGAATACCTCGGCGTACCCAGCAGCACGAATCCCCCGGCCTGCTCGATCACGTCCATGTCGTTCTCGGTGATTCGAGAAGACTTTAGGCAGTAGTGGGACCGGATTGAAGGGTCGATCTTGCTCCTGTTCTTGTTGACGCTGGCGAACTCCTTTATCGTCTCTCTGAGACTTGCCGGGAGTCGCCTGAACCAGTTCGAGAGACGCTCGCCCCTGGGCGGATAGATGTTGGCTAGCGCGTCGAGATCCCTCGCAGTCTCCAGCAGGGAGATCCTCTCGGACGGTGGAGAGTCCTCGATGCCCTCAGCAAGTTTGGGAATCGCCACGTTCGTCCTTTCGAAGACCTCCTCGGCTGTCAGGAAGGTGGCACGCGTGTTAGGTCGTGCCTTCTTGTCCTGTACTAGCATCCGGTGGTTCGGCGTGACGGCCAGATCTACGAATCTCCGGTCATTGAAGTGATAGAGCTCTCCCTTGTAGGGAAACTGCTGGACCTCGACGACGGTGTCTATCTCGGTGGCGAGCGTCTCAGGATTGACGTTGACTACCTTGTCTCCGACCTTTACATCTCTGATGTTCTTGATTCCCTGGGGGGTGACTATGTACGTGTCGGGCGTGAAGCAGGCATTCAGGATCACTTTCAGGCCCTGTGAGACGACGCCGTAGAGCTCCCTCTCCTCCTGGGTCAGCGACCTGTCCTTCGCCAGGTGCTTGTAGTGGCCCACCCTGAGGTCCCTCAGCGAGCCGGTCACGAGGCTCTCTATGCCGCTCCGCTTCCTGCAGACCCAGTGGTCCGTGTCGGGCACCTTGTTCGACCGACACTCTTCGTGCGGGCAGTTCACGGTCTCGTAGGAGAGGTTGTGGACCTTGATGATGCTCGGGTAGAGGCTCGCGAAGTCGAGGACCGAGACCCCGAAGTGGACGCCGGGGGTCGGCTCGATCACGAGGCCGCCCTTGTACTTCTTACCCTTGATTATCGCCTCGGAGGAGGCGCCGCCCTTCTGGGCGAGCTCGTCCTGGCGGGGGATGATCGCCCCCATCCGCCGGTGCTCGTAGAAGAGCATGGACCTTATCCAGTTGGAGACCCCCAGCCTGGCCACGTCGTTCATGGGCATCTTGCCGATGCGCGAGATGACCAGGAGGATCTTCATCATGAGCGAGGAGTTGAGGCTCGTGAGCTCATAGGTGAGCTGCGAGTCGTTGAGGCAGTAGTTCGCGAGCTCGAGCAGCGGGAGGTCCGCGACGTTCCCCTCGAACTCGATCTTCGACTTGCCCAGGACGGCCTCCGAGATCCCGTTCAGCGTGTGCTCGGTGTACCGGTTGCTGTAGACGTAGACCTGGATGGAGCGGTTGTTGAAGAAGCGGTATAGGTCGATGTGGACGCCGTGCCTCAGCGAGGCCTCCTGCCGCATGAGGTAGATCGGTATCTCCTCGGGCTTGATCCCGAGCCTCTCGGCCCTGTGCACGAGGTACCTGAGGTCGAAGTCGTCCCCGTTGAAGGTGATCAGGAACGGGTAGTCCATGATCTTCGAGAACGCCGCCCGGATCATGCTAGCCTCGTCGGCGAAGACATGGGGTGTGTACGCGGTCTTCGCCCCGTCGAGCGAGACGTCTCCCTCTCGTGCCACGAGGTAGACCAGCGACTCGGCGTCGTTGTGGAACGATATCGCTATCACTTCGCGGTCGGCCTTCTCCGGGTCGGGGATCCGCGCCTCCTCGTTCGCGACCTCGATGTCGAGGGCGATCCTCTTGAAGGCGCAGAGGGGCTGGCTCAGCAGCTCGGCCCACTCGCGGATGAAGCGCGCCTGCTCGCCGATGTTCTTGGCGAGAATCTGTTCGAGGGACCGGGAGACCAGCTCCGGGATCTCCTTCTCGAGGGGGGAGATCTTGCCGCCCCGTATCGTGTAGTAGGTCCCCACCCGGAGGTTCCTGTCATAGACGTAGTTCTCGTAGTACTTTATGTCGGCCTCCCAGGCTCGGATGTCGTCGCGGATGCTCTTCCCCGGCGCACCCCCGCCTATGGCGAGAGGGTCCGTCGCGGTGATCTTCCTCACGGTGACGGTGGAGTCAGAGAGCAGGTCGAGCCGCTCGACGTCCTCTATGGAGACGATGTCGCTCCTCGACCGTATCGAGTCGAGCTCGCTCAAGGAGAGCTTCGTGTAGCAGTAGGGCCTGTGCCCTGTGTTGTCCTCCCACCTCCACACCCGGTCGAGCTTGGGGTCGTAGAACTTGAGCACGGCGACCTTCTTCTCGCCGTCGTAGGTCGCGGAGACCAGGAGCCCCTCCTCGAGGTCCGCGGTGGGCACGAGGAGCTTCGAGAGCTTCTCGTCGAGCTTCTGCGGTTCGTCAAGGGTTGTTAGCAAACTAGCATCACTTGGAGGGCGGAATTCCGCGCGGCTCCGTGCGGGGATTTATAGTTGGTGGAGGCGCGGAGGCGCTGGACGGGCCCCGGGCCGGGTCCGTCGGGGACGGAGGACTGACCTACCACATTTATATTCAGACCGAGTTTCGGCTGGCGTTGTGAAGACCGACCAGTCCCTAGTCGCGAGGGTCCCCACCATCCTCTTCTTCGTCACCGGAGTGTTCTGGGCGGGCATCATCGTCACGGGAGGAGGGTCGCTGCTCGCCTGGGCCGTCCTGACCTGCTTCGCGAGCGGGGCCTTCCTGGTACTCCGGGCCACTAGCTGGTTCACGCGGCCCCTCGTCGCCGCGAGCGCCCTCTTCGGCGTCGTTCTCACCGGCTACCAGCTCTATCTCGCGCTGGTGACGCTCGGGTCCGGGCTCCCGGGCCTGGCAATATTCTCCGCGCCCCTGTTCGCCGTCTTCACGGTGATCTACCTGTACCTCTTCTACGCCTGCACCTGGCGCAAAGAAGAGTAGACGCCTCATGCCCCCGTGGGCTCCGATGGTCATCATTCTTGGAAATGAGAATCGGCGTCTGGATGTAAATAGGAAGGCTTGAGGCTTCTCCAGACATGGCATTAACAGATCCGCTTCAATGGGTGGTAATCGCCGTCGTGGCGATCGTGTTCCTGATGTACGGTCCGAAGAAGATCCCTGAGCTGGCGAAGTCGATAGGCTTGGCGAGGAAGGAGTTCAGTGCGGCCTCAGCCGCAGGAGCGAGCGCGCCGGCCGCGACCTCGGTGGCTGTTGCGAGCGCCGCAGCCCGTCCTGCTTTCGTTAGCACAGGTGATCCCGTCCTCGACGTCGCCAGAAAGCTGGGCGTCCAGACCGAGGGAAAGACCCGCGATGAGATTGCGAACCTGATCGTCGTCAAGGCCAACAGCGCCTGAGCGGGCAGGCCTCTCCCTGCGGGAGACTCAGACGGATCTCCGCGCGCGTCGCATCGCGGCCCCAGATACCTTAAATGACGAGCGGGGAGGGACCCTTCAGGAATGGACATAGACGAGAAGGTGGAGCTCGTGAAGAGACCCCCCACGGAGGAGGTCGTGACCGAGGGGGACCTGAGGTCGCTCTTCGAGAGGGAGGCCCACCCGAAGCACTACGTCGGCCTCGAGATCTCGGGGCTGCTCCATCTCGGGTCCCTCATCATACTTGGGTACAAGGTGAACGACATGATCAAGGCAGGGATGAGGTGCAAGATCTATCTCGCAGACTACCACAGCTACATCAACAACAAGTGGGGAGGCGACTGGGAGAAGATACGAGAGGTCGCCAAGGGATATTACGCCGACGCGTTCACGTTCTGCTGCCCCGGCGTCGAGATCGAGTACGGCAGCGAGCTCTACCACAACAACGACGAGTACTGGCGGGACATGATCCGATTCTCCAAGCAGATCACCCTCGCTAGGGACACCCGCTGCCTTACGATAATGGGGAGGTCGACCAAGGAGAAGCTCGACGTCGCACAGTACCTCTACCCTCCGATGCAGGCGACCGACATCAAGGCCATGGACCTTGACGTGGTCCACGCCGGCCTCGACCAGAGGAAGGTGCACATGCTCGCCCGGGAGGTCTTCCCGTCGCTGAAGTGGAAGGTGCCGGTGGCCGTCCACCACCACCTCCTCGCCGGTCTGGCGCAGCCCGGGCAGGCGGGGCTCGACGAGGACGGAGCCCTCGACAAGACGATATCGTCCAAGATGAGCAAGTCCAAGCCGGACAGCGCCATCTTCATCCACGACAGCCCGGAGGAGATAACCAGGAAGACGGGGAAGGCATGGTGCCCAGAGAGGGTCGTCGAGGCGAACCCGGTCCTAGAGTTCACCCGCTACATCGTCTTCCACGAGAGGTCCTCCTTCACCGTCGAGCGGCCGGAGAAGTACGGCGGGAACGCCACCTACGCCGCCTACGCCGAGCTGGAGAGGGACTACTCGGAGGGGAAGCTGCACCCCACCGACCTGAAGAAGTCCGTCTCCCGGGAGCTCGCGGAGATCCTCGCCCCGGTCAGGGACCACTTCAAGGGAAGAGAGATAATCCAGCAAATCCAGGCCGCCTAGGAGCGACAGAACCATGGGCTTCATACCAATCAACAAGCCGGTCCTCGGCGAGAAGGAGAAGAGGGCCGTGCGGGACGTCCTCGACAGCGGCCTCCTCACGGACGCGAGCTTCGAGGGCGGCAAGAACGTCAGGGAGTTCGAGAGGAAGCTCGCGTCCCACATAGGGGCGAAGCACGCCATCGCCGTCAACTCCGGGACCGCGGCCCTCCAGACCTCGCTGATGGCCTACAACGTCAAGCCCGGCGACGAGGTGATAATCCCCGCCTTCACTTTCGAGGCGACCGCGAACGTCGTGGTTGCGTGCAACGCGAGACCGGTCTTCGCCGACATCCAGTCGGACTACACGATTGACCCTAGGGACATCAAGAAGAAGATAACCAAGAGGACCAAGGCGATAATCCCGGTCCACCTCTACGGCTATTCGGTCGACCTCGACGAGATACGGGAGATAGCGGAGGCCAACTCTGTCAGGGTCATCGAGGACGCGGCCGAGGCACTCGGCGCCGAGTACAGGGGCGCGCAGATCGGGAGGACGGCCGACTCGGCCTGCTTCAGCCTCTACGCGACGAAGGTGATAACCTCGGGCGAAGGGGGAGCGATAACCACGGACGACGACGGCCTCGCCGAGAAGCTCCGGATGATGCGCAACCACGGCATGAAGGAGGGTTACGACACGAGGATCCTCGGATACAACTTCAGGTTGCCGGAGGTCTCGGCGGCGCTCGCTTCCGTCCAGATGGACAGGCTCCCTGAGTTCATCGCTGCGAGGAGGAGGAACGCAGCGGCCCTCACCGAGTCGATCGCCGGGACGAGGGGTGTGAGCATGCGACAGACGAAGACCGACCGGAAGAACATCTGGTACCTCTACACGCTGCAGGTCGAGAAGGCGAGGGACAGGGTGAACGAGGCCCTCAGGGCGAAGGGCATAGGCTCCGCCGTCTACTGGAAGACGCCGGTGAACAGGATGAAGCTGTACCAGGACATGGGCTACGCAGACGAGAAGCTACCCCAGGTCTATGACGCCGTCGAGCACGTGCTCTCGCTCCCGGTCCACCCGGAGGTGACCGAGGAGCAGGTAGGCTTCATCGCCAGCGAGCTGAAGACCGCGCTGAAGTCGGCCTAGGCAGAGAACGGCTAGAGCCATGAGCGTCGTCGTCGTCCTTCCCACGTACAACGAAAAGGAGAACATCGCTCCGCTCTTTGAGAGGCTGGCGTCGATCAGGCCGGGCCTCGGCGCGGAGCTGCACCTCTTGTTCGTCGACGACGGGAGCCCGGACGGCACCGCCGCGGAGATCTCAAGGCTCGTGAAGCAGTACGACTACGTGCACCTCCTCGAGAGGGAGGGGAAGATGGGGCTCGGGACCGCATACATCGACGGGTTCCGCCTCGCCATCGAGACCATCCATCCGACGGTCTTCGTCCAGATGGACTCGGACCTGCAGCACCCGCCCGAGAAGGTAAAGCCTCTGGTGGACGCCATCGATGGAGGGGCCGACGTCGCGGTCGGATCGAGGTACATCGCGGGAGGGAGCTTCGAGGGTCTCAAGGGGAGCAGGAAGATGGTGAGCAGGGGAGCGAACTGGCTGGCCAGGACAGTCCTGGGCCTCTCCATCCACGACACCACGACCGGTTTCAAGGCCCTCGACCGCAGGGCAGTGGACGCCATACTGGGGGTGAAGCTCCACTCCTCGGGGTTCATCTTCCAGGTCGAGTCCCTCTACGTCTTCAAGCAGAACGGTCTCAGGATGGTGGAGGTGCCGTTCGTCTTCGAACTCAGGGAGCGGGGGACCTCGAAGATGTCCGAGAAGGAGGCGTGGGAGTTCTTCCGCAGCGTCCTCGCAATGAGGTTCAGGGACTACCGAGAGCCGGGCGCGAAGGCCTGAGCGGTCAGGCGGTCTTGGTCTCGGGGGCAGGGGCCGCGGGCGCCGGCTGAGGCGCCTCTGCTATCGGCTCCGGGGGAGGCGTCGTCGCCATCGTCCACCCTATCCAGGCGAGGATCCCGAGGAGGATCACCACCGCGAGGAACGCGGTGACCTCCAAAGTGATTCGCGAGTAGAAGTAGAGGAGAAGGCCGTAGACTATTATGCCGAGAATGCTTCCTCCGAGTATCGCACCGCCGAGAGCCCTGTCGTTAGCCATATTGTCAGGCGAAGTCCCCTGCGAGTCGGATTTAACATTTTGTCCCGCCCAGGTTTGGGGGTCGCGGGCGGACAGCAAGACAGAAATAGAAGGGTGACGAGGACGTTCCTGAAAACATGTCCGGTACAGCAGAAGAACAGGTCAAGGTCTTCCAGAGCTCGATATACGAGTGCGTCAGATGCGGGACCAAGACAAGTCAGGAGGAGCTCAGCAACCTCCCAGAAGTGAAGTGCATCTGCGGCTACAGAGTCTTCCGCAAGGTAAGACCGAGCGTCGTGAAGCAGATAAAGGCAGTCTGAGGCCTGGCGCCGGCCCGTCCCGCGTAATGAAGGGCCGGGACGCCCGTGGGAATCGAAGAAGAGATTTAAGACGACCACCTAGGGCTTTTTCCCGTAGCACTTGTCCGATATCGTGAAGCCATCCGGCAGCAGCACCCCGTCCTCGCCCAAGCCCGCGACCTACGAGGAGGTCATGAACCTCGCCGCCCGGCGAGGGTACTTCTTCAGGTCCGCAGACTCGTACCCGAACGTCCCGGCCGGCTTCTGGGACTACGGCCCGCTGGGGGTGCTCTTCAGGAACAGGTACGTCGACCTCTGGAGGAGGCGGCTCGTCAAGGCGGACGAGATGGTGGAGATAGACACGGCCCAGATCCTCCCCAGGGCGGTCTTCGTCGCGTCGGGGCACGTGGCGAGCTTCAGCGACCCGATAGTCGAGTGCTCCAACTGCCACGCGATATACAGGACCGACAAGCTAATCGAGGAGAAGACCAAGCACCCGGTCCCGGAGGGTCTCCAGGACGCGGAGTTCGACTCGCTCCTAGCCGAGAACGGGATTGTCTGCAGCAACTGCAAGAAGGCGTTGAACGGGACGAGGCGGTTCAACATGATGTTCAGGGTCGGGATAGGGCCGCTGGGAGAGGAGGCCTACCTCCGCCCGGAGACGTGCCAGGGGATATTCGTCGACGCGCCCTTCCTCTTCAAGACGCAGCGCATCAAGCTGCCGAAGGGGTTCGCGCAGCTCGGGAAGAGCTTCCGGAACGAGATCGCGCCGCGCCAGGGGATTCTGAGGCAGCGCGAGTTCTACCAGGCCGAAATCGAGGTACTATTCAACCCTGCGAGGGTCGACCTCCCGAAGTTCGACGTGGCGCTCGGCTATTCTCTCAACATCGCCGAGGGCGAGTCGGAGCACGTCCCCGTGAAGGTCTCCGATGCCATAGCCGCCGGGAAGATCCCGAACAAGCTGATCGGCTACTACCTCTACCTGATCCAGAGCTTCTACGAGAGCGCCGGGCTCCCGAGCTCGGGGATAAGGTTCAGGAAGCTGGGCGACAAGGAGAAGGCCTTCTACTCGGCGGTCGCCTTCGACCTCGAGGTGAAGACGTCCGTGGGCTGGCTGGAGCTGGTCGCCTGCAACTACCGGACCGACTACGACTTCAAGCGCCACGCAGAGGTGAGCAAGAGCGATTACTCCGTGGAGGACGAAGGCGCCAAGGTCGTGCCCCACGTCTTCGAGCTCTCGATGGGGATCGACAGGTCCCTCTACGCCCTCATGGAGAGCGCATACAGGGTCGAGGAGGCGAGGACATACCTCGCGCTGAGATCCGGGCTGGCGCCGCTCCAGGTCGGGGTCTTCCCGCTGGTCTCGAAGGACGGCCTCCCCGAGAAGGCCTCCGAGATATACGCCGGGCTCCGCGTCGAGCTGGACGCCACCTACGACGAAGGCGGGTCGATCGGGAGGAGGTACGCGCGCTCGGACGAGGCAGGCATCCCCTTCTGCGTGACGGTCGACCGCGAGACGCTGGAACAGGGCACGGTAACGGTCAGGGTCAGGGACTCCAAGCAGCAGGAGAAGGTGAAGGTCGCCGAGCTCTCGGGCTGGCTGAAGTCGCGCCTGGTCTAGAAGAGAAGCGCGAACAGCGTCAGCGACGCGGCCGCCCCTGCGATCGTGGCTATCAGGTTCACGATGTTGTTGTCGATGCGAGAGAGGCCCGACTGCCGTCTAGTCTGCTCGTTGCAGTGCATGAAATGCTCCGTGGGCTTCCCGCAGACGACGCAGACGGCCTTCCGCTGGAGGGTCGCCCCCACCACGCTGTCGGCGACCGACCCGACGGCCCCTCCCGTGATCGCGACGAGGACTATCTCGGCCGGGAACGCCCCGCCTACTACGCCGACCAGAGTGGCTACGGTCCCGATGGCCGCCGAGGCCAGCAGCGTCCCGAGGAAGCCGAGGGCTGTGACGCCGCCCGACATCCCGGGAGAGACCCGGACACTCGGATGTGTTATCAGCCGTGGGTCCGATTTGCTGAGCAGGCCGAGCTCGGTAGCGACCGTGTCCGAAGCCGCCGCGGACATCGCACCAACGAAGAGAACCGCGAAGACAGACCCCCCGAAGACGAGCTCGGTGAGCCCGAAGACCGCCGCGAGGCCGCCGTTGGCCACTATATTGGGCCAGTTCCTGGCCCCGCCCTTCTCCTGGGCGCTCCCGATGCTCTTCTTGTATTCGTACTTGAACCAGGTGAAGCCGACGCCGAGGATGAAGAAGGACGCGATTATCAGGAACCACTGCCACCCGCCTCCGAGGAAGACCGCATAGCCCACGGCCACGCTCGCGAGGAAGCCCCCCCTGTCGAGCGCCTTCGCCCGTATTGCCACGAGTGCGAAGACGATGACTATCAGGAGCTCTCCCAGAGCCAGCAGGAGATCCGCCGGGAGCAATGCAGTCAGAGCGGCGTGACTTAGATGTCTCTAAAAGGCTTCCCAGAGGCGATGCGATGGGTCGCGAACCAACCCGCGGCATCCCCGAGGGCTACCCCTGTTCGGTGAGCGTCCTCAGCGAGGTGATGATCTCGTCCTCGTTCGCCGCGTTGGAGAGAGCGAAGATCAGACCCTCCTTCTTGGCGAGCTCGATGGCGAGGGGGTCGGTCTGGGTAGGGCCGTGGATGATCACCATCCTGGGCTTGAGCTGGGAGACCCTGACGGCGACGAGGGGGCTCCTGCCCGCGCCGACCTTGGTGAAGATTATCGCCCTCTCGGTCGTGGCACCGAATATCCTGTAGAAGTCGTAGCCCGAGAGTGCGTAGATCGTCTTGATGCTGTCGACCACCGTGTAGCCGTAGAGGCTGGTGCGGGACGGATCGCCTGAGAGGACGGTCCCTTTGACCGCGCTCAGGAGCGCGCTGGCGGTTATCGGGTGGGTGAACTCACTAATCGCCAAGATCGCGGATGACTTCTCGGGTGTGAGGAGCCTGGATGCCACCCTGCCCTGGGCTTCGTCGAGGGCGACGAGCGCCTCGATGTACTTCCTGATGAACAAGACCCCGGGCGATGGCCGTCTGCCGCTCTCATAGTCGCTGAGGACCGAGGGCGAGAGCTTGAGCGCTCGCGCCAGCTGGACCTGCTTGACCGAAAGCTTCTCGCGCCAGACCCGGAGGGCCCTTCCAGGGTCCGGACTAGCGACTACTTCGCCGGCGATCTTAATCAGGGATTCCTGGCGGCTCGATTCCAACGTACCTGTTGTTTAGCGAATGTGCTTTAAACATTTGCCGAACTCCTCCCGAGGCCGCAACCGAAGGCAGGTCTAGCGTCCATGGAGGGGGTCGGCCTGCGAGATACTCCGTGGGCGTTCACCTGGTGAGGCTCGGCACCCTCAGGCCGTCGAAGAAGCGCCGGGTTATCCCGCTCGGAGGGGCGTCGAACTCGTCGACGGTCACCACGACGGGGAGGTTGTTGACCGCGTGACCAAGGACCAGGCACATGTGGGGCGGGAGGGTCCTGACTATCGACTTCACGGTGTCCGTGTCGACCATCGAGGCCTGCGCGACCAGGTTCAGGTCAGCCTCGCTCGAGAAGTTGTAGAGGAAGATGTTGTCGGCCTGCCTGTAGATCTCCTGCTTGATGGCGTCGGGCTGGTTGGTCACGAAGGTCGTGAAGACCCCGAAGTGCCTCATCCTGGTTATCAGGTCCTCCCAGTATGTCTCGCGCAGGTAGAGGTGGGCCTCCTCGGAGAGGAGGAAGACCGGCGGGATGGCCTTCTGCTCAAGGAGCTCGACAAGCTTCGAGAGGATGAGCTCGACGGTCATCTTCCTGTTGAGGGGGGAGACCCTGCTGAGGGAGATCACGAGCGCGCCGCCCTCCGGGTGCGAGGCGAAGAACTCGTCGAGCCGGAACGCAGACTCCGAGTCGGTGAACAGCCCGGAGTTGGAGAGAGTGTAGTACCGAGCGTTGAGGGCGTCGCGGACGAACTCGTTGCACCTCCACTGCTGGATGTAGGCCCCGAACGACTCCATCGACAGCTCGTGCTTCGCCTCCATCCCTTCCCAGATTCTCATGAACTCCCGCAGCGTCGTCCCGGGCATCTCGAGCGAGTGCTGGAGGAGCGAGGTCACGGCGCGGATCCCCGCGCCTTCCAGGCTGAACTTGAGGTCCCTCGCGGGCTTTCTCACTACGACCCTGTCCGCCACCCCCGTCTTCGTCCCGTCGGCGGTGAGGCCGATGGTCCCGTACTCGTCGTTGAGGTCGAATATCACGCAGAAGGCGCCGTGCTCGAGGAGACCCCTGACCAACATCTTGGCGAGGTGGGACTTGCCGGACTCCTTCCTCCCCGTGATGATGGTTATCCTTCCGTCGAGGGCCTCGGCAGTCACTGAGAAGGAGGACGCCCTGCCCGATTTGCCTATCTTGATCTTCCGCAGGCCCCGGTTGCCCGCCGAATCGAGGATATCGTTCACGTTTTGCCTCGTTATCTTCGAGGTGGTCCTGGACGGTATCCAGTCGATCCGGGGGCTGTGCCGGCCGTGTTCCACGCTTCCTCTCGCCTTGCACTGCAGGAGCCTCATGTCGCGTATCTCCCTGGAGATCCCCCCCACGTCGGCCGGGTCCTCGGTCACTCCCTGCACCGACGAGAGGAGTACCTCTTCGCGCGCGACCTCCTCCATTATGCCGTCTACATCCAGGTAGTTCTCGTCGATTACCTGGAGGACAAGGCTCCTGTCCTTCTCAGTGACCATAAGATAATCCCCGATCCTCACGTCCTCGTTCTGGGAGGCGACGATGAGGATGTTGGGACCTTCCTTCTTGAGTATCCTCAACCCAATTCACCCTGAGTTGCTCAGGCCGCCGAGCGTGAGGCGCCGGAGTCCGAAAGACCTCAGGTGCTTCAGCGAGTACCTGTCGGTGATGTACGCCTTGAGCGCCATGTCCTCCGACCGGGCGAATACGGAGAGATGGTGAGCGACCCTCAACGACTCGGGGTATCCGACCGTGAAGGAGTCGTTGGAGAGGATCGAGCCGAGCACCTCGGGGATCCGACCTCGGCTCCGAGCGAGGTCCAGCCTGAAGACAAGGCCGTCACGGGAGAACTTCGCTAGGAGGGTGTGTATGGGAGCGTCCTCCACGGTCGAGTACGAAGGCCCCGCAGTCCTCGAGACCACCGCTGAGAGCCTGTTCGATGAGATCATCGCGCTGGACTTGGAGAACCCGACCAGCGAGGAACCCGAATCGTCGCTCCTGAACAGCGACTCTGGGTACGAGTCAAGGGGATGCTTGAGGGAGCCGTCGGCCATGACGAGCATCCTCCCTGGGAACGAGAGCAGAGAGGCGAGGATCTTCTTCTCGACGGTGTTCCTGATAATCCTCTCCGCTATCAGGTGGTCCGAGAGTGCGACCCTGAGCTCGTATCCCTCAAGCCTCGTCGGGAGGCCCAGTGAGCCGCTAGGAGAGAGGTGCACGACGATCGGTCCTACCCTGAAGTAACCCTGGACGGAACCCTGGGAGGCGAAGCAGACCGCGGCGCGCACCGCGTAGACCGCCCCGTCGGAGGTCTCGCCGAGGAGTATGCAAGACGAATCGGTCGAGGCGATGGTGATGGTCTCGGTCGAAGGCACTATGGGGAGCGCCTCTCCCTCGCCCGAGCCCTCCCAGTCCTCGAACGGATACGAGTCCTTCCCGTCCTTGTTGAATATGAAGCGCCTCCCGACGAGCCGCTCGTGTATCACTTCGGCCGACGTGTGGAACTGCTCCCTGAACTCGCCCGCGAGCACGCTCAGGGCGTCCATGCTGACCACGGTTGCGACCTTCAGTTGAGTGTTCATGTTGCGCAACATGGGTAGCACACGCTCGATTAATAAGTATTGCGCAACATGCGCTTGCGCAACATACCAAATTGAGGTCTGGGCTGAGGAGTCTTATATATGGCCGACAAGATGCGCAACAGGAACAACAGGGATAGCCCGGATTGTCTAGCGACCAGCCGCCTTCGGCGGTGACAGTTAAACTGAAGAGAGGTGCGTGGGAGATAGAGATCACATCGCCGGCAGACAAGGTACAGCAGGCGGTCGAGAGCGTAATCGCCGGAATGGCATCGAAGGAGCACGTGGCGATCTCGTCTTCCGAGGTCGGGGGCGAGGAGGTCGACGAGAAGAGGTTCGAGACCTGCAGGGGGCTTCTTCAGGTGATGTGGAAGGAGGGATGGTTCAGCTCACAGAGGTCGCTCTCGGAGGTGCACGAAGAGATGGCGAGGAGAGGATACCACTACGACAGGACGGCGGTCTCCCACGCGCTAGTAGATCTCGTGCGGGAGGGGACCCTGTTCAGGGACGGAACGATGAGGAACTACAGGTATGTGCAGAAGTATCCGTCGAAGCCTCAGGCCGGCGAAGCCTGAGCGCCCTTGGGGAACTTCTTCTGGAGCTGAGTGTGCAGCCAGTGTATCCCCGTCGTCGTGACCTTGTATCTCCCCGTGCCCTCTGACTCCCTCCGCTCGACCGCGCCCACCTTGTTCAGCTCGGAGAGGCGCGACCCGATGGTCTTGGGGTTTAGTGACGTGGCGGTCTCCAGCTCAGACACGCTCATGTCCTCGCTCGAGCCCTTGCTCGAGAGGTGGGCGGCCCTCCCGGCGATCAGCTGGAGCAGTATGACGTCCTTGTCGCTGAGCTTCCTGTCCTGGACCCAGACGCGGGGACCCTCCTCAGTGAAGCGGATGTAGTCCTTGAACATCTGGACGAGGTCGTTGAGCGAGTAGTTGACCGAGATGCTCTTGGCGAGCTCGATGTTAGGGATCTCCTTGCTGATGAACTCGTGCAGGGACCGGAAGACGACGTCCGGAGATCCCGAGAACTCGACCTTCACGTCGCCGTAGGCAACGGAGACGGAGAGTGGCTTTTCACTGGACAATTGCTCGCGATTCCTCGAAGCGGGAAGCCGTTCTCAGACGGTTAAATGTTTGCCGAGCTCGCGAGCTCTGGTTGGGGCTCGGCCGTCTCCGGCAGGATGAGCACCTGGGACGGCATCATCGATGTCGACGCCGTGTAGACATACTCGCCCCCCTCGCTCTTGAACCGTCGAATCCTCGAAGACTTTGCCAGCCTCAGCAGCGCGACGGCGACCGACTGCTTCGGGTAGTTCAGCCCGTACGACTGGAGGGCATCCCGGACTTCGAGCAGTTTCCTCGGGCTCTTGCCCCACTGGTCGGCGAAGAACTTCGAGATGATGTCGCTCAGCGAGTCGCCCTTCTCGACGGCAATCGAGGGGAGTTCAGACTGGGACCGGGCCTCTGTGGGAGGGAACGCCGACATCGGCTCGAGCGGGGCGACCGCGTGCCGGACTTCGCTCCGCCCTTCTGGGAACTTACTGGTTATCTCGGGTATCAGAGCTATGGCCTCTCTCATCTGCCCCATCTCCGCCTCTATCTCGGCTTCGTTCTGGCCCGACCTCACCCTAATCTTGATTCTGTCAGAGGACAACGGGACGCGTCGGGTCGGCTGGGCTAGTAAAGTTTTGGGGCGCGGGGTCAGGTCTGGGACGCGTCGCGGGGTGAGGCGATCCTCTCCCTGAGAAGGCGGCCGACAACCTGTCCGTCGACACGGCCCCTGGCTGACTTCATGACCTCTCCCATCAGGATGCTGAAGGACCGCTCCCCTCTCTCGGCGATCAGGGCCGCGTTCTGCGCCACCACCTTCTCGATAATCGACTTGAGCTCCTCCTTGCTCAGCCTGGTCAGCCCGAGCTTCCTGACGGCGTCCGCTACTCCTTCCGCCTCCCCCCTGCACACTGCCCTCAGGACGTCGACCGACGCCTCCTTTGCGAACTCGCCTCTGTCGATGGAGCGGAGCACCTCCTCCAGCAGGCCCTCGGATAGCCTGCCCTCGTCGAGGCCCTCTCTCGCGAGCCTCACGGGCATCTCGACCAGGACCGAGGCAATAACGGAGCGGTCCAGCTTCAGCTCCGCGGCCAGCCTCTCAAACTCGGGCGCCTCCCCCGAGTCGTAGAGCTGGAGCGCCATCTCCGGGCTGAGGGCGTACCTCTCGACATACGACTTAACCCTCTCCTCCCAAGGCTGCGGGATCGTGCGGCGGACCTTGTCCAGCAGCGCGCCGGTGACCAGTATCTCGGGGATGTCTGTCTCGGGATACATCCGGGCTGCCCCCGGGCGGGGCCTGAGGTACCTCGTCTCCCCGTCGTTGGTCGCAGCCCGCGTCTCCTTCGGGACCCCCTTGATCGCGGCCGCGAGCCTCTCCGCCACTAGCCCTGCGACGACGGAGATCCGTTCCTCCGGGCCTGCCACGAGGACGAGTGCGTCGCTCTCGCCCGAGCCCGTTAGCCGCCTGAGCTCGGATTCCTCGGCCTCGGTGATTGACTGCTTCCGGAACTCGTCGGAGTGGATCACGCCGCCCAGGGAGTTCGTCCTGGCGATCTCAGCCAGCTCTTTCCCGAGCCGTACCCCGACGAATGGCTCCAGGCCGAGGAGACCGGCCATCCCGTCTGCGGCCACGCAGAGGACCCGTCCTCCGCCCTCGAGCGTCTTCTTCAAGACGGCAGAAGCCAGAGAGCCGAAGACGGACGTCACATCCCTCGTCCGGCAGTTCACTGAGGTGATGCCCCGCCTACGCATCTCCTCCGCCACGCGGATCAGGCCCATCTGCCGTATCCCCTCGTAGCGGACGACCTTGGCGATCAGGTTCAGCTTCTGCACGCCCTTCACCTCGACGACCTCTCCTCCCATCACCGAGACGTTGAGGTCCTGTCTGATCGTCCCGAGGCCTCGGGCGACCATCCCCGTCGACCTAAGGGCCCTGCCGAGCTGGAGCGCTGCAGACTCCACATCCTGGGGGTAGCCCGCCATCGGGTCGAGGGCTATCTCGACGAGCGGCACGCCGAGCCTGTCGAGCGCGAATTGCCTGCTCTGAGCGTCCTCGCCGAGAATCCTCGACGCGTCCTCCTCTACAGTAATGCTCTGTACCCCGACGGACTTCCCATCGAACGAGAGACGGCCTCCGAGCGCGACCACGGACGTGCGCTGGAAACCCGCGGTGTTCGAACCGTCGATCACTATCTTCCTCATCACGTGTATCTCTTCGACCACCTTCGCCTCGAGCATGAGGGAGATCACGAGCGTCGTCTCGAGCGCGGCCCTGTTCAACGGGTGAGGCGGCTCCTCGTCGGCGTCGACCAGGCAGGAGGACTCTGGGTTCCATCTGTACGTGTTGACCTTGCCCTTGTTGAACTCGAAGACCGCCGCTGGGTCTATCCTGCCGAGCTCGCTCTGGCTGGGACGGAGCCGCCTCTCGAAGGAGAATGGGAGCTCTTCCGACTTTGTCACAGGGCAGGAGCAAAAGAGCTTCGTGGGGGTCCCGAGCTGCTGGTGTATCTCGATCCCGACCTTCATCGCGCACTCGGATGGGTCGAACGGTAGGCTCATGCCGACCCGCCCGGAAGCGTCCTCTCGGTGGTCTCACCGGCGAGGTCGGACGTCATCATCGCTCTCCGCTCGCCGGAGGAAGCTGCGTTCGCGAGGACCCACATCATCTTCGACAGTGCCGTCTCTCCGAGCATGTCCTCGAGCGGCACGACGCCCGCCTCAAGCAGGTCCCTGCCCGTGTCGTAGACGTTCATGTCGACCCGGCCCCAGATGCACTGCGAGGTCATACAGACCAGCCCGCCGGCATCGATGAAACCCTTGATCGCTGCGACATTCTTGCCGTTGATGTGCCCCAGCCCGGTCCCCTCAATCACGAGGCCCTTTAGGCCGGAGTCGAGTATCGACCGGACGTACGCCGTCTGCATCGAGGGATAGAACTTGAGAAGGGCCGCTCCGGCGTCGAACCGAGGCCTCGCGGTGAAGGGGCCCGAACCCCTCTTGGGGAGCGACGGGGAGACAAGGTCGAGTCCTCCGCGCGACCAATAGGCGACGGGCTCCAGGCCGACCGATCGGAAGGCGTCCCGTGCGCTAGTGTGGTTCTTTCGGACGCGCGTCCCCCTGTGGACGGCCAACCGCTCGTCGCTCGTGTCGGCGTGCATCACGACGTAGACCCCAGAGAACTCGGCCGAGACGGCCATCGAGACCGCCCCTATGAGGTTCAGGTACGCGTCAGAGGAGGGCCGGTCGGAGGACCTCTGCGACCCCACCACGAAGACAGGGACGGGTACCTTCTGGAGGGCGAAGCTCAGCGCGGCGCTCGTGTACCCCATCACGTCGGTGCCCGTAGTGACTATGACGCCGCGGGCGCCCCTGGCGACGCACTCCGAGACCTTCGCCGCGATCTTTTCCCAGTGCTCTGGCTCGAGGTTCTCACTATAGACGCTGACGACTATCTCCGGAGAGATGTTCGCGATGTCCGAGAGCTCCGGCATCAGCGAATACAGGTCCTCGGCCGAGATAGCGGCGTGCACGGCCCCGGTCCTGTAATCGACCCGGCTGGCTATCGTCCCGCCTGTGCCTAGGATCGAGACTAGCGGGAGGCCATCCTCGGCCTTGGGCGGGGACGAGGTGAATGACGGCCGCTCTCCCTCAGCGAGCCTCCTTATCCCTGAGACTCTGGCGACGCCGATCCCGACGTTGTAACCGCTCTTCAGCTTGACCACTATGTGCCTGTCGTCATTGTTCTGGTACCTCGGGACGAGGGTCCCCTTGACCGAGTCTCCGCTGAGCTGGAGCTCGATGAAATCACCGATCTTTATCCCGGCGCCCTCCAGGACCTTGAGGGCCGGGCCCCGATATCCGGTGAGGTCGTCCACGGAGAAGGCGGTCACTCCCCGTGGAAATAAAGCCTTGGCATCCAGCCTAGGCGCCCCATTCATATTCAAGGTAGAATAATATGAGCAAAATAATTAATATAATGAACAATGACTTTTCAATATCATGAGTACGACACAAGGTTACGCTCACCCCGAGGTTCTGGTGGACTCGGAATGGGTGCTCGCGCACCACAAGGACGCGAACGTGCGGATAGTCGAGGTCGACTACGACCCTGCCGCCAACTACGCTGTCGGGCACGTTCCCGGCGCCGTCCTCTTCGACTGGAAGAAGGACATCAACGACCCGGTCAGGCGGGACCTGCTGAGCCGGGAGCAGCTCGAGGTACTCTTTAGCGGCGCGGGCATCGGCAGGGACACGTGGGTGGTCCTCTACGGAGACTTCAACAACTGGTTCGCTGCCTTCGCGTTCTGGGTCCTCAAGTACTACGGCGTCGAGAACGTGAGGTTGCTCAACGGAGGGAGGAAGAAGTGGCTGATCGAGGACAAGCCGGTGACCAAGGACGTCCCGACATATCCAAGGACCGCCTTCAGGGCCTCGGAGGCAAACCAGAAGCTCAGGGTGTACAGAGAAGAGGTGCTAGGGGAGCTGGGCAAGTGGGACACGGTCCTCGTGGACGTGCGCGGTCCCAAGGAGTTCAGCGGCGAGATCCTGGCGCCGCCCGAGTACCCGACGGAGCACGCGCAGAGAGGAGGGCACATCCCCGGCGCGAAGAACATCCCGTGGGTGCAGACCGTGAACGACTCCGATGGCACCTTCAAGACGAGGGACGAGATCGCGGCGCTGTACGCCCAAAAGGGCGTCACGGCAGACAAGCAGGTAATCACCTACTGCAGGATAGGGGAGAGATCCTCGCACAGCTGGTTCGTGCTGACATACCTCCTAGGCTATCCCCAGGTCAGGAACTACGACGGCTCCTGGACCGAGTGGGGCAACGCCGTAGGCACACCCATAGAGAAGTAGGACGGTCCGAGTCGCTGGGCCTCCCCGCCTCCCGGGCCCCTGCACACGGCTGATGTGCTGAGGTGGCTTGGGGGCGCGCCTCTGGCTTCGCTATCAGGAGCGCGCCGCCTATTATGGCGAATCCAAGGCCCAGATACACCGCGTCCTCCTTCGCGACTGTCAGCACGATGAGCGCCATTCCGATTATGAAGACGCCCGCTTGCTGCCTCCAGGCCGGCTTTAACGTGGAGACTATGGCCACGTAGATGATGAGGGCCCCCAGCACGGCTCCCTCCAGGTCGCCGATACCTCCGATATCGAAAGTCTAGGAGGAGAGCCAGTCGAGGATGGTCAGGTAGAGCGAACCGATGACCAGGATGATGCCCCCAAGGATGGCGAATGCCAGTTCGGGGTTCTTTTCGATCCCGGCCTGGTTTATCTTGTCGACCTGCCTCTGAACGAAGCTGCGCAGCGCGGCCCCGGTGCCAGGTATCGAGGACGGGTCGGCGTATGATGATGCGATCCTCCTGTAGACGTCTCTGGCGAGGAACAGGCCAAGGATGATCCCGGGGATGAGGAAGGCGAGGATCTCTAGGTCCTTGGTGAGGAGCGAAGGATAGGGGTTGTATCCGGTGGTGGCCCGCGACGTGATCCCGTTCGGCGGCGACATAGTTGGGATAGCGGAGGTTATCGTGGCACTTGTCGGGGTCGTCGCGGCGCACAACGTGTTTCACAAGCAACGCGGCGGCTGGGTCAGCGGCGGCCGGGGTCCCGGAACACTCAGCGGGCCTTCTTCACTATGAAGTGGAAGAGGGTCCCTTCTTTGCGCGCCTCGACGAGCTCGTTGCCGGTCCGCTCGCTCCACGCGATGAGTTCGACCTCGGACGTGACGTCGTCCGAGACCAGGTGGACCACCGTCGCGGCCGGGGAGCGCGCAATGAGGTCGTCCAACTTCACGAGGATTCCCGCGCACTCGGATCCGATCTCGTACATCTCCAAGTCCGGGAACTCTGCGAAGCACCTCACGCCCAGCTGCTCGATTTTGCGCTCGAGCGCGGCGCGGGCGGTCTGGATGTCGCTCAGAGCCCCCTTCTCCTCCTCGAATCTCAGAGGTTCGATCTTCACGAACCAGCCCCTGCCGTAGGGGTCGTGGTTCAGGAGCTTCGGGTCATCTTTCAGGGAGGAGTTGAGCCGGACGATCCGGCCGGTCAACGGCGCTCTCACCGTGTCAAAATGGCGCGGGCCTTCGACGAACCCGAGGCTCTTGCCGCGTTCGACCGTGGTCCCGACCTCCTTGAACGAAACGGAGGTGAAAGGTCCGCTGATCCAAGCCAGGACCGTGTCTATCCCGACCGCGACGACATCCCCTTCGACCCTCGCCCAGACGTCTAACTCGGGATCGTAGAGCACGTCCTCGGCGAAGGGGCAGTCTCTGATCTTTGGCACGGAAACCCGCCTCGCCCATCCGATTTTAACTGAGTGGCTTGCTGACGTAGGGGCCGAGTGTTTCATAGCCGAAACGGCGGTAGTAGTTCCTCGTCCCGACCGCGCTCGTCACCAGGAGGCGCTTCGCGCCGAACCGCTCGCGAGCGACCTTCTCCATCTCGCCGAGGAGGGCCGTGCCGAGGCCCTTGTGCTGCCACGCCTCTTCGTCCCTGTTCCCGACCGCGACCACCTTACCGTAGACCTTGAGTTCCCTGATGACGCACGCGTCCTGCATCTCCTTCCGGTGCGCGAGCTGGGACGGAGCTCTCATCCGGATGAACCCTGCGATCCTCCCGGACGGCGCGCTCTCGAACGACGCGAAGACCTCGACCCCTCCCGAGGCGGCGTACTCCTGCGTCACGAGCTCCGGCTCGGATGTCTCGGCGCCGTGGGGCGAGTCGAGCGCCACCTCTCTGCACCTAATGCACTGGCAGCTGTAACCCCGCTCCTTCATACGCCTCAGGACGAGCTCCCGGAGGTTCCCGGCGTCCGCGCCGCCCCGGATGTCCTTCTCCGGGATCTCACGCATTATCCGCATGATCCTGTGCCATCTCGGGACATGCCGCTTCATCTCGGCGAGAAGATTGACCACCTCTTCGAGCGAGTAGGGACGGTACAGACCCGCGTCGGCCCACCTGGCGAGGGCCGTCTCCCTCACGACGAGGGTCGGGTAGAGCTTCGTCATGTCGGGGCGGAAGCGCTCGTCGTCGAATATCCGCTTCATGTCCTCGAGGTCGAACTCCGGGTTGGACCCCGGAAGGCCGGGCATCATGTGCGCGCAGACCTTCAGGCCTGCGTCCCTTGCCACCTGGAAGGCGTCGACGGAGTCCTGGACAGTGTGGCCGCGGTTGCTCGCCTTGAGCGGCCCGTCATGGAGGCTCTGCACGCCTATCTCCAGCCGCGTCACTCCGTAGGAGAGCATGAGGTCGATGTGGTCTGGCTTGCACCAGTCGGGCTTTGACTCTATCGTGAGGCCGACGCACCTGCTGGAGGCAGACTCGTTAACGCGCTGCGCCTCCTCGAGCGACCTGGACCTGAATCCGTTGAGCCCATCGTATACGGACTTTACGAAGGGGACCTGGTACTCCATCGGGAGCGCGATGAAGGTTCCACCCTCGATTATCGTCTCTGCCTTCGAGGTCTCGTGGCCCTTCTCGTAGTACTTCCTCAGGGAGCGCCTCGCCTGGAGGTAGGGGTCGTAGTCCAGCCCCCTGGCGATCCGCTGGCTCGGGCCGTCGGGCATGTAGCTCTGCGGGGTGCCGATGCGGGGACCGCCCGGGCAGAAGACGCAGGTGCCGTGAGGGCATGAGAACGGCGCAGAGAAGACCGTCACCATGATTATCCCCGACGCGCTCCGCCTGGGGTGGATGCGGAGCAGCTCGCTCCACCGCGCCCTCTCGGACTCTGGGAGGGCGAGCAGGATGGCGGAGTTCGAGATGAAGGTAGAAAGATGATACTTGATTGACACCTGCTTTTTCAGTCGTTCGAGTTGCGGCCTGCCGGCCACCTGGCCCGCCAGGACGAACCCAGAAATCTCTTCGATGGCGGCCTGTTCGGAGTCTGTGTACTCTCGATCTAGGTGCGCTGCCAATTCTGCCCTGGCTTTCGCTTTAGAGTGAATCTCTTGACGTACGTCTTGTGGTTCCTGACCTTCGGTATAGCTCCCTTGCGTGGCTTTCCTTCTATCTTTGGAGTCTGGCCCCTGACCTTGCCTGCTTTGGTAAGACTTCCGTGGGTTGGCGTTCTTCTTGCACCTGGTTGGTAAGCGTGAAAGGGGGCGGTATATAGTCCTAACTCCTTACTCCGACGTCCTCACGCGCCGTAGGGAGTGCAGGTTTCCGCCGCGTCTGGGTCCTCTTGGACCCGATGTGTGGAAGGGGGTTCAGAAGCTGATGCAGAGGTCGGAGCTCAGCATCATCTGGCCGAGTTCCTTCCTCGTCGCGATGGCGAATTCGTCCGCGACGAGGCCTCTGTCGATCCCTTCCTCCTTCAACGACTCTTCCTCGACGTAGAACTTCTTGCCGCCGGTCGCCGGGAAGAAGTCAAGAAACTTGACGGCGTACGACCTTTCCGCGCCCCTTATGGCGCACCTCGCGCCTTTTCCGATGAACGCGACCGTCACCTTGTGGTGGTCTTCGGCCCTGACGAGCCCACCCGCCACCCTGAGGCCTTCCACGAAGAAGGTACTCCCTACGGGCGGCCTGAGAAACGAGACAAAGATGCTCTTGGACACACTTCACACCTCTAGAGGAAGCAGACGACCCGCTCGGCCTCCATCATCTCGACGAGCTTGTCGTACCCTATCATCTCCACTCCGGCGACGACCGAGCTTGTCAACCCCCTCCTCGTGACGTCGTCCCTTACCGCGTAGATCCTTCCCTGGAGCCCGGCCTTGCACGCCAGGTAGACCGCGTCCTGCAGAAGGACTATCCGGGCTCCCGGGTCGTTCCGGGCGTAGGCGAGTCCCACTTCCGCGAAGGGCTCATCCATCAGGTAGATTGTCAAACGCCACTCACTCCTAGAGCGTCAACAGCCTGTCACACTGGCTCGCCATCGCAGCGACGGTGGGGACCCCGACTATCTGGACGCCCTTGTAGAAGTCGGCACCTTCGCTCAGACCCCTGTTGTAGCAGCAGGTCTCGCAGGCATAGATCACGGCCCCCTTGGCCAGGAGCGACTTGAAGGAGTCCATCGGCAGCCTCTCGAGCATGGGGAACACCTGAGTGCCCAGCGCGTTGTAGACGCCGTCCAGGAAGAGGAAGAACGAGACCTTGTCGACGCGTTCAAGCGCCGCGTCGGCGATGCGGCAGGCCGTCTCCCAGCGCTGAGTCTGGTAGGGTCCTCCGGTGAGGATGATCCCGAAGTTTGCCATCGCGAGAGTTTTCGACTATAAGGATTAGTTAAGGTTGTCGCGCCGCAGCTCCAAACTGGACGAGAGCCGCGACCGCCGCCCAAGGCTTATTAGAGGAGAAACCGGCCTCGGCCCGTGCAATCCTTCCCGAACGTAGAAGACAAGAGCACCGAACAGGGTTTCCAGTTCATTTTCAAGTGTCAGATCTGCGGTAGCGGCTTCGAGCCCCCGTTCGCGGCGTCCGCCGCTGCGAGGGAGAAGGCGGTCTTCAACAAGGTCTCGCAGTTCGGCGGCATGTTCTCCAACAAGGCCTCTCTGGCCGGGGCGTTTGGAGGGCAGGCGTACCAGACCCCGGAGTGGTCGAAGGAGCACGACGCCGCGCTGAGCAAGGCTACGGTCGAGGCCAAGGCCCACTTCCACCAATGCCCGAAGTGCCAGAAGTACGTCTGCGACAACGACTGGAGGGCCGACGTCTCCCTCTGTGCCACCGACGCTGCCGAGGCGAAGCCGACAGCCGCTGCCCAGCAGCAATGGGCGATTCCCGCGAACTGTCCCAAGTGCGGCCAGCCCACTGGGGGAGGCAAGTTCTGCAACAACTGCGGAGCCCCGCTCGGGCCGGTCAAGTGCGGTGCATGTGGGACTGAGAACGCGCCGGGCGCGAAGTTCTGCAGCGGCTGTGGCGCGAAACTTTAGCAGCCATCGCCGACTCGGTCCTTTCACCGCTGATGCCCGCCGCGAGTCCGGAAAACCCTTAAAACGCATAAGCCCGCGTTCTCCCCAGTTGCAGCGTTCCGAGATCAGGCGAGCAATCAAGGCTAACAACCTCAGCATGCTCGGGGTGAGCTACGTCGACTTCACGGGAGTAGCCAGGATGAAGCCGGCGACGAGCGGAGAGCTCGACACGATGCTGGGCGTCGGCATCAAGACCTCGCGGGCCAACTTTGCCTACAGTCACAACGACGGGGCTGTGCGCGGCGCCTCGATGAACATCTCGCAGGGCGACCTCTCCATCGTTGCGGACCCGGACACGTTCGCGATACCGAGCTACACGACCGGGGTTGGGCGGTTCCTGGGGGACGTGCACGAGAAGGACGGTTCAGTTTCGAAGCTCTGCACGCGGAGCTTCTATCGGAGGATCCTGGAACGGGCGGCTTCGAGGGGTTACAGGTTCGCAGTCGGCTTCGAGGGCGAGTTCCACCTGGTAAAGCGCGAGGAGGGGAGGGTGGTGCGGGCGGACAACAACTACTACACGCACAGCCAGGAGGGTTTCAACATCTACCAGCCGTTCATAACCGACCTGGTCGAGGCCCTCCGCTCCGTCAATATCGAGACGATCAAGGGACACGTCGAGGGTGGACGGGGACAGCTCGAGTTCGACATCAGGCACCACGAAGGGATCAAGCCCGCAGACGACGTGGTCTACTTCAAGGACGCGACCAAGGCGATAGCGCGGAGGCACGGCTACGTCGCCTCCTTCATGCCGAAGATAGGCCACGACTGGTGGGGGAGCGGGATGCACCTCCACATGAGCCTCGTGAACGCCGCGGGAAAGAACCTCTTCGACGACCCTAGGGACGAGAAGATGGGGCTCAGCAGCACGGCATACCGCTTCATTGGCGGAATCATCAGGCACCTGCCGGCTCTCTCCGCTATTGCGGCGCCAATGCCCAACTCCTACAAGCGCATCCTGCCGGGCAAATGGAACGCCGACGCCCTCGTCTACGGCGCGGGCGCTAGGGGCGCGGCGGTGAGGATACCCGATGAGAGGGGAAAGTCAGCCCGCATCGAGTGCAGGTTCCCCGACGGGACGATGAACCCCTATCTGACGATGGGGGCGATACTCGCGTGCGGACTGGACGGGATCGAGAGGAAGCTCGATCCGGGAGCGCCGCTCACTATCGACCTCTCGTACATGTCCGACCGCGAGATCAGAGATAAGGGACTGGCCCTGATGCCGCGTTCTCTCTCCGAGGCGCTATCGGAGCTGGCCAAGGACGACCAGCTGCGGAAGGCGATGGGCGAGGTCATGTTCGATGAGTACATCATCAACAAGGAGCAGGAGGTGGCGCAGATGGCCGACAAGGTCACCCAATACGAAGTCGACAACCTCCTGGACCTTTTCTGAGAGAGCGATCCCGACAAACCATATTAGCCCGGGCCGTCGCCGGACTGCAGTTTGACCCTGGACTTCTCAGCCTATCCGATCATAGACCACCACTGTCACCCGTGGTCCGAGGACACGAAGGAGATCACGAAGGAGACGTTCATCAACCTGATGAACATGGGCGGCCTCTCAGCCGAGGAGGCGAGAGACCCCGAGAACGTGGTCCACTCCGAGTTCACGCCCATGGGCCGCCAGATACTCCACCTGATGGCCGAGTTCCTCGGCTGCAGCCCGAAGCTCTCGGACGTGATCGAGGCCAGGAACAAGAGAGCGGCGAAGAACTACTGGGGATACTGCGGCGAGCTCTTCTACGACGCCGGTATCGAAGGGCTATTCGTGGACGACGGATACTCCGAGGTCTCGGTGGGAAGCGGCCTCGCGAGGAACAACCTGGAGGAGTTCGAGGAGCTGCTCACCGTCCCGATGAGGCGGGTGGCCCGCATCGAACCCAGGTTCCAGACCGCGGTCGACGAGTCGAGCAGCTTCGACGACTTCGTGGCGCGGTTCGACCAGTCGCTGGAGGACGCCGCCCGGAAGCAGCGCGTCATCGCGTTCAAGTCGGTCATAGCATACAGGAGCGGGCTCCACATCGAGAACCCCACCGACGACGAAGTCAGGAAGGACTACGAGAGGTCGAAGGCCACTCGGGCAAGAGACGTGAAGCACATCAGGGACTGGTACGTCAGGCGGGTAATCTCCAGGTGCAAGGACCTTGGGACGACGTTCCACATCCACGCTGGGATGGGCGACATCGACGTCGTCTTCGACAAGTGCAACCCGATGCAGCTCTACGGTCTGCTCAAGGACCCTGAGACCCGGAACACCAAGGTCTTCCTCGTCCACGGGGGCTACCCCTTCTCACAAGAGGCGGCATTCTACGCGAACGCCCTGAAGAACGTCTACGTCGACCTCTCGGAGATGATACCCTTCGCCAGCGTCCCGGGCGCGATAGAGAAGACCACGCAGATCCTCGACATGGCCCCGCCCGCGAGGGTCGTGTTCGGCTCCGACGGCGTCGTCATCCCCGAAATCCACTGGGCCGGCGCGAAGATAGGGCGCAGGGTCCTAGAGGAGTCGCTCTCGACGTTCGTCAGGACGGGGGTCTACGATGAGGACGAGGCCCACCAAGCCGCGAAGATGGTGCTCGCGGAGAACGCGAGACGCGTCTACAAGCCCTGGTGACGGCTCACAAGCCCGTTCACCCGGCGGGTCACTTCGACCGCTCTGGACTCTTTCGCGGCCGGCCTCGGGCCACCCTGAGTCAGACAACGGTTCTCAGAAGGCCGCGACGGAGCCCTGCCGCCGGGTGTCCGCACCTCCGCGCAGCTCTCCGTGCCTTCCGACGAGCACAGCGTTGACACCGCCGAAGTAGACGTCGTAGCCGGGCTTGAGCTGGACGTAGTTCGGCGTCTCCGTCTCGAAGCCCATCTCCGAGAGCCGTCTCCTGACGGAGGGCCCTATCCGGCTCTCCATCTTTATCGCGCCCGCGCCCTGATAGTGCATGCGGGGCGCGTCCACCGCCTTCTGAATGTCGAGCGAGTGGTCCACAACGTTGAGTATCGTTTGGAGCGTCGCGGTCACGATTCGCGGCCCGGCTGCGCTCCCGGCCACCAGGTACGGCTCGCCGTCCTTCAGGAGGAGCGTCGGCGTCATGTTGCTGAGCGGTCGCTTGCCAGGTCCAATCGAATTCGGACCGCCTGGCCTGGGGTCGAAGTCGTGCATTGTGTCGTTGAGGCAGAATCCCGTCCCCGGCGGAGTCACACCCGACCCGAAGTAGCACTCCACCGATTCGGTGATGGCTGCCACGTTCCCGTCCCCGTCGATCACGCTGAGGTGGGTCGTCTTGCTGCCGGCGCCGCTGACCTGGGTCGCGCCCCGCTCGCCCCGCCCAAACCAGAGCTTGGCCGCGTAGTCCTTCGAGGAGAGGGTGTCTATGTCGGAGACCAAGAAATCTGGGTCGGCCACTCCCCTCCTCAGCGCGGGCCAGACCACCGAGATCGCCTTCGCCATCGTTTCGATGGTCTCGGCCGTGTTCAGACCCGTCCCGCCGAGGTCCATGTCCTCGAAGATGTTGAGCAGCTGGACGATCGCGAGCCCTCCCATGCTCGGAGGCGGCATCGCGCAGACCTCGAGGCCCCTGTAGCTGCCGGTGACCGGCCGCCTGACCTTAACGGTGTAACGGGAGAGGTCTGACTCGTCGATCAGACCCCCGTTCTTCGACATGCCCCCGGTGAGCGCCTTCGCTATCCGCCCGTGGTAGAAGGCGTCGCTGCCCTCTCGGCATATCAGCTCGAGCGAGCCTGCGAGGTCCGCGCTCAGCTTCCTCTCTCCCGCACGGTAGGTACGGCCCTGCTTGAGCCAGTTCCTCGACGTCTCAGGAGACCGCCTGAACTTCAGCGATGCGTTGTCCACGTTGTTCGACATTATGTAACCGAGGAGAGGGCTCACCGCGAAGCCCTTCCTTGCGTAATCGATGGCAGGGGAGGCGACCTCCGAGAACTTGAGGCGACCGAAGTTCTCCAGTGCGTAGGTCAGGCCGGCGACCGTGCCTGGGACGGCGACTGACCGGTATCCCATGCTGTTAGCGAACCCCAGCGGCTCGCCTTCCGAGTCCAGCTCGAACATCTCGGGCCTCGCCCTCCTAGGCGCGACCTCACGGTAATCCACGTAGAGCGCTTCGCTGTCCTTGAGGCGGACGAGAAGGAACCCCCCACCCCCTATCCCGGAGAACGCGGGGGCGACGACCCCGAGTGCCAGACTGGCTGCAACCGCCGCGTCGATCGCGTTCCCGCCCGCCCTCATCGCCCTGACGCCCGCCGCAGAGGCGAGGGGGTGGGCTGAGGAGACGACGCCCTTACGCCCGACCGAACGAGGACTCACGCGCCGCCGCGGCGCTTGCGGCGTTAAAAAATTGTGCGGTGGTCGCGGCGGGGAAGGAGCCGGACGCGTTAACTTTGCGGAGAGGGAAGCGGACACTTGCAAAGCTACGCACGCGCCAGCTTTCGAATCGACGGAAATCTCGCGGCAATACCTTCTTATATCGCGACGCTTTAGCATGAGCGGTAATTTGCAGAATCCGACGAAATATTTTGCAAGAGATGCGACCGGACTCGTCCGTGAGTTCGGCGCTCTAGACACACTCCTCTTCGCTTCGGTGATGGTATTCGCGCTCGTCTTCACGACGACGCAATTCGCGTGGTTCTATGGGAACACGCTGGGTGCGAACCTGACGTTGACGCTCCTGGTCGCCGCCGTGCCGTTCATCTTCCTGATGCTCGCCTACTGGGCCATCGGGATCACCATGCCGCGGTCGGGGAACGACTACGTCTGGATAGGACGCATCTTCCATCCGTCGATAGGTTTCGCCTGGTCCCTCTTCTACATGGTGATCGTCTTCCTCGTCGCATACGTGGGGGAGGTCGGGCCCTTCTCGTACGCCATCTCGGCCGCCCTCTCGATACTGGGCCTCCAGTCGAACTCGGCCAGCCTTACCAACCTGGGCAACTTCCTAGGCGGCTCCCTGGGCACCCTGGAACTGGCGAGCCTATTCACCGTAATATTCGGGGTCTTCGCTCTCTTCGGGACACGGCTGATCAAGGCCATGCTCTACATCACTTGGATCGCGGCCATCTTGGGCATCGGACTGATGTGGTACATCCTTGGGACGACCAGCACCTCGACTTTCGTCAGCAACTGGAACGCCTTCCTCTCCAACACCTGCTCGAGCTGCTCATACAGCGCCCTCCAGAGCGCAGGCTCGGTCGGCATGCCGGCGCTCTCGACGGGCTTCGGAGGTGTGATCCTTGCTCTGCCCCTCGCGTTCCTCTTCCTCTTCGGAGGGAACTACGCCACCGGGTTCGCCGGAGAGATAAAGAACGTAAAGAAGGCCATCCCGATCGCGCTCTTCCTCTCACTCCTCTTCGGCATCATCTACTGGTCCATCACCTCGACGCTCACGCTCGACACCGTGGGAAGCAGTTGGATGACCATAGTCGGCCACGCCTGGGACGGCAGCGGCGTTAGCAGCACGGCCTACCCGCTGGCATTCGCGCCCTCCCAGCCCCTGCTTCTGGCGGTAGCGGCGTACCCAAACAACGCCCTCATAACGGCGATGTTCGTGCTTTACATCCTCGGCTCGGTAGGGGCGCTCTTCACCTACTTCTGGATACCCAGCAAGTACTTCTTCGCCTGGTCCTTCGACCGGGTCCTTCCCTCAAAGTTCGCGGACATCAGCCACCGGTTCCACACGGCCTACCTCTCGGTGGGAGTGATAGTCGTGCTCGGCATCGCCCTCTCCTACGTCTACGCCTACCTGGGCTACTCGGTTTACTTCACGATGGGGAGCGTCCTCTGGGGCGCCGCCTACGTGATGCCCGGGCTCGCCCTCGCGGCCTTCCCGTTCGTCAAAAAGGACCTGTTCGCGCAGGCGCCCGGCTGGGTGGCCAAGAAGGTCGCCGGGATTCCCATAGTGAGTCTCATCGGCGTGGCCGTGGCGGTCGGGTTCACATACGTCGCAGCAGTGGCCTACAACAACCCCGCGATCGGCACGGCCGACGCCTTCAGCGAAGACCTGGCAGTGGGGCTGATCGTGGTTGGCTTCGCTATCTACTTCGTGAGCGCGATGTATCACAAGGGCAAGGGAATGGACCTCGGAATGGCCCTGAAGGAAATCCCGCCAGAGTAGAAGACGAAGGCTCGCTGAGGCGCTACATCACAAGGGCTACGGGACGCGTTATCCCCGCGGTCCCGCCGGTTAGCGCGATGGGCGTGCCGACGAAAAGGAACTCCTTACCGATGAGCTTGTCGAGGTTGTTGAGGTTCTCGAAGATGACGACATGCTTCGGGAGCAGGGCCTTGTGGGCCTCGAACGGGGAATGATCGGGGCCTGGCGCGTCGATCCCCACCGCCTCGATCCCGAGCCCAGCCAGGTACTCCGCAGCCTCCTTGGTGATGTCCGGGTGCTCCATCCAGTCGGGCGTCGCGTTCTTTGAAGTGTAGTTGAGGTGGAACAGCACTATCCAGCCCTTGCCGATCTCTCCGGCGTGCCCGGCAGCCTTGATCGCCTTCTCGACGTCGGCCTTGGTTATCTGGAACCTCTTGGGTTTCTTGGAGAAATCGAGGACGACCCCGTGGCCGACGTAGTGCGAGAGGGGCATCTTGTCGACCGGGACACCTCCGGCGACCATGTGGACAGGCGCGTCGACGTGGGTCGAGACGTGCTCCACGAAGGTCCAGACGTAGGATTCGTAGCCGTTGTCCCTTATCGTCGAGAACGTTGTCCGAAGGGGCTGGGGATACCCCGGATAGACAGGCGTGTTCATGCTCGTCATGGGTACCGCCAGGTCGACGATCTTCTTGAAAGGAAGGCTCAATGTAGCTCTCCCTCGATGGGCCGGTCCGACTCGTAAAAATGTTTCCAAGACGTGTTGTCGGGCGCGGCTCAGATCCGGATGTACCGGCCCGAAGGGTCCCGCTGCAGCAGCCCGAACTCGTCGAGGGCCTCCTTCAGTGCGTCGGCGTCCAGGACCGCCCCGTCCCGGCACAGGAGGTTCTTCCCGATGGAGCAGCTCCCGCAGATGCCTATCCCGCACTTCATGCTCCTCTCCAGGCTCGCCTCGAAGTCCACTCCGGCCCGGACCGAGATCTCGTACAGCTTCCTCATCATCACCTCTGGGCCGCAGGTGTAGACCCTCGTGACCTTCCTCTCGGCGATCAGTCCCTCCGCGAGGTCGGTCGGGAAGCCCGCATGCCCGTAGCTCCCGTCGTCCGTCGTGAGGAAGACGTTCTTCCTCCTTACCGCCCTCTGCAATGGCTTCTCGAAGAGCAGGTCGGCCTTCGTCCTCCCCCCGATCACCACGGCGACCTTGCTGCCCGCCCGAAGAAGAGCCCTGGCGAGCGGAAGCATCGGCGCCAGCCCGGTCCCCCCGCCGACGAGCAGGGCGCTGCACCTCTCGACGGTGAACGGGTGCCCGTAGGGGCCCCGTATCCCGATTACGTCGCCGCGCTTGGCGCGCACCAGCTCATTGCTCCCCGGACCCCAGGGCTTGGCAGTGACAGAGCAGACCCCTTGCTCGTCGTAGTTGGAGAGGCTCATGGGGAACTCGTCGAACCCTGGCTCCCAGAGCATCACGAACTGACCGGGCTTCGCCGAGGAGCACTCCTCGTCCTTGAAGTAGACGCTCGTGATGCTCCGGTTCTCTTTCACGTTCCTGATGACGCGCCTGATGCGCGTCCGCTCAGAACTTATGTCCAAGGCCCACCATCTCCTGCACCCTCCGGTACTTCTTGCGCTTCATGTACTGCTCGACTCCCCGGTTTATCTTGTTGAAGACGCCGTACCCCTCGTAGAGGGCCGTGCCAACCTCGACAGCGGATGCGCCGGCGAGGATGAGCTCGACCGCGTGCTCCCAGGTGGAGACGCCTCCGCACCCGATAATCGGGACCTTCAGGTTCTCGTAGAGCTCGTAGATCCGAGCGACCGCTATCGGCCTGATACCAGGGCCGGAGAGGCCGCCATATTTGTGGGCGAGGGAGGGCCTCCCGGTCTCGACCTCGATGGCCATCGCGCCCATGGAGTTGATCGCCGTGATCCCGTTCGCCCCTGAGCCCACTGCCGCGCGGGCGACCTCGAGCGTCCTATGGGTGTTCGCCGAGAGCTTAACGAAGACAGGCTTCTGGGTCCTCGAGCGGACTGCTTTCACCACCGCGGCCACGACCTCCGGGTCGTGCCCGATCTCGGTCCCTACGCCCTCTACGTGCGGGCAGCTAAGGTTGAGCTCGTAGGCGAGGAACTCGTTCCTGTCGAGGATCTCCACGACCCGGCCGAACTCGACGGGTCCGCCGCCGAATATCGAGACCACTATCGGAAGGCGGCGTCCCTTCACAGCGGCGAGCTCCTCCGAGAACGCGTGCGCGCCTGGGTTCGAGAGGCCCACGGCGTTGAGCAGACCGCTGTCGGTCGCCACGAGGGTGGGGTTCCTGTAGCCTTCCCTGGGCTCCAGCCCTATCGACTTCGAGACGACGCCCCCGGCCCCCGACTCGATGGCTCGGGTGAGCGTCTTCACCGTGACCCCTGCTATGCCTGAAGCGAGCAGGATGGGGTTCTCAAACTTCATTCCCGCGACGGAGACCCGCAAGGGTGTGTCGACCAACGCCTGATACGCCGAATCGCTACCAAGATAACCTTTAAGCCGATGTCGCGACGCCGATGGGCGAACAGTAATGTCCGACGAACCAGTCTTGTTCGAGACCGAAGCGGGCCTCGTGCTCCTTCAGGGTACCAAGATCCTTGCGGCGGAGAGGAAGAGCCAGGTCCGAGCGCAGGGGATCGCCAAGATTGGGGAGAGGGCAAGGGCGGAAGGCATGGACTCGATAAAGGCCATGGACGCCGAAGCCTCTCAGGAGCTCAGGAAGCTCGGCTTCAACGTCACCGTCTTGACAGAGCAGGAGCTGAACGAGCTCAACACCCAGAAGATCTCGATAATCGTGAACTCGGGACTGGCGCCGGGCGAACAGGAGGCCCTGGACATCGTCAGGCAGGGAGCGCTGGAGGCTGCGGAGCAGAAGATCAGCACCGAATCCTCGAGAGAGGACCTTCAGCTAGTCCATGCTATCCAGGGGCTTGACGAGCTCGACCGCATGCTGAACATCACGGCGGAGCGCGTCGCGGAGTGGTACAGCCTCCACTTCCCGGAGCTGCTGCAGATACTCGGCGACAACATCCTGCTCAGCAAGATCATAGTCGAGAACGGTTCGAGGAGCCAGTTCACAGAGAGCAAGCTCGAAGGGAAGGGGTTCAGCGAGAAGAAGATAGAGGCGATAATCACGGCGGCGGAGCGGTCGAAGGGCGGGACGATCACGGAGCGGGACCTCGGGAGGATCGTCGGGCTGGCCAACATCGCGATAGCTGTGGCGGCGGACAGAGACAAGCTCGCCGAGTACGTGGAGTCGACGATGAAGCGGATCGCCCCGAACACGAACAGCGTCGCGGGAGCTACCATAGGCGCGCGCCTCATCGCCAAGGCCGGCGGCCTGGATAGGCTCGCGAGACTGCCCGCCAGCACGATCCAGGTCCTGGGCGCGGAGAAGGCCCTCTTTCGGGCCCTAAGGACGGGAGCGAGGCCCCCGAAGCACGGCATACTCTTCCAGCACGACGCGGTCCACAGCGCGCCCAAGTGGCAGAGGGGGAAGATAGCGCGGGCCCTGGCGAACAAGATCGCCATCGCGGCGAGGATCGACTACTTCAGGGGCGAGAAGGAAGAGGCCCTCACCGGCACGCTCGAGAAGAGGCTGGACGAGATCAGGGTAAAGTATAAGGAGCCAAGGGAGACCGTCGAGCCGAAAAGATCCTACAGAGATGACAAACGTCCTCGTTATGGCAAGGGGCGGAAGGGAAGAAGTTTTTACAAAGAACCTCGTTCCGGGCAACAAGACGTACGGCGAAGACCTTATCAAAATAGAAGGGACTGAGTTCAGGGCCTGGGACCCCTTCCGGTCTAAGCTGGCTGGCGCGATCCTGAAGGGCCTGCCACAGGACCTGATTCGTCCCGGCGACAAGGTGCTCTACCTGGGGACATCCACAGGGACGACCCCGTCACATGTCTCCGACATCGTCGGACCAAGGGGGCTCCTCATCGGGGTGGAGTTCGCCCCGAGGGTAGGGAGGGAGTTCGTGGAGAACGTCGCAAGGGTGAGGAGGAACGTTGTGCCGTACATCGCGGACGCCCGGGAAGCCGAGAAGTTCGCGTCGTTCGGGAAGGTCGACGTCGTCTACTGCGACGTCGCGCAGCAGGACCAGACGGAGATAGCGATGGAGAACTGCAGGAAGAACCTCAAGAACAGGGGGAGGCTCCTCCTGGTGGTGAAGTCTAGGAGCATCGACGTGCTGAAGGAGCCCAGGGACGTCTTCCGCCAGGAAGGGGAGAGGCTCGCTGGCGCAGGCTTCGTGGTCGAGAAGATCATCGAGCTGAGCCCCTTCGACAAGGACCATGCCCTGATCTCCGCCGTCTTCGTCGCCTAGGGAACGAGGGTCGCGGCGAGGATCCGGTCCCAGGTCCTCCAGCTCCTTCTAGCGAACGGCGGGAACGCCCCCTCCCTCTCCATCCACCTTCTGAGATAGGCTATCGTCTCTTCGTCGGACGGATACCCCGAGCCGAACTCCCCGTGCTCCACCCGGAGGAGCTCCACGGCCCTGTCCCGTTCGACCTTGGCCACTATCGAGGCGGCCGAGACGACCACGTAGTTCCTGTCCGCCTTGTGCTCGGCCACGATCCTCGGGCAGGGGCGGGAGCGGAGCATCTCCTTGAGCTCCGTCGTGAAGAGCCGGGCGTTCGTGTCTGGGGCGTCTATGTACACCTGGTCGACGCCGAGTAAGGGTACGATCCGGGCCATGTGAATGGCCTCGAGGAAGTTCAGCTTCCGGCGGCGGCGCCCGTATGTGACGTAGCGGTCGATCTCTTCGGGAAGGATCGGGAGGAACGACACTGCATCGCACCAGCTGGTGATCTCTTCGTAGAGGGCGCATCGCCTTTCGTGCGTCAGGAGCTTTGAGTCCCTCACGCCCAGTTCGGCGAGCCGCTTGAGAGCCTTCGAGTTCGCCGAGACTCCTGCGACGACCAACGGTCCCAGGATAGCACCTCGGCCCGCTTCGTCAATGCCCCCGACCGACTCGGTTGAGAGGACCATGCGCGCCTCTCCTGACTAGACGGTCTGCGGAGGGAGGATCGCCAGGATCTGGCTGGAGAGCGACGCAGGCAGCCCCTCCCTGTTGTGGAGCGTGACCTCGAGCATCTCCTTGTCAGCGAGGCCCTTGATCTCCTCAATCAGAGGGTCCTTGATTTTGTCGTGCACGACTGCGAGAATGGGCTTGCCGGACTTGAAACAGGCTTCGGCGCCCCGCTTGAATTCGGGGCTCGTGAGCTCCATCGGGCCCACTTCGTCGATGACTATGAGATCCGCCGACCTCGCGGCCTGCTCCAGCGCCGCCGCGCCGATGTCGACGAGCCCCTTGAGGTTGACCCTGTACCTCCCCACCTTGGGTCCGAGGGTGCCATCGGATGAGGCGAGGGGGCCCTCTAGACCGCTCATGAGATCGAGTATCGTGAAGCCCGTGCGCTCCCTTCCCTTCCGCCTCTCCTTGGTGAGACAACCGCCCACCCCATAGCCCTTCGAGCGGACGAGGTAGATCACCCTCGAGACGACGGCGGACTTGCCGATTCCGGGGGGACCGGTGAGGAGCCATACGCGAACTGGAGAGGACATTGAGGGGACCGTCGAATCTGCTCGGCTTAAATGCTTCACGACACGCCCTTCGCTCGTGCCTCAGAAGCTCGCGCTCATCTGCGAGGGAGGGACCGAGTTGTACGTCCCTTCGCAGAGCCTGGAAGGGACACCTCCGGCCACGCATCCGGTCTTCTTCAACCCCGCAGCGAAGACGAACAGGGACATCTCGGTCGCCTTAGCCGCTGCTACCGGGCCGAAGAGCTTCCTCGACGTGCTCGCAGGGACAGGGGCTCGCGGGCTCCGCGTCGCCAAGGAGTCACGCCGCAAGACGCACGTCACCCTCGCTGACTTCAGCACGCCGTCGCTGGCCGTCACCAGGAGGAACGTCAAGAGGAACCAGCTGCTCAGGAGGTGCACGGTCGTCCACGAGGAGGCCAACAGGTACCTCACCTCGAGGTTCGAGAGGCAGGAGAAGTTTGATGCCATAGACGTCGACCCGTTCGGTTCGCCTGCTCCCTTCGTCCAGGCTGCGACGATGGCGGCCTCGGACGGCGGGGTCGTCTCGATGACGGCCACCGACGCTGCGGTCCTCTGCGGGGTGTACCCGGACGTCTCATTCAGGAGGTACGGCGCGCTTGCCGTAAGGTCCGAGTTCGTCCACGAGACAGGCCTGCGGATCCTGCTCGGCTTCGCCGCCCGCATGGGCGGGATCAACGACATCGGCATCGAACCGATAATGGCCCATAGCACGCTCCACTACCTCCGCGTCTTCTTCCGGGTCAAGAAGGGCGCTGCAAAGGCGGATGCCTCGGTCGAGGCGCTAGGCTATGTGACGCAGTGCAACGGTTGTAACGCGCGGGAATGGGGACCAAGCCCCATTGAGCGGTGCACGAGCTGCGGCACCCGAGTTCGTTCGAACGGCCCGCTCTGGACGGGGAAGATCGTCGACGAAGAGGTCGTGGCGGGGGCCCTCGGCTTCACGAAAGAGGCAGGCTGGAAGGACGCCGCGGAGACACTTGCCCCTCTCCGGGGGGTCGACCTCTTCCCGCCGTTCAGCTACTCCCCCGAGCGCGTCTGCTCCCGCCTGAAGATCCCCTCGGTCCCCGTGCGGAGCGCGCTGGAAGCCCTGACCGGAACCGGGTTCACGGCAGCGAGACAGCCCTTCGAGGAGAACGGGATCAAGACAGACGCAGAGTACGCGGAGTTCGTCGAAGCCGTGAGGGCGGCCTCAGGGACGTCGGCCTAGGCAGAGCAGGTACATCTCTGAGCTCTCGTTCCTGCTCGCGTGCGGCTTCATGATGGCCACGAAGTTGTAGCGCTGCCGCGCCTCCTTCTCGGCCTCGGAGAACCGTTCTCCCTGGAAGCACTTGAACATGGCGTTCCCGCCGACCCTCAGGAGCGTGTCGCCTATGGTGATGGACGTTATCGTGAGGTCGATCTGCCGGTACTGGTCGAGGTCCCACGCCCCGGAGATCTTGGGCGAGAGGTCCGAGAGGAGGACGTCCGCTGGGCGCTTGATCAGCTCCTTCACGGTCTCGGAGAGCTTCGGGTCGGTGATGTCCATCTTGAGGGTGTGGGTGTTCTCCATCTCGAGGTGTATGGGGGAGAGGTCGACGCCGACCACAATCCCGGTGCTCCCCACTGCCTTAGATGCAACCTGCAGCCAGCCACCGGGCGCGGCCCCGAGGTCTATGACCCTGTCCCCCGGCTTGATCAGCCTGTACTTCTTGATCGCCTCGAGGAGTTTGTAGGCGGCACGGCTCTCGTAGCCCTCCTCCCTAGCCCGCTTGCGGTAGTAGTCCCTGCGCGCCTCGTCTAGCTTCAAAATCGGCTATGCGACCTGTGCGACGGAGACCATCATGAGCGAGTCCCGGTGCTCCTTCATGACCCAAGGACCGATCAGCGGACAGGTGAAAGGGTTCACCTCGGTCGTCACAGAGCACTTGCCCTCCACGGGGCAGACGATGCACGGAGCGGATTCCATCGACGAGATGTTCGCCGGGAGACGCAGCGGAGTGAGCTTGTAGGTCCATCTTCCGTCGTCCAGGACCTTCACCCTCTTGATCATCCCCCTCTTCTCGAGCCTGATCGCCAGCCGGGAGCCGTCCCTGCTAGTGAGGCCCAGCTCCTTCCAAATCTCGCTCTGCAGGACTCCGTCCTTGCCCCTCTCGACGACGAGCTTGTAGACCCTTGACGTCAGGTCCACGAGCTCCTCCTCGGTCTTCTCGGTGAGTCCGGTGCTTCGAGGCGCCTTTGGTGCAGCCTCCTTCTCTACCTTCGTCGGTTTTTCGACATTCGGCTGCTTCGCGGTCTTCTTCTTTTCCATTATTCTGCCGGCCCCATTTTTTGCCTGATTATGTAGTTATCGAGTAGCTCCCGGCAGCGGTTCCTTACGGTCACCTCGGTCACCTCTGCGAACTCTGCTATCTCCCTCTGCGGCAGGTGCTCGCCCCGCATCACGCAGGACATGTAGACGTAGGCGGCGGCGAGGCCGGCCGGCGCCTTCCCGCTCGAGATCTTCGAGTCGTTGGTCGAACGTGAGAGGTAAAGCGCGAGGTACTCGACCCTCGGGTCTATCTTGGCGATGTTCACGAGCTTCGAGATGTGCTTCTCCACAGACGGAGGAGGGACGTAGTCCTTCTCGACGTCCTTCAGTATCAGCCTGAAGTACTTCGCCGCGGCTCCCTTCTCGATCCCGGCGGCCCTCGCGACCTCCTTGAGAGTCCGGCTGACGCCGCACTTCCTGCATGCGAGAAGCACGACCGCGGCGGTCATGCCCATTATCGACTTGCTCTTGGCGACCTTCAGCCTGACAGAGGTCCGGTAGATGTGGGCCGCTGTCTCAGCGACGTTCTTGGGGAGCGAGAGGTTGTCGCATACCTCCGTGATCTTGGCGAGCACTATCGACAGTCCGCGTTCCTGGCTGTTGCTGGTCCTGATGCGGCTCTGCCATTTCTTCATCTTCTCGACCGTCGCGCGCATCGCCGGGTCGAGGTACTTCCCGTGCGAGTCGCGCATCTCCATGCTTATGTCCGTGGAGAGGCCGAGGTCGTGTAGCGTAAGCGTGGTCGGCGAGCCGACGCGGACCCTCTTGTTCTTCTCCTCCAGGTCCACTGCCTTCCATTCTGGGCCCTCGTCCTCGCGGGCGTTCGTGACGGAACCGCAGCTGGGGCAGACCTGCTCTCCCCTCTCCGCGTCACCGATCAGCTTGCTGCCGCAGTCGAGGCAATAGATGCTGAATAGACCCTCTTCCGCTCTTGTTTCCCACATGGCGGTCTGCCTTACCCGGAAGTGAAGACCTTCTGGCCTTTCGTCCCGAACTTCGAGGAGCCAGGTATGGCTGAGGCGTAGGGCTTAGTGACCGGCCCCATGAGTTCCATCACCTTAGCGGCGTTTCTCCCTTTCTCGTCGACGAGGACCGTCCCCGAAGGAATCTCGGTTTCAAGACGAAGGATTATGCGCCCGCTCCGGGCGGTGTGGAGAACTTCCCCGACCTCTCGCATTACTGTGTAAAGTCTACGACTTGCCTTTAAGCTTTCCCTGACTCGCGGCCTTCTCTCCCTTCACCCTCGCGAGCTCGCGGGCGATCTGGATCAGGGCCGGCTGCTTCTTCGCCGTCTTCTTGAGGGAGACATAGCCGGACGTACGAGCTGGGACCGGAGGGTACCTTGCCACCTGCGGTTCAGGGTCCAGGTTCAGGCGGCGACATGCTAGCGTGAGCTCGTCGAGCGTAGGCGCGCGAGAGCACGAGTTAAGGGGCACCCGCCTTCCCTCGGAGCGCTTCCGCTCCGAGTCGAGGTAGTCGAGCCAGACTACAACACGTTCGTAAGACTTCAACGCTACTTTGTCAGGACTGCGTTCACGACGCCGTCGTCACTCGGCCGCGAGGTAACCTTCGCCTCGCCGAGCTCGGTCTGGATCGTCGCGCCCTTGGTTATGACGCCCCTTCGCTCATACTCCCTGTTGGCCTTGTTGGCCGTGACTCGGAGTATCTTGCTCTTCGAGGTCTTGCCGGACGAGGCGTCGTAGACGTTGGCCTCGGCCGCCGAGCGCAGCCCGTATAGCAGCGAGCCGCCCCGGGTCCTCTGGGCGGACCTCACGGTCTCCCCGGCCACGGGTTCCAGCGGATAATCGTCCCTCTCGTAGGCCCTGCGTGAATGGTTCGGCCTGCGCTTCCCGCCGCTGAGCTTCTTCTTCCTTAGGTTCTCTACTGCCTTGACCATTTATGGAATCCTTCGGACCGCGGCCAAGAGGGTGGTGTTAAGGCTTTCTCTCGGCAGGACGGCGTATGTTATCCTGAAATCATTTCCT
>PLUF01000081.1 GCA_003164815.1 Candidatus Gagatemarchaeum stordalenia
TCTCAGCACAATCCCATCAACTGGAGTGATTCGCACTTCCACGCCCCTGGGCCAGTTGAGTGACGAACAGGGTTCATCCAATTTCAATTTTACCAATCCTATGGATCAGCCGTACGGAGCCCGCGACGAGCGCGACGATCAAGGCCGCTATGGCAATGCAAGCGATGTCTGTCGCGGGCTGGGTGATCCAAAAGACCGGCTGCCAATATGGGAGATAGCCCACTGTCAGGAGGAAACCTCCTTGATCGAAACCGCAGCCTACAGGCCCGACCGGATAAGTCGCCCAGTTGGCAGTGAGAGCGGCGGTGATGGTGAAGAGCTGCGAGGCCGTGTCGTTCGAGTGAAAGACGAGTGGACCACGGGTAATCGTCACTCCGGTGGAGTTCGTACTCTGGTCCTGGTCAAGGAATCCGATGAAGGAATCGAGAAGCGTAAAGTTCTGGTTGGAGCTGTAGTACGGGTTGATCGGTAGAGTCTGGTTATCAGTAGCACCGGTATAGGTCACGTTGATCCTTGCCGTTGAGCCGGGAGCCACGATCACCTGAGGCACGGTGAATTCGGGGGCCCCGACGGGATAGAGAGAAGAGACAACTGAGAGGTCTATAGGATAAAAGCCCGCTATATCGGGGCACACAGACTTGCCATAGTACTGCGTCGGCAGGGCCGCTTCGAACGCTAGGAGGCCCCCGGCCAGTACGAGAAACAACGCCAGGTATCTCCATCGAGTCAAATGGCGTTTGAGGCTCAACTTGATTCGGTCTGATCTCCCCGTGCATAAGCGTTCGTTGCGCCTCCGCCTGGGAGCGAGATTAAGGCAGATTCGGTCTCTGGCTCGACCTGCACTCGTTGGTTGGCCTGTCCCACCAGACATAATGCAAACGCTGACTCCCCATATCAGTGCGTTATAGTACGGAACTGGCTATGTATAAATATGACCGTCCGGTTCCGCCTCTCGGCGAACAATTTGGGTGGCTATCTTTGGCGTCCCGATAGTGGTCCAGACCTCTCCCCTCAGGACGACTAAGCTCAAGGTCTCCGACACACCCCAGCAGCTCTTCCTCAAGGTCCAACAGGAGTACCAGGAGGCGTTCCTCCTCGAGTCTGCCAAGGGGGCGACCAGGCTCGCCGAATACTCGTTCATCGGGTTCGAGCCCGCTGCCCTCTTCCGGGTCAAGAACGGAGAGCTCGAGGTGAACGACAGGGTGAGCGGGAGGCGCGAACGCGTGAAGACCGCCGATCCCCTAGAGAACCTGCGAGCACTCGTGGGCAAAACAAGGGAGAGGGGTCCATACCGATTCATCGGCGGCGCTGTGGGGTACATCTCCTACGACTCGGTGCGCTACTGGGAGGAACTTCCCAGCATCTCGAAGGACGACCCTTCCGTCCCCGACATGGAGTTCGGGATCTACACCGACGGCATTGCGTTCGACCACGTCAAAGGAGAGGTGCGCTACTGCTCGCTGGGGGAAGACCGCTCCGAGCAGGTGCAGCGCCTGCTCCGGACCACGGCCGAGATGGGCTCCCTCGACTACGGGCCGAGGAAGCCGAACATCGACCAGGCCCGATATGAGCAGATGGTGGCAAAGGCTAAGGAGTACATCGCGGCCGGCGACATCTTTCAGGTCGTCCCCTCGAAGCGGCACGACTTCGAGGCAACCGGCGACCTCTCGAGGTTCTACTCGGAGCTCAGCCGAATTAACCCGTCCCCCTACATGTACTTCCTCAAGTTCGGGGACCGGCGCATAGTCGGTTCAAGCCCTGAGATGCTGCTGAGGGTGGAAGACAGGCGGATCGAGACGTTCCCCATAGCAGGCACCTCCCTCCGGGTCTCGGACCCCAAGGAGAACGACCGCCTGACCAAGGAGCTGCTGGCCGACCCAAAGGAGAGGGCCGAGCACGTCATGCTCGTCGACCTCGGGAGGAACGACGTCGGCCGGGTGGCCAAGTACGGGAGCGTCAAGGTCCCGGAGTTCCTCACCATCCAGCAGTACAGCCACGTCCAGCACATCGTCTCGCGGGTGGTGGGCGACCTCAGAGACGAGTTCGACGCCTTCGACGGGATACGCGCGCTCTTCCCCGCGGGGACGCTCTCCGGCGCCCCGAAGCCGAGGGCCATGGAGATAATCGAGGAGCTGGAGCCCACGAGGAGGGGCCCGTACGGCGGAGCCCTAGGATACTTCTCCTTCAACGGGAACGCCGACTTTGCGATCACAATCCGCACGCTCTTTGCGAACGGGAACCGTTGCAGCATCCAGGCAGGCGGGGGTGTGGTCGCCGACTCGGTCCCTGCGAAGGAGTGGGGGGAGACCGAGAACAAGGCGGCGGGGCTCTTCAGGGCCGTCGAGGCGTCGGGTGGCAAGAGATGAAGGTCCTCATCATCGACAACTACGACTCGTTCGTCTACAACCTGGCGCAGTATGTGGGCGAGCTCGGCGGCCGCCCCCAGGTCTTCAGGAACGACAAGCTCACCCTTAAGCAGGCCCAGGCGCTGGAACCCGACCGGATAATCATCTCTCCGGGGCCCGGGAACCCCGAAGACGAGCACTACTTCGGCGTCTGCAAGGCCGTCCTCAAGACGATGAGCCGCAAAATACCGACCCTGGGAGTCTGCCTCGGCCACCAGGGTATCGGCGCAGTCTTCGGGGGGAAGGTCGTCCGCGCGTCCAGGCTGATGCACGGGAAGACCAGCATGATCGTGCACGACGGCAGGGGGGTCCTCGAAGGTGTCGGGAACCCGTTCCAGGCCACGCGGTATCACTCCCTCGCCATCGGCAAGGATGATGTCCCGGACTGTCTCAAGGTGACCGCGCTCTCGATGGACGACGCCGAGATAATGGGCGTCCGCCACGTGGAGTACCCGATCGAGGGTGTCCAGTACCACCCGGAGTCAATTACGACCCCGGAGGGCAAGAAGATAGTCGCGAACTTCCTTAGGAGCGGAGTCCAGCACTGATCCAGCAGGCAATAGCGGGCTTGGTCGAAGGCCGAGACCTCTCGCCCCTCGAGGTCGGCGGAGTCCTTGAGGAGATAATCTCAGGAATGGCCTCTACGACCCTGATCTCCGGATTCCTTGTTGCGCTAAGGGGCAAGGGGGAGAGCCCAGAGGAGATCGCCGCCTTCGCGTCCACGTTCAGGAAATATGGAACCAAGATCACGCCGAAGGTCAGCGGACGGCTCGTAGACACCTGCGGTACGGGCGGGGACGGCGCCAGGACCTTCAATGTGAGCACCCTCGCCGCCGTCGTAGCGGCCGGGGCGGGCGTCACGATTGCAAAGCACGGGAACCGATCGGTGACGAGCAAGTGCGGAAGCGCCGACCTCCTCGAGAGACTTGGTTTCAACCTGACGATGACTCCGCAGCGCGTCAGGGAGTCCATCGAGCAGATCGGAATAGGCTTCATGTTCGCCCCTGCGTTCCATCCCGCAATGAAGAAGGTCGCCCCGGTGAGGGCCGAGCTCGGGATAAGGACGATCTTCAACCTGATGGGGCCGCTCATCAACCCTGCTGGTGCTGATTCGCAGGTCATCGGAGTGTACTCCAAGCCGCTCGCGCTCAAGGTCGCCCGGGCGCTGGAGACGCTCGGCAGCACGGAAGCGATGGTAATACATGCCGCGGAGGGGATGGATGAGTTCTCGGTCGCTGGAAAGACCTACGTCGCGTGGCTGAGGGGAGGGATCATATCCGAGCACGAGTACTCGCCGAAGGACTTCGGAGTGCCCGCGTATCCGGCTGAGACGATGAGCGTCTCCTCCCTCGAGGAGAGCGCCGAGGCAGCCCTGGGGATACTCGACGGATTAGAGACCTTCACCGGGAGAAGAGACCTGGTCCTCATGAACTCGGCCGCAGCGATCGTCGTCTCAGGTATGTCGGACGACTTCCCGGACGCGATTTCGGCCGCCCGCCGATCGATCGAGAGCGGCGCCGCCTACAAGAAGCTCGAAGGATTGATTAGGTTCAGCGGCGGTGAGCTGAGGAGGTCCTAGTACAGTGCAGAGGGCGAACGACGATTTCATCGGCACCCTGGCGGAGTCGGCGCGGAAGACCATCGCGGAGGGATACTACGCCGTGAAGGAAGCGGGTCTTCCCCACAGGAGCCTGCGCGGCGCGCTGGCGGCCGCCCACGGAATCCCGCTTATCACCGAGGTGAAGTTCCGCTCGCCTTCAGAAGGCGAGCTCAAGAAGAGCACAGACGTCCGGGAGATCGCGCAGAAGTACCAGCGGGGCGGCGCCGCGGGAATCTCGGTGCTGACCGAACCCAAGCACTTCGACGGGAGGCTCGAGTTTCTCACGGCGGTCAAGAAGAGCGTTGACCTTCCGGTCCTGATGAAGGACATCATCATCGACCCCGTCCAGATAGACGCCGCCGCGAAGGTAGGGGCCGATGCCGTCCTGCTGATGGATATCATCTACCGAGGCAGGCTCTCGAACTTCGGCCTGGAGGAGATGATAGAACGAGCTCATGGGAGAGGACTCGAAGTTGTCCTCGAGGCGCACACCGAGGCCGAGTACCTCGAGTCGCTCCAGAGCCCTGCAGACATCGTCGGGATAAACAACAGGAACCTGAAGACGCTCGCGGTCTCGCTGGAGACATCGCGTGAGCTGCTCAGGAACCACGCCCACTCAAAGTTGGTAATCTGCGAGAGCGGCTTCTCCAAGGCCTCTGAACTCTCCGAGCTGCGCTCGTTGGGAGCAGACGGGTTTCTGGTGGGCTCGGCCCTAATGAAGTCGGGCGACATCGAGGGCGCCGTCCGGGGGCTGGTTGGTGCGCAGTAGATGGTGTGGGTGAAGATATGCGGGATCACCCGCGAGTCTGACGTCGCGTCAGCCGTCGGCGCGGGCGCCGACGCCGTTGGATTCATCTGCGGATTCCCCGCTTCGCCGCGGAACATATCGTTCGAGAGGGTGGCGGAACTCGCGGGAGAGGTCCCTCCGTTCGTCTCGCCGGTGCTCGTAACGACTGACGAGGTCGTGGAACGGCGGGGGTCCGAGCTGAGGGAGACGCAAATCAACACACTGCAGCTCTACGGCATCGTCGTCGACCCTGACCGCCTTCGCAAGACGCTGGGCGTGCGTCTCATCCGGCCGTACATCGTAAAGTCCGAGGATGTCGGCCTGGCTAAGGTCGAGGCCGCCGGATTCGACGCGCTCCTCACCGACACGTACGTGCCCGGAAAACAGGGGGGCTCCGGATCTGCGTCCGACTGGCGTCTCTGCCGTCGAATCAGGGACGCGATACTCCCGGTGCCCTTGATGCTCTCAGGAGGGCTCAGCCCGGAGAACGTCGCCGAGGCCGTCGCGACCGTCAGGCCGTTCGCTGTGGACGTTTCGTCCGGGGTGGAGAGGTCGCCGGGGGTGAAGGACGCCGGGAGAGTCGCGGAGTTCATCCGCAGGGCGAAGGAGGCGGATTTGCGATGAGCAAGGATTATCCGAGACGAGGCAGGTTCGGAAGCTACGGGGGCCAGTTCATCCCCGAGGCGCTCGTTCCGGCAGTGAAGGAGCTCGAGCGAGCCTACCTCTCCCTGCGAGACGACCCTGGTTTCAAGGCCGAGCTCGCGGGGCTGCTGGCCGACTACGCCGGGAGGCCCACACCTCTCTATCTGGCGAAGAACCTCACCAAGCACGCCGGAGGAGCCAAGATCTACCTCAAACGGGAGGACCTCCTCCACAGCGGCGCACACAAGATCAACAACACCCTCGGTCAGGCCCTGCTCGCCAATAGGATGGGGAAGCCCAGGGTGATAGCCGAGACGGGAGCCGGGCAACACGGCGTCGCGACGGCGATGGCCTGCGCGGTCCTGGGTCTCAAGGCGGAGGTCTACATGGGGTCTGAGGACATCGAGAGGCAGAAGCTCAACGTCTTCCGGATGCACCTCCTAGGAGCCAAGGTTCACAGCGTGGACAGCGGATCGAAGACGCTCAAGGACGCGATCAACGAGGCACTTCGCGACTGGGTCACCAACCTCGAGGAGACATACTACATCATCGGCTCCGTCGTGGGACCCCATCCGTATCCGGTCATCGTCCGAGACTTCCAGAGTGTGATTGGGCGAGAGGTGAAGCGTCAGATGAAGAGGAGAGAGGGCAGTCTGCCCGATGCCATCGTCGCATGCGTCGGCGGGGGGAGCAACGCCATGGGAAGCTTCCACCCCTTCGTGCGAGACGGCTCCGTGAAGCTCTTCGGCGTCGAGGCCGGAGGCACAGGCAGGGGCAGGAGTGCGGCCACCCTGGTCGAAGGCCGCCCGGGGGTCCTTCACGGGATGTTGACTTACCTCCTGCAGGACGGAGACGGCCAGGTCCTCCCCACCGAGAGCATCTCGGCGGGCCTCGACTACCCCGGGGTAGGTCCAGAACACTCGTTCCTCAACGACAGCGGAAGGGCAACCTACGTCTCTGCCACCGATGAGGAGGCCGTCAGCGCCTTCCATCTCCTCTCGAAGAAGGAGGGGATAATCCCGGCCCTCGAATCGGCCCACGCGGTGGCCTACGCCGTCAAGCTAGCTGGGAAGATGAAGAGAGACGAGTCCGTGGTCGTGACGCTCTCCGGGCGCGGCGACAAGGACGTCCAGATAATCGCTAAGAGGGCAGGTCTCGAGATTTGAGCGGCATCAAGACCGTCTTCCGGTCGTTGAGAGGCGAGGGTGCCCTCATCGCCTATGTCATGGGTGGAGATCCGGACATCGAGACCACTGAGAGGGTAGTGGGGGCGCTGGTGGCAGGTGGGGCCGACATCATCGAGCTGGGGATACCGTTCTCCGATCCGATCGCCGACGGGAGGTCGATTCAGGAAGCGGCGGTGCGCTCGCTGGCGGCGGGGACGAGGCCGGCCGACGTCCTAAAGCTGGTCTCGAGGATCAAGAAGGCGCACGACGTTCCAATCGCCGTGATGACCTACTACAACATTCTCTACTCCCCTGGTCTTGACGGCTTTTTGGCCGAGGCGAAGGGTGCCGGGGTAGATGGGCTCATCATACCCGACCTCCCGCTGGACGAGACCGCGGAATATTCGAAGCTCGCGATAAAACACGGGCTCGACACCATCCTCCTTGCGGCACCGACGACCTCCCCCGAACGGATGAGGTTGCTTGTGAAGCACTCCACCGGGTTCCTCTACCTCGTCTCGCTCCTAGGAGTCACGGGGGCCCGCTCCCAACTGGGCGAAGACACGCTGCGGCTAGTGAGGTCGGCCAAGCGCCAGACCAGAGGGAAGATCCCGCTTGGGGTTGGTTTCGGGATCTCGAAGCCCGAGCACGTCCGGGCTGTGATCGGTGCGGGTGCCGACGCAGCGATAGTCGGGAGCAGCATCGTCAACATGGTCGCCTCGGGCAACGGAACCGATGCGATGTTGAACGAAGTCGAGAGCTACGTCAGGTCGCTGAAAGCGGCTACGAAGTCCCGCCGGGCGGCCCAGACTTAATTACCCCGGACAAGGCAGAATTTCCGAGTTGGCGCGGTTCCCTTCGTTCTCGCTCGGTGGCAGGGAGAAGTCGATAATCGAGGGCCTGGAGCACCACCTCTCGGTGGTGAAGGAGTGCGTCATGGCCTACCAGAAGCTCGTCTCTGCCTATGCGGCCGTCGACGAGTCGTCGAAGGAACTGTTCGTCCAGGTCTTCGATTTGGAGGCAAAGGCGAAGGGGATACGCAGAGATCTCAGCGCCAAGATTTCCGAAGGCGCCTTCTTCGGTGGCGTGCGAGAAGACATCATCAGCCTGATTCAGACTGACGACCACATAGCTGAGAGCGCGAAGGACGCTGCGCGGCTGCTCGTCATAGGATCGGAGGGCGACCACGGGTACCTCGAACTGCTCAAGAGCGAGCACATGTCAAGCTTCCAGGGGAACCTCCTCTCTGCCGTCACTGCGCTCGAGGCGCTCATCCAGGCGCTCCAGGTAAACAGGAGCGAGGTCCTGGCGAGGGTCCGCGCGGTTGAAGACTGCGAGGAAGCCGCTGACACCGAGAAGGACCAGCTCCTCAGACATCTCTTCAGCAAGCCGAGGACGATGGACCCGGTCTCCATCATCGAGCTGCGGGACTTCATCTTCGCGTCTGACGAGATCGCCGATAACTCCGAGAGGGCGAGCGACGTCGTCCTGGTCCTGGTCGCAAAAGGGTATGGCTAGCGACGTCCTTCTGGCTCTCGGGGTTGTTCTCGCCTTCGTCTTCGGCTGGAACAACAGCTCGTTCCTGATCGGCAACGGCGAGGGTTCGGGCTCGCTCACCCTCAGAGAGGCTCTCATAGTCTCCTCCGTCGGTCTCCTTCTCGGAGTCGCGCTAGAGGGGTCGCAGATGCTGAGAAGCCTGAGCGGGAGTGTCACGCCCGTCGCCGGCGACCAGGTCGTCCTCGTGGCGCTCTTGGTCTCGCTCTCGTTGACCATCGTCCTGTCGACTCTGAAGCTGCCGGTGTCGTTCAGCATGGCGATCGTCGGGGCCTTCGCGGGCGCGGCCTTCGGCTCTTCCCTCCCTCTGAACGGACCGCGTCTCGAGGACATCGTGGCCTTCTGGTTCCTGTCGCCTATCCTGGCCGCGGTCCTGGCCTACGCCTTCTACAGAATAATCCTCAGGTCGGCCTCCCGGCTGAGCCTGCTCGCGGTCGACGGGGCGAGCAGGTACGGGGTGATAATCACCTCCCTGATCATCGCCTACGTCCTCGGAGCGAACAACATCGGACTGATCTATGGCATGACGCTGAACGGCTCACCTGTCTCCGAGACCTTCCCGCTGCTCCTGGTGGTGGTCGCGATAGTAGGGATGGTCGCCCTCGGGAGGGGAGGCATCTCCGGGACGATCGGGGACCGGCTTCTAGGGCTCAGCCCCTTCGGCGTGGTGGCGACCTTCCTGGCCAGCGCGGTCCTCATCTGGACAGGGACCCAGCTCGCGATTCCGATCTCGATCAGCCAGTGCCTCCTCGGGGGCATGTTCGGCGCGGCCTTCACCAAGCAGACCTCTGCAATCAACACCAGACTGGCCACCGAATCGATAGCAATGTGGGTGGTGGTCCCGGTCGGCGCGTTCGTCCTTGGATTCCTGCTGGTGGGGGTCTAGCGTGACGACTTCTCGAACGCCTGATAGACGAGGTCGAGGGCGGCCTTGGAATCGCCCGCGTACATCTTCGAGAGCTCACCGAAGCGCTTCTCGAATCCCTTCCTGTCCTTCCTGTCTATCAGCCGCTTGAGCGACCCCAGCTCGGCGATGAGGGCGTCGGCGAACTCGGAGGAGAACTCGTTCTCGAGCTGGATGTAGGAGTAGAGCGAAGGACTCTGGGACAGCACGCCCTCTGCGAGGGTCAGCTGCACGGCCGAGGTGGGAGTCTGGATCTTCCTGAACTCGTCGTGCCCGAGGTACCTGCTAACCGTCCCGGCGTAGGCGATGTTCACCAGGTGAGTCAGGGAAAGAATCATGCCCATCATCCTGTCGTGCTCCCGCGCCTTCATCGGGATGAGCGTCGCGTCCGGGAATAGGGAGCGGGCCGTCGCGAGCGAACCGGGGTCGGTCTCGATCACGCAGAGCTTCATCTCGCCCTGCACTTTCAGCGAAGGGCCGAAGAGCGGATGGAGGGACAGCAGCGTGGCCCTGCGCGCCGAGACCCGCTCCCTCAACTTCCCGAGCGTCTTTCCCTTCACGGAGGTTATCTCGACCACGCATGCGCCCGGCGACAGGCTCTTCTCGAACCCCCTCACCGTATCGACCGTCGTGTCTATCGGAGTCGCCACGACTACGATGTCCGCCCCCACGACGGCCTCGGCGTTTGATCTCACGAAGCGGAAGTGCGGGTTCTTCAGCGCCCTCTTCCTCGAGTCAGAGCCCACGACCTCCAGGCCCTTGGAGAGGAAGTACCTTACGAAGAACCCGCCCATCCCGCCGGAGGACCCGATTACCGCGACCTTCAACCGAGGAGTTCCCCTATCTTCCTGATTCCGTCAACGATTGTCTCCATCGACCCGCCGAGTGAGATCCTGAAGCATCGAGGATAGTCGCCGAACCCTGACCCCGGTGAGACCGTCACGCCCTTCTGCTCGAGGAGCTTCATCGTGAACGCGTTCGAGTCGAAGTCAGCACTCTTGGCCTGGGGGAAGACGTACATCGCGCCGTCCGGCCTCACGTACTGGAGCGCGCCTATCGCGTCAAGCTCCCTGCCGGCGGCCTCGATCCTCTCCTTCATGGCCCGCGAGTTCTGCGCGACCTCCGCGTCGCTGTCGAGCGCCTTCACGGCGCCGTACTGGATGAACTCGGGGACGGAGGTGATGGCGAGCGACTGTATCTTCATCATCTTGGCGATGTTCTCCTCAGAGGAGACGATGTAGCCCACCCTGAACCCGGTCATCGCCCACGTCTTGGAGAAGGAGGACGTGAGGATGAACTTCTGCGCCCCAGATCCCAAGATGCTCGGGCACTCGGTATAGGCGTAGTCATTGTAGATCTCGTCGCTGATGACCGTAAGCCTGTGGTCGTTCGCGAGGTCCACGATGGACTTGAACTTGGCGGGGGAGATTACCTTGCCTGTGGGGTTGGCGGGGTAGCTTAGCAGGATCGCCCTGGTGTTGGGCCTGATGGCGTCGTGTACCGCCTCCACCGAGGGCTCCCACCCTTCCTCGAGCGTCGTATGGACCGTGCTCGCCCTTCCTCCGATGAACTGCAAGACTTCTTTGTAGGCCGGCCAGTTGGGTTCTATCACTACTATACCTTCGCCCTCCTTGACGGTGGTCGCGAGGGCCATGTACACGCCGAACCTCCCTCCCGGCATCGACATCAGCTCCGACTCCTTCGCCGAATAGTGGTATCTCCTTTCGAGGTAGCGCCTGACCGCCGTCACGAGCTCTGGTATCCCACGGGTCCCTGTGTAGTGAGTCTTGAAATCGTAGAGCGCCTCCGAGGTCGCATCCAACACCGCCCTAGGCGGGTGGAAGTCGGGCTCTCCGACGTCGAGCCTTAGGAGTTTCTTTCCAGTCGCCTCTATCTCGCGGGCCTTGGTGCTCATCATCTGGGGTGTGATCAGCGACTGCTTGGTCTGGAACCCCTGCACGCGCTTCCCTTCGGCTAGGACCGCGCTAAGGACCTTGAGCCCCGTCTGGACGTCGACTCCCTTGTCCTCGCACTCCTGGATTACCAGCCTGACGAGTGAGTCCTCAACTCTTCCGTCCTCGACTGGAAGGGACTCCCTGGACTTGACGGCGCCGATCTTCTTCGCCAGAGCGTTCCGCGCCGCTATCGAGTCGATTATCTCCCTGGTCTTGTCCGCGACCTGTTCCCTCAGCTCGTCGAGTTCCTTCTCTGAGCTCATCAGTCCACCTGCTTGAGGACCGGGGCAATAAATCCGCCCCTGATTGCGTGGTCCGCCAGAACCAGCGCCGTGACGCTCTCGACCACAGGGACCGCTCGTGGCACCACGGTCGGGTCGTGCCTTCCCGGGACCACGAGGTCCACCTCCTCGTTCTTCGCTGTGTCGAAGGTCCGCTGCTTCGCGGCGACGGACGCGGCGGGTTTGAAGGCGATCCTGTAGACGACCGGCATCCCGCTGGAGATCCCGCCCAGGATTCCCCCTGAGTTGTTGGTCTCCGAGAACAGCTTCCCTTCGCGGATCGAGTACAGGTCGTTGTTCTGGGTGCCTGTGAGCCTGGTGGACGAGAATCCGGACCCGAACTCAACGCCTTTGACCGCCGGGATGGAGAGGGCCATCCTCGCTAGGTCCGAGTCGAGCGAGCCGAAGACGGGCTCGCCCAGTCCCTCGGGCACGTTTAACGCCACGCACTCCACAACTCCCCCAAGGCTGTCTCCCTTTCCCCTCATCTCGATGACCTTCTTCTTCATCTCCTCGGCCATCCTGGGATCGGGCGACCTCACCTCGTTGGAGTACCGGTTCTTCCTGGCGTCGTCGAGGGTGAAGCCCTCTGCCTTGAGGCCCCCGAGCTCTGACGTGTAGGCTATGATCTCGATCCCGAGGGTCTCGCGGAGCAGCTTCTTCGCCACGGCGCCGCCCATGACGAACGTCGCCGTTATCCTGCCCGAGAACCTACCGCCGCCCCTGTAGTCGTTGAACCCGCCGTACTTGGCCCTGGAAGTGGCGTCGGCGTGCCCCGGCCGAGGCGTGTTGACGAGCGCCTCGTAGGCGCGCGAGTCCTGGTCCTGGTTGCGGATGAGCATCATGATGGGCGCGCCCGTCGTGTTTCCCCTGAATGTTCCGCTCATTATCTCGACGACGTCCCCTTCCTTCCGCTGGGTCGTGACTATGGACTGTCCGGGCTTCCTGAGGTCGAGGTCGCGCTGGATGTCCTCCTCCGAGAGCTTCAGCCCGGCCGGACAGCCGTCGATGACCGCGCCGACCACCTTACCGTGGCTCTCCCCGAAGCTTGCGAGGACGAACCTCTCCCCTACTATGTTGCCTGTCAAGCGCTCTCCACCCTTCCTCCCAGCCTCTTGATGTCTTCGAGGAAGCTCGGATATGATACGTCCAGGCTCTCTGCGCCGACGACCGGGATCCCGCCCGGCACGAGCATCGAGGCCAGTGAGAATGCCATGAACATCCTGTGGTCGTCGTGGGCGTCCAGAAGGGCGGCCCTGATCTCGCCACCGGGGGATATCTTCAGGCCGTCCGGCCTCTCCTCTATCCTGACGCCGAGCTTCGAGAGCTCGCTCGCTAGTATCGCAATCCTGTCGGTCTCCTTGAACCTGGCGTGTGCCGTCCCGACGACCTCCACCGGGGTCTCGCTCCTGAGGGCCAGAGCCGCCACCACCGGGAGGAGGTCGGGGGTGTCGCCGAGGTTGAACGTCCCGCCCTTCAGACTGTCGCCGTCAGACTCGACCGTCACCGTCGAGGCCCCCTGAGCCACGCGGACGCCCATCGCCGATGCGATTCCGAGTATGGCGGAGTCCCCTTGTGGCAGGCTAGGATTCAGGTCCTCGAGCACTACCTTCCCTCCCGCTAGGCCCACGGCCGCCACTATGAAGGACGCCGAGCTAAAATCGGCGGGCACCGTGAAGTCGGCACGTCCGTATCTCTGCCCCGGGGCCACCCGGAACCGGGTAAAGCCTTCCCTCTCTATCTTGATCCCGAAGAGGCGCGAGAGTGTGAGGGTCGCCTCGATGTACGGCCTCGAGACCGCATCGGCGACGACCAGCGAGGTCTCCCTCTTCGCCATCGGAGCGGAGATGAGAAGCGACGAGACGAACTGGGACGATACGTCTCCCCTGATGGCGGCGCTCCCCCCAGCGATGCCCCCAGCCTTCACCACGACCGGGGCGCAGCCGTTCCCCCTCGTCGACCACGCCTCCACTCCCAGCTCCTTGAGCGTATCCAGCAGCGGCTGCATCGGCCTCCTCCTGATGCTGGTGTCCCCGGTGAGCACCACGTATCCGTCGGGTGCTGCTGCGAAAGCCGAGGTCATGAACCTGAGGGTCGTCCCGGAGTTCTCGACGTTCACCACGTCCTCCGGCGTCCTCGGGAGCGTCCCTTCGACCTGGATCGTCGAGCCCGATTCCTTCAGCAGGGCCCCCATCGACCTGCACGCCGCCATCGTGGCCTTGGTGTCGCGTGAGAAGAGGACGTTCGAGATCGTCGACGAACCCTCCGAAAGGCTCGCCATCAGGACCGCCCGGTGGGTGTAGCTCTTGCTCGGGGGAACCCTCACGCTTCCCTCTAGCCGGCCTTCGACGGTCACCGTCGTGCTACTCAATGGCCGCTATTCTCCCGTGCTCGTTGTTGGTCTCCGTCTCGAGTACTTGGCTCCCGTCTGATGCCCACGCCTCTACCAGGTGCCCCATCTCAGAGCTCGACTTCGGGTCGAAGACCGCCGCCGTGGCGGGCCCGGTCCCCGACAGTGAGGCGCCGAGCGCCCCGTGCTCGACCGCGAGCAGGGCCGCCCTTGAATCGTAACCGTAGATCCCGGAGTAGAGGACCCCGTTCAGGGTCATGGCCCTCCATAGGTCTCCCTCCATGCACATCCTGTAGAGGACCTCTGCGACCTTCCCGAGTTTCTTCACGTCCGCGACGTCGACCGCTGCCCTCTTGCTGGGCGCCTTCGGGACCTTGATCACTATCTTCAGGGGCCTGTCGAAGAGCTTCGACCGCTCGATCTTCCTCCCCAGGTTGTCGGCCATGTTGATCCCTCCGAGCAGGCAGGATGCACAGTCGTCCATCGCACCCGTGACGGAAGCGCCGCTCGCGAGCGACGCGTCGATGCTGCAGATCATGATCTTCATGGGGTCGAACGCCCGCTGGCCGAGGGCTGCGAAGACCCCGAGCGCGATGGCCGAGGACGAAGACGACGATGTCTTGAGCCCGACCCCGATGGGCAGGGTGGTGGTCGTGCGCACCGTGCCGGAGTAGTCAGCCGGCTCCTTCCCTGCCATCTTCAGGGCGAGCCGTATGGTCTCGGAAGCCAGTCTCGACTCGACCTGTTCCTCGTTGAGGAACACGGACCAGCCGCCGGCCTTGTTTTCAAGCTCCACTATCGATTCGGTCCCGAGCTTCGTGCTGGCTGTGACCCCCTTGCCTCCAGCGATGGCGTTTACGATGCTGATGGCGCCGAAGGTCGAGCCCCTTCCCTTCATCGCGCTCCCTCCAGCGATGTGCGCAGGGCCGACTCCATCACGGCCTTCGGGGCCGGCTTTCCTGTCCACAGCTCGAATGCCATCGTACCTTGGTTCAGGAGCATCTCGTATCCGCATATTATGGGAGAGCCCTTCTCCTCCGCGGTTCTCAGCAATTCTGTCTTCATCGGTCTGTACACGGCGTCAAACACCGTTGCGTGCCCATAGATAACCCGCTTGAGCGCCTCCGGCAGCGGATCGCCCGCGCCGATGGGGGTCGCGTTGAAGACGAGGTCTGCCTCGGTGCCGCCGACCCGGTCGATGACGACGACCGAGAACCTGATCCCGCCGAATATCATCGCCATCTCAGAGGCGAACCTCTCGCCCTTCGCCGCGTCGCGGACGGCGACGGTGATCTCGGCACACCCGAGCTGGCTCATCGCCTCGCAGAATGCCCTCGCCGCCCCCCCGGCGCCGAGCAGGAGCGCCTTTCGAACTCGCCCCATCCCGCGCTCCCTCAGCGGGGCCGTGATGCCGTTCACGTCGGTGTTGTAGCCCTTGTAGCGCTGTCCCGTCCTCGCCACGACGTTGACTGCTCCTATCCTAGCGGAGACCTCGTCCAGAGCGTCGAGGAGAGGAATGACATCAGACTTGAAGGGAATCGTGAGGTTGACTCCACTCGTCTCCGCCCGGAGCGCTAGGAACCTGTCGGAGAACTCCGCTCTTCCCACGTTGACCGCCTCGTACACTGCATCGATCCCGACCGCTCTGAACGCCGCGTTCATCATGGCCGGAGATGGCGAGCGGGATACGTCCTCCCCGATCAGACGGTATGTTTCTACCAGCCACTTCCACCCCATATCTTCTTCAGGCCTACGACCGTCTCCACCGAGATCTGTCCAGGGGCGACCGGCTCGCCGGGAAGGGCCGCGTAGACGATCGGGCTTCCGAGCTGCATGCTCACAACTCGGGAGGCTGCCCCCGAGGGCCCTGTGCAGAACGCCGCAAGACCGCTCGCGCCCGTCTCGTAGAGCCGGAGCACCCTAAGGCTGTCCTCGAACCTGGTCGCCTTGGTCACGATCTTTGCCACATCGCCCACAGAGGCCGCCGCCGCCCGCGCCTTCTCTAAGACCCGGAAGGCCGGGGTCCCGGAGAGGTCGTGCCAAGAGACAATCCACAGAGACGTCCGCGGAAGAGCCCCGAACCACCCCGGGTTCTCCCTGGCCGTCCGCAGCTCAACGTCGATCAAGCGGGGCCTGAGATTGCTCAGTCTGGAGAGCAGGGCGAGCCTCTCGGGTTCGGTCCCGGAGAACGCTCCCCCTTCGTCCCCTCTTCTGACCGTGATGACGGACCTGCGGGATATCCGGGCCAGCTCCCGTGGGACAGGGGCCTCGGGGCTCCGGAGCAGGTCGAACCTGAGCTCGACTAGGTCTGAACCGAAGGCGAAAGCGGACGCGGCCTTCTGCACCATCTCCTTCGGCGTCTCTGCTGAGATGGTCGTGCAGACCAGGCCGAGCCCCCGGCCGGGCGCCTTGTTACCTCTCAAGAATGAACTCGTCGACCTCTCCGCCGAAGTGCCTCGCCTTACTCTCCGTAAGGTGGACAAGTACTTCGTCCCCGACCTTTATGTCGGTCACCGAGACCGGAGAACCGTCTGGTCGGATCAGTCTGATCGTCTCGGCCTTCTGTACCATCACGGTCCCAAGCTCCCCGCCGGCGGAGGCCTCTATCATCATGAGCGGCCGGCGTTCGATCTTGACCCTCCCGACCACGACCTGCCTCGACCTCCCGTCGCTCATGACCGTCCTGACCTTGTCGGAGGACCTCAGCTCTGATAGGTACCTCGTCTTGTCGTCCTCGCCAAGCACGTAGCTGTGGAGCGCGCCTGCGTTCACCCTGAACTCCCTCGTCGGTATGTACTCGGAGGGCACGGTCTCGCTGTGCACCAGGAAGAAGAAGCTCGCCCGGCTCCCGATGAGGAGCCCCTCTCCTATCGTAAGCTGGGACGCAGTGTCGATGCAGGCGCGCTCGCCGTTCCCCACGTCGACGATCCTCGTCACCTTGGCGACCGGGAGGGAGTACAAGTCCTCCCTCCCCAGGGCTGAGGCTATCTCCGCCGCCGTCTGGAGCGCCTCGGCGGGCACCACGATCCCGTCGACGCCCTTCTCGAGGATCGAGAAGGCCATCTCCATCTCTCCCTTCGTCTTCATGTAAGCGTAAACCTTCTTCTCAGATCTGTGGAAGTCCGCGATGAGGTTCTCGAGCGGGATGATCTTCCAGTTCTCGGGCTGAACCACGACGAACGCATGGCCCTGACCCGAGGCTGCGACGGCCCTCTCCATGTCCTTCGCCCCCGCGACCTCCACCCAGGCTGCCGTGTCCGCGCCTGCCGCATCGACCACCCTGAAGAGCTGGATCCCGTCGACCTGGGGGATCACAGGGGTGGCGCTCCGCGAGATCGCCTTCCTGATGCCCGCGTCCTTCGCCTCCCTCAGCAATCGCTCGGGGTTCGCGGCCCCGGTGACGTCGAGGACTACGTCCTTCTCAGGGCGGGGCAGGCTTGAGCACCTCCATCGCCTCTTCCACGCTCGCCTTGTCTATGACTATCTTCTTGAGGGCCTTCGTCATCAGGAACGGGGTCCTGTGCTGGAAGACGTTCCTGCCGAAGGTCACGCCCATGGCACCGGCCTTCATGACTCCCTGGGTCATCCTGAGGAGCGCTTCGTCGGACTCGGCCTTCGACCCTCCCGCAAGCACGACCGGGACTGGGCACTTCCTGACGACCTCCCTGAATGTCTCCGAGCTCCCGGTGTAGACCGTCTTGACGATGTCCGCCCCGGCCTCGGCCCCTATCCTCGCAACGTGGGCGACCACTTCAGGATCCGACGGGTCCTTGATGTTCTCCCCCCGGGGGTACATCATCGCTATGAACGGGACGGAGTACGCGTCGCACTCGTCCGAGACCATCCCGAGCTGCTGTAGCATCTCGGATTCCTCCTTTCCTCCGATGTTGACGTGGATGGAGATCGCGTCGACGCCTAGGCGGATGCTCTCGAGGACGCTCGCGATCAGGATCTTCCTGTTGGGGGACATCCCCAGCGTCGTGCTCGCGGAGAGTTGGATGATCATCCCGATGTCGGCAGGCTTGGAGAGCGACTTGATGATGCCTTTCTGCACCAGGAAGGCGGTGGCCCCGCCCCTCGCGATCTGGTTTATCGTCTCCTCGGTGTCCTCGAGGCCGGGAATCGGCCCCACGGCCAGCGAGTGGTCCATCGGGATGCACAGCATCCTGCCGCTGCGCGTTATCCTGGAGAGTCGGACGTCTTTACCAGATACCAACCACTATCACCCTATGAATCCTTCCTTCTCCATCAGCTCCGCCGTGAGGATCGCCGTCCCAGCGGCTCCCCTTATCGTGTTGTGCGATAGGAGGGTAAGCTGCAGAGACCTGTCGTCTATCCCGTTTCTCAGCCTGCCCACGGTCACGCTCATCCCGGGGACGCTCCCGGCCATCCTGTCGAGCCTCGGCTGGGGCCTGTCGTTCTCGGTCCGGACGATTATCGGCCTCTCGGGCGCGGTGTTCAGCCTGAGCCTCTGAGGTTTACCCCTGAAGCCGGCGAGGACACGCGCCACCTCCTGAGGGTCCACCCTCCCGGGGAACTCGGCGTAGAGCGTCTCCGTGTGGCCGTCGATGACCTGGACCCTGTTGCACGACAGGCCCATGGGTATCGGGTTCTCATGGACGACCCCGGCCTTCAGGGTGCCGAGTATCTTCTTCGCCTCCCTCGCCACCTTCTCCTCCTCGTTCTTGATGTAGGGTAGCACGTTCTCCGTTATGGCGAGCGATGGAACCCCAGGGTAGCCTGCACCCGAGAGGGCCTGCATCGTCGTCACTATCGCCTTCTCAGCCGCGAAGCTGTCCAAGAGTGGTTTCAACACGATCGCGAGCCCCGTCACGGTGCAGTTCGGGGTCGTCGCTATGGCTCCCTTCCATCCCTTCTTCTTCTTCTGCGTCTCGAGCAGCTTGAGGTGGTCGGGATTGACCTCCGGGATCATGAGCGGCACCTCCGGGTCCATCCTGTGTGAGCTCGCCTCGCTGACCAGCGTATAGCCGGCCCTGGCGAAGCCCAGTTCTATCTCCCCCGCGACCTCGGACGGGAGCGCCGAGAACACCACGTCGCACCCCTGGGCAGATTCGGGGCGCGCCTTCAGGACCTTCGCCTGGGCGAACCTGTCAGGCAGGGCGTCTGGGAAGAGCCAGTGGACGGCCTCGCCGTACTTCTTTCCCGCTGACTCGCCGCCCATCAGCACGTCGAGCGAGATGTACGGGTGCCTGTCGAGCATGTTGATGTACCTCTGTCCTACCGCTCCGGTCGCACCCAGCAGAGCTGCACTGATTTTCTTCATGGTTTCTTCACCATCACCGCATCCCGGATCAACTCGAGGGCCCTCTCCGCCTGGTCCGCTGAGACGAAGACCCTGATCGAGGAGCGTATTGTCACGATCCCGTACAGGTTGATGCCCGCCCTGGCGAGGGGCTGGGTTATCCTCTGGACGATTCCCGTCTCTGTCTCCAGCGAGCTGCCCTTCACGGTCATCATCGAAAGGCCGTCGAACGAGGACACGGCTTTCCCGATGTTCTCGCTGACGAGCACGTGGTGGACCTGGTCGAGGACATTCTTTCCCCCGGCCACATAGAAGATCGCAGATGTGGTCTCAAGCGACAGCGCTAGGAGGGACCCTCCGTCCTCCCTGACCGCCTTCGTAAGCTGCGAGACGGACTCGAGCTTCTTGGCGTCGAGCCCGACGACCGTGATCATCGACACGCCCTGCGGGAATACCTCAAGGCTGATTGGCGCGAGGTCCCCCTTGATCACGGTCCCCGCGTTGAGCTTGTCTAGGCTCGTCACCCTCAGCCTGAGCCCGCTCGACTGGTATCGAAGAGCCTTGACGTGCAGGAACTTCGCCCCTCCCGCGGCGAGCATCTCCGCCTCCTCGCCGTTGAGCGACTTGATGAACTGGGGGTTCCTCACCTTGTCGGGATCGCTCGAATACACTCCCTCTACGTCTTTTATCAAGATGACCTCGGTAGCGTCCAGGCAGCTCCCCAGGACGACCGCCGTCGTGTCTGACCCTCCCCTCCCCATCGTGGTCGTCTTCCCGTCCACCGTCCTCCCGAGGAATCCGCAGACCACGGGCACCCTGCCCTCCCTGAGGAGCGGTGCTATGGCCTCTTGCGCCTTCTCCCTGCTGAGGTCCATCATGGGGTTTGCGTCCAGGTGTCTCGAGTCGGTAACGATCGGCCAGTACGGACTCTCGGGGTCGACGACCACCGATCTTATGCCGTGGCCGGCGAGGACGCCCGCCATCAGCCGGGCACTCGTCTTCTCGCCTGACGCTAGGAGTTCGTCCATCAAAGACGCCTCCATCTTCGGATCAACCTTCTTGGCGAGCGCGATGAGCTGGTCCGTGACGCCCTTCATCGCAGAGACGACCACCACCACCCCGAAACCCTTCTCTGCCGTGTCGACGACGAGCTGCGCCGCCTGCTCCATCGACCTTTCGTTCTCCAGCACCGACCCTCCGAACTTTACCACCGTGACCTCCTTCTCGTTCCTATTTGTCATTGAGCATGAGCCTCCAATGTCCAGGTGGAGCTTGGGTCGAGACTAGAAGCTAAAACCGAAAGGAACTGAACAATAAAGTGAACCGCCTCTGCTTCTCTCCTTCAACGCTCTCTGGCTTTCCGAGGCGACCAACGTTATTTATGCGTTGTGTCGTGCGAGGCTTTGGGACGTAATTCAGAAC
>PLUF01000064.1 GCA_003164815.1 Candidatus Gagatemarchaeum stordalenia
CCTTAACTTGACAGCGCCGCCGGAACCCGACAACGACTTAAAACGGACACCTTCTCCCCTCCGCGGCGAAGGGCCCGTAGCTCAGTGCTTGTAAGCGGGGAGTTCGGTTAGAGCGACCGGCTCATAGTCCTAGGAGGAGATACCGGTCGGTCGAGAGTTCAAATCTCTCCGGGCCCATTTAAATCCCAACCGAAAGTCCCCTGCAGACTCGTTGGGGGACGGAGTTCATCGGTTGAGGGCGATACGCTATAAAGCCGAGCAAACCTCCAAGGGGAGTATCGAGAGACTTGAATTGCAATGAAGACCAGAGATAACACCATCCTGATTAGCGGAGGAGCCACTGGGATAGGCTTCGCACTCGCCGAGTCATTTGTGAAGCTGGGAAACAATGTGATCGTCTGCGGCAGGCGGATGGAGAAGCTAGAGGACGCCAAGAGAAGGCTTCCCTCGCTGACCGTGAGACAGTGCGACGTCTCAAAGGAGAGCGACCGCAGGGCCCTCTTCGAATGGGTCGAGAAAGATTTCAAGGACCTCAACGTGCTGGTCAACAACGCCGGGATACAGAGGCGGGTCGATTTCACAAAGGGCACCGAGGACCTGCTAAGGAAAGAGGACGAAATCGACATCAACTTCAAGGCGCAGGTCTACCTCGCCGCCGAGTTCGTGCCTCTGCTATCGAGGCAGAAGGAGGCCGCAATCGTGAACGTGTCTTCCGGTCTGGGCTTTGTGCCTCTGACCGTCTTCCCCATCTACTCCGCGACCAAGGCAGCTATCCACTCCTTCACGATGTCGCTCAGGTTCCAACTAAGGAAGACCACGGTCAAGGTCTACGAGGTGATCCCTCCGACTGTCTACGACACCGAGCTGAAGGGTAAGCCCATCGAGAAGGCCGAATGGACCGTCTCCTCCTCAGAGGTGGCCGAGGCCGTTGTGAAGGGCCTGGGAGAGGACGTATTCGAGATAGCTGTGGGACCTTCGAAGAGATGGCTGTCCAGCTCAAAGACTGAGCTCGACCAGGCGTTCGGCAACATAAATCACTGACTCGAGAGGCCCGCGGACGGGCCAATTCCTAGACGGCCTCAGAGAGCCCGATTAGTTAATTTACCTTCGGGCTCGGAGGTTGGTTCCGAACCCGGCAGCTTGAAAGATCGAAGAATCCCTCGAACGATGTCCACGCAGCACCCGGACAACGTCGCCCCTCCTCCATGGGCGTCCAATGAGATCATAGAGGGAGAGGCTGAGCTGCGGGAGGCCTTCTTTGCCTACAAGGACCTGGGGTGCGACGAGGTTATGTGGGACTCGGAGGGGAAGGACGTCGACACCAACGTCGTCAGAAAGCTCTTCAGCTCGTATCCTGAGTACTTCCAGAAGCACGTCATCGGGGAGGACATCTACCTGACCTACAGGATTCCAAACCCCCAGATCGAGCTTGCAGAGCGGAAGATCGTCACCGCCACGCTCGACACGATCCCGCTGAGCTCCGATGTCGCCACCGTCTTCCACAAGAGGGAGACGGTCCCGGTCTTCGAGGTAATCCTGCCGTTCACGACCAGCGGGAAGGAACTCGCGTGGCTCCATGATTACTACGAAAAAGCGATAGCCGGCGTACAGAACATCCACCTCTCGAGCTCGATGACGGTGAGGAGCTGGATAGGAGAGATCAGGCCCAAGGAGATCAACGTGATTCCGCTCGTGGAGGACATGGAGCACCTGCTCCTGATCGACGAGCTGCTGAAGGAGTATCTGGGTCTGGTGAAGGTCAACCAGCTGAGGGTCTTCATCGCCCGCTCGGACCCAGCCCTCAACTACGGCCTCATCCCGGCTGTCGTCCTCGCCAAGATTGCGCTCTCGAAGATCCATTCTCTTGAGGTGTCCACAGGAGTGGAGATGCACCCCATGATAGGCGTCGGCTCGATGCCGTTCAGGGGGCACCTCTCACCCACGAACGTCGAGGGTTTCCTAGATGAGTACAGAGGGCTGAGCACCGTGACAGTCCAGTCTGCCTTCAGGTACGATTACCCGCTCGCCAAGGTCAGGTCGGCCATCTCCCTGCTCAACTCCAGGCTCCCCAACCGCGAGCCCTGGACGATTGGTGGCGACGACGAGAAGCTGCTCAGGACCGCCATGTACAAGCTGATCTCCGCCTACCAGGCGCGGATCGAGGGGCTGGCCCCATTCATCAACAGCATCGCAGAATTCGTCCCTAGGCGACGGGCGAGGAAGCTCCACATAGGCCTGTTCGGGTACAGCAGAAACGTCAAGGGCAAGGCGATGCCCAGGGCGATCCCCTTCGCAGCGGCCTTCTACTCCATCGGGATCCCTCCGGAGTTCATCGGCGCGAGCGCGCTGGGAACGCTCAGCCAGGAAGAATGGACGGCCCTGGAAGGAGCCTACGTGAACCTGAAGAAGGACTTCAGGTCGGTCGCGCCCCTGGTCTCCTGGCAGACGATAAACATGCTCATGGAGATGCATCCCCGCGTGGCCAAGATCGCCGGCCTCGGAACGGAGAGCTTCCGGGTCTCCCTCGGCAGCCTGATGTCGGACTTGTCGGCCGTCGAGGAGCACTTCTCCGTGAAGCTCGGCCCGAGGAACAACGAGACCAAGAAGCACGAGAACTTCTCCAACAACTTCCTCATCTCCTACGTCGAGGGTGAGGACGCGGAGGCCCGCCACGCGTTCAATCAGGCCGCGAGGCTCCGCCACAGCCTCGGCTAGCCTTAGGTTACTTTCGCAGACCTTCCTTCTTGGCGAAATCGGGAAAAGGGCTGAAGTGGGAGTGGACCAGCCTCCAAGAACCTCCGAACATCGCGGCGACCATCGTGACTCTCGACTTCGAGCCGACTGTCATCCCCTCGAAGGAGTAGTCGTTCACGAACACACCTGTGAAAGTGAGATAGAAGGTCGCGATTGCGACGCCGCCGACGATGTCTATCTTCTCTTCCTCGATCTTGTACTCGTAGTCCGAGATGTTCGCGAAGGCAGCCTGCTCGTAGATGAAGGCCTCCTCGGAGTTCTGCTTCGTGTAGGGCGGATTCTCATCGAACTTGGTGAAGATCGGGGCCGGTGCGTGGAAGTCCATGAGAGAGACGAGGTCCTTGCTCTTTCCGACCTCGAAGAACGATCGAATGAACTCCGCCACCTCCCTCTTCGTCTGCTCGTCCCCGGGTCGGTTCACGTCCCACGAGCGGCCACGCTGATTAGATAAACTAGGCAGATGGAACCGGGAGGTTCTGAGGGCTTGGCGACTACATCGTGAGCCCGAGGCTGGCTGCGTACGCCTCTGTCTCCTTCATTTGATGCAAGAAGTCGAGTCCCTTCGCGGTGAGGGTGTATGATTTTGCGGACCCTTCGCGGTCTTCTCTCAGAAGCTCCCGGGAGACGAGCTCCCCCAAGTAGCCGGCCGACCGGCACACTCTGGAAGAATCGCCTATTCATCCACGATGACTGTATCCGTGCTGAGCTTAGAGGCTGTCGGAACTCTTGGACGTCCCCTGAGCGCGGTGTGACTCTAGATTGAAAACATGCCTAAACAGCAATCATGGGTTAAGGCCAAATAGTACGTAATCACTATCAATTACGTACGCAAATGTCAGAAACAGAGTTAAACGGACTGAGCCTGACCAAGCTTCAGGAACTAGTTGCGGTTGTGAGCAAGGAGCCGGAGGCTGCAGCACCACTGAACAAGTGGAACGCCCGCGTGAAGTGGGAGGGTGGCTTCAAGTCAAAAGCCTATGTAAGAGAACACTCTTTCCTTCTGGACGAGCCGTCCAACCTGGCGGGTGTTAATACCGCTCCGAACTCTGTCGAATACCTCCTCTCGTCCCTTGGCGGTTGCTACGTCGTCGGGTTCGTACTCAACGCGACCAAGAAGGGTGTCAAGATAGATGACGCGGAGGTCGTGCTGGAAGGGCAGCTCGACAACATTCCAACCTTCTTTGGCCTCAGCGACAAAGGCCATCCAGGCTTCCGCGAGGTAAAGGCGAAACTGTACGCGAGGACGAAAGCCGACAAGAAGGTTGTGGAGGAGATCTGGAAGGAAACGGTCGCGGGTTCGCCGGTGTCGAATTCACTCAGCCGCGTCGTGTTGATCGTTCCGGAACTCAGTGTAACGAGATAGGACGGGGCGAGGCTCCGTGGTTGAGGAAGCGTTCCAGACCAGCGTCGTTGGTAGCTGGCCGAGGCCAGAGTGGCTGCTCGACGAGCTCAGGAGGAAGAACGACGGGGAGATAACCTACGACGAGTTCTCCGAGAAGGCAGACGAGGCAGTGCTCCTTGCCGCCAAGTATCAAGAAGACGCGGGCCTTGATTTCATCACTGACGGTGAGCAGCGCCGCGATAGTTTCTACTCGTTTGTGGTCGACAAGCTAGACGGCATCAAGCTGATGACGATGGCGGAGCTCATGGACTACATCAAGGACAAGTCCAGGTACGAGCAGATGCTCCGTGCGCGCGATGTGCCCGCCTATGCGATAAGGACCCCGGTGGTTGTAAACCGGATAACCAAGAAGCGCTCGCTGGCTTTGGATGAGCTGCAGTTCTTGAGAAAGCACACGAGGAAGAAGATCAAGGTGACTCTTCCGGGGCCCTACATGCTCACCAGGGCGAGCTGGATCGAGCCGCTTTCGATGAAGGGCTACGACTCTAGGGAGGCGTTGGGGAAGGAGTACGCGAGACTCCTGAGGGAGGAGATCATTCAGCTACGCGATGCCGGCGCTTCCTTCATCCAGTTGGACGAACCCAGCCTCACAGAGGTGGTCTACGGCGACGCTTCGATGCAGACCTTCATGTGCGCTGTCATAACCTCGAAGGTCGAGCCGAAGGAGGAGCTCGCCTTTGCCACGGAGCTAATCAACGGGGCCGTCCAGGGCATCACTGGCGTCAAGACCGGACTGCATGTCTGCAGGGGGAACTGGAGTAGAAAGGAGGAGACGCTCCTGAGTGGCGACTATGCACCCCTCGTCAAGTACTTCCAACAGATGAAGGTTGACCAGTTCGTGTTGGAGTTCGCGACCCCTAGGGCCGGGAGCCTCTCGGTCTTGGAAGGGTTGTCTTCTGGTGGCAAGGAGCTGGGGCTGGGGGCGGTCAATCCGCGGACTGACGTCGTGGAGACGCCCGAACAGATAGCATCCAGGGTCAGGGAAGCGATGAAGTACTTCGACCCGTCGCACATCTACCTCAACCCGGATTGTGGTTTTGCTACGTTCGCTGAGACGCCGCTTAACACACCCGAGACCGCTTACAGGAAGCTCCTCGCGATGACGACAGCATCGAACGACTTGCGAAAGAGTTTGGATTGGGGCAGTCCTCCTCGACCCGTACCCCAGGTGACTTCACAGGGGCGAGGCATGTCTGAAGGATGACAGGCGCGTTCGACCTGTTGGCAATGCCATGCTCTCTTCCTGTGAACTCTGACCCATTCATACCGTACTCCCGAACGGCGCGCCGTATCCAGTAACCGGATTTGCTGGTGGAGCAGGTGAAGCAGACGAGACAGAAAGGGTGTGGGGACTTTGGGAAGTCTGCGGAGCCAAATTCAGACGGAGAGAAGAAAACGACATGGTGTATTATGATGTTTGGTCATGCTTCGTTCCAGAGATTGACTTGAAGTTCGTGAAGATACAGCCCAGCTATTGTCGATGGGTGACCAAGAAGAAGAGGCCAATGGCTAAGGATTCCACGTGAATGCCGTTTGAAGCGTTCTGGATGATTGTCAGCCACCTGTTCTGTCCTTAGATCATGATTCCCGCGGCCTCTGTGGGTATCTTACCGTCCAAGCCTTCATGCTCTCGGATGAATCGACGTAATCCAGGTATTTCGTATCCGCTTCCAGCGCCATTAACGTAGCGTATCCCCTCCGGTCCGGACCCTTGACCTCGTCGGAGAGAAAAGGATTAGACGATTCCTTTCGTGAGGCGTAAACACCGAGCCGCCGTCCAACGGTTGCAATGACAGCCATGCCTTACCCGAAAACGCCGGAAAAGTGGGGCAACGTCTCGAGCGAGAGGGCAGCCTAGGCTACGTTCCCTCTCGCTCACTTGCAAGAAGAGCGATTTATAGGAATCTTCGAATAATTGAAGACAGCGTTCTAACTCTTCGACCAAAGCTTATCAGCCAACTCAAGACAGCATGACATAATGTCGGAAGACATGGTGACGACAGAACTGAAGCAAGATGTCGGGAAAATCGTGCTCGTCAAACTAACGGGAGCTAAGATGTTGCGCGGGAAACTTTGGGAGTTCGATCCTCATATGAACCTCTCGCTTCAAGACGCTGTGGAGATATCAGAGGATGACACGACCAACCCACTTGGCGCAATACTTGTCCGGGGCGATAACATCATCATGATTTCCCCTCCGGCGTAGCGCATACGCGGTCTACTGAAAGTTTGAACTGACCTTGCTTACCCCCTCCCTTGTGCAACTGAGTTAGCTGAATCCGAATAGGACCAAGCTAACAATTGGGGCCTGAGAGATTGGCGCATATATGCCGAGGCGAGTGAGCTGTCTGTATCCCCAGAAGCGAAGAGCATCGGAAGGGCGAAGAGGGACTCGAACTCTATCTGCTTGGCGAATTGTAGAGATGAAAATAGATGTAGTGGTTAACCGCCGCATATACTTCGACAGATAAAACCAGTGCTGGCTGGCCTGAGGCTCTGGCCCGCGAATGCGGGCTGCAAACAATTTAAGCAAGGCCACGGACCTTCAGCTACATGGCAAAGTCAAAGACGGTCAAGAAAAAGGCTGTCAAGAAAAAGGGAACCAAATAAGGCGGCTCCGGCTACTCAATCTACAGCCGCTTGACGCGCTCCTCAGCGAGCGCAACGACATCCTGAGGTTGAGAGCATAGGGGCCCGCCTCCTGTTTTTGTTAGCTGGAAGAAGCGACATGGGTCGGCTAAACGAACTGAACTTGGCTGAAGAGCAGGGCATGCTGGAGTCAAGAATTCGCGAAATTCGCTATTCTTCCAGATGAACCTGGACCACTCGGTCCACCTGCTTCCCCGCCTTGGTCATCTTGAACTCTATCAAGAATATGGCTTTACGCACGGGAACGGAGTGGTGAGAAGTCGTACGTACTTGGCGTTCGGTCTCTCCTCGATATGTCGCCTTGACCCCCTGCTTGGTTTTAGTCTTGCCCTTCGACCTTACGGCTGCTAGACCGAGATTGTGAAGGGTTCCCCTCGAAAAACCTAGCGTTTGATCAAGGTATTCGAGGTAGCCCTTCGAACCAACGTGTCTCTCCCTTGCGCCGGAGCGGAGACTCAATTGCTCCACCCGACCTCGCCAGTCAGTTCGGGCTCACTTCTGAACTTCGAGAGACTAGTCGGTTGTTGACGGACCCGTTGTCAGCTTCAGTGACCTTGACTTTCAAGTGTTCACCCGCTATGGCTCCCGCGACGAATATGCCGCGACCCTGAACTCTGGCTACGCCCATCGGCCGTCGCTTATTTCAGGGAGCGTAACGTCATGCAAGCGGCCAACCTCCACGGGCTTCGCTCGACCGACCCAAGTCACCACGGTCATATCGTCCATGCCTGTAGCCCGTAATGTTTCGACACTTACAGTCTGATTTTTGAGCATGAGCATATCAACATTTTCCTTCTGCGTGACGTGAACTCATCCTCAGATCGACGATTATTTCATGATGCGCCCATCCGATGCAGGCTTAATCTCCTGAATAAGCAAGTAACCTTAATTCGGAGGGTCTGAAATCTGTTCCATTAGGAGAAGGCGTTAGATTTGGCCAAGATTACATACATGCCTACCGAGGAAATAGTCGTTCACCGCGTCTTGGAGTCCGACAATAAGATAATCTTTTTTGAAGACGTCGTGAAGCAGATACTCACCAAAGAAATCCCAGTCATCCCCACCGTCAATTGGATTGACGGGATCGCCTTTGCAGTATTAGCTTTCCCAGACACGGAAGACATTGTACGAGAAGAGGTCAGGGGAAGGATACACTACTCCGCCGTTCTCTTCACCAGGATTCCATATCAACCTGAGATCGTGGTGAACTTGGGAATGGAAGACATCCGCGTACGACTTCGCAAAGCAGACAACAACCCAGATTTCGTTGACCTGGTCGAATATCTAAAGACGTTCAAGCATAAGCCGAAGGTTAGTACTGAGTTAGGGAGCTCTTCAAGTTAGCACCCGCGAAAGATGTCGACTAGACTTGTGTTCCTAGGTGCATGATAGGAACACCTATCTCATAGGGAAGACGCATTGTTAGTACAGGAAGGTCAAGATTGTCTACCAGTGATAAACGAGTGAGCCAGCAGCCAGTCCAGCTTAAGGTTCTGGAGGCATACACTCGCGATGTGGGTCGAGGTGTGGCCAGGCTGGACTATGCCGCGATGGACGGGTTGGACGCGTCTACGGGAGACGTAATCGAGATTAAGGGAAAGAGACGGACGGTCGCGAGGTGCCTGCCCCTCTACCCCTCAGACGAGGGCAGAGGAATAATGAGGACCGACGGTCTCATCAGGAACAACGCTGGCGTCGCCATCGGCGACATGGTTGTCGTAAAGAAGATCAAGACCCCGCCAGCAGAGAAGGTCGTGGTCGCTCCGCTCGACGCCGTACCGCCCATCGACGAGAGATACTTGGCGGATGCCCTCGAGAGCGTCCCGGTAATGAAGGGGGACAACGTGATGGTACCGTACTTCGGTGGGAGGCTCACTTTTCAGGTTACTGGATTGAGTCCGGCCGGAGAAGCGGCGCTGATAACCCGGAAGACGGTCTTCGTCATCTCTGAGAAGCTCGAAGCTCTAAGGGGAGTACCAGAGGTAACCTACGAAGATATCGGTGGCATAAAAGACGAGATTCAGAAAGTAAGGGAGATGATCGAGCTGCCCCTCAGACATCCGGAGATCTTCGAGAAGTTGGGCGTCGAAGCACCGAAGGGGGTTCTCCTCTACGGCCCTCCGGGAACCGGCAAGACGCTCCTGGCGAAGGCTGTATCCACCGAGAGCAACGCTCACTTCATCCCGATAGGTGGCCCGGAGATCATGAGCAAGTTCTACGGCGAGTCAGAGGCGAGACTCAGGGAGATATTCAAGGAGGCAAGGGAGAAGGCGCCTACCATCGTCTTCATCGACGAGATCGACTCGATAGCTCCAAAGCGGGAGGAGGTGACCGGTGAAGTCGAGAGGAGGGTCGTCAGCCAGTTGCTCTCCTTGATGGACGGCCTCGAGGCCAGGGGCAAGGTCATAGTGATAGCAGCCACCAATCGGCCCAACGCACTGGACCCGGCCCTCCGAAGACCAGGCAGGTTTGACCGAGAGATCGAGATCAAGGTCCCAGACAAGAAGGGGAGGTACGAGATACTGCAGATCCACACTCGACATATGCCGCTGCTGCAGGACGTCGACCTGGAGAGGCTCGCCTCGGTGTCGCACGGGTTCGTCGGGGCAGACCTCGAGTATCTCTGCAAAGAGGCCGCCATGAAGACCCTCAGGAGGATGCTGCCAGAGCTGAACCTCCAGGAAGAACGGCTGAGCCCTGAGTTGCTCGACAAACTGATTGTCACGGGGGGCGACTTCGAGAACGCGCTGAAAGAAATCGTGCCATCGGCAATGAGAGAGGTGTATCTCGAAACGCCGGACGTGAAGTGGTCCGAGATAGGAGGGCTGGAGGACGTGAAGAGGGAACTCCAGGAGGCTGTGGAGTGGCCGCTCAAGTTCTCCGACCTGTACAAGGCGATCGGCTACAGCATGCCGAAGGGGGTCCTTCTCTTCGGCCCATCCGGGACTGGAAAGACGCTCTTGGCCAAGGCGGTTGCGACCGAGAGTGAGGCGAACTTCATCAGCGTCAGGGGGCCCGAGCTGCTCAGCAAGTGGGTGGGTGAATCGGAAAGGGGGGTGCGAGAGGTCTTCAAACGAGCAAGACAGGCGTCTCCCTGCATAATCTTCTTCGACGAGATAGACGCCCTTGCTCCAGTGAGGGGAATGGGAGGAGACAGCAACGTGACCGAGAGGGTGGTCAGTCAGCTGCTCACGGAGCTGGACGGCATCCAGGCGCTACGGGGCGTTGTTGTGCTCGCAGCCACTAACAGGATTGACATGGTCGACCCGGCCCTACTCAGACCGGGCAGGTTCGACAAGATCGTCAACGTCCCGCTGCCCGACAAGGAAGCGAGGAGGGGCATATTGCAGATACAACTCAAGGGGAAGCCAATCGCAAAGGACGTGGATGTTGAACGCCTAGTTGAGATGACCGAGGGACTCAACGGAGCTGATCTAGCCGCACTCGTGAACACAGCACTTTCCATAGTTCTTCAAGCATACATCGCCAAGTATCCGAAGCCCGAGGACGCGAAGAAGCACCTCGATGAACCAATCGTGACCTACGAGCACTTCCAGGAGGCGGCGAAGAAGGTGAGGTCCTCCAGGGCGAGCAACCCGATGGAGAGGGCAGGAGTGCCATTCTACAGGTAAGGCGGTAGTGGTGCGTGGCAGAGTCGATTTATTGTAGTAAATGTGGAAAAAGAGCGGAGGAGATGAGAACCAAAGGAAGCCCTGTCACGGTTTGTACTGGTTGTAATAACTATACCAGCGAATGCACTTGTTCATAAGACCTAACACGACACGGTAAGAACATTCTTTCCCAAAGGAATTACGTAAGACTGATGGCCAACGTCAGATGAGTCGGCATCCGGGTTCTCTACCACGCTTAGATTTCCCATATTCATCTAGCGATTGCTGAAGCAGTGTCATTTGTTGAATCAAAAACACCACCAGCGCAAGACGTAACTGGACTGACGCTTTCAACGATGAAACGGGCTACCAGATTCTCCCATATTCTTCCTTTCTAGTGGAAGGGAGCGAAAGTGTCAGTACATCATGAGCTTCTTTTCCTCGAGCATCACGTGCAGGTTGTGCACGGCCCTGTGGACGTCGCTCTCCCTCTTCGCTCCAGTGCAGACCAGCTTCCCGGATGCGAAGAGGAGTATCACGGTCTTTGGGTCCGGCATCCTGTGGATCAGGCCGGGGAACTGCTCGGGCTCGTACATCGATTTTGGCAACTGCCTGGCCGCTTCCTCCAGGTGAACCTTCCCCCCGAGGTTCGCCGATGCCACCATGTTCTGTATCGTTATCTCCGCCTCGTTCTTGATGGGGATGCCCCCCTTCTTCAGCCTCCTGACGACCTCCTGCACGGCCTCTCTTGACTGCTTCTCCGATTTTGCACCGGTGCAGACCATCTTCCCCGAGCTGAAGATCAGCGTCGCTGTCTTTGGAGTCTTAAGTCTGAAGACCAATCCAGGGAACTGTTCGGGGTGGTACTCTACATCGGGAAAGTTCTTGGTTATCTGGTTCAGGTCGACCCTCTGGTTTATCGAGGCGGAAGCGACAACGTTTTCGATGCTCACTATCGCCTTCGTTTGAGGCATTACCTGCGTTTGAAAATTTACGCAGTATATATAGTATATAAATCGACTGGGAGTGATTCCGATAACTCGCCGTGTCATGGAATCTTTCAATCGGCATGGACGACGCATCTCAGATTACCCTCGATCCATCATCTATCGAAGGCAATGCATCTGACATGGTCGGGCAATGAATGGTGGTTCTCCTATGTCGCTCAGCTGAG
>PLUF01000062.1 GCA_003164815.1 Candidatus Gagatemarchaeum stordalenia
TATCCTACCTCGCGTCTCGGCCCTGGGATGTTCGTCGGAGTCCCGCGCGTCGTTCCGGCCCCCACGCGATCACGAGGTGAGATCGACCTCGTTCAGCTCTTCGCTCAGAGGGACCATGGCCTGTACGTCGAGAACATCGCCCCGTACGCGAAAGCTTCGGTAGAGTCCATCGGATTGGAAGCGACGGCGAGTGCGCTTAGGGTGCGGGCGCGTGACCTGAAGGCGTCGATCGCACGAGGGTTCGTCACGGCGCGGGTCGAGGCCTTCGCATCGCTCGCCGCTGCTGCCGGCCTGGACCTGTCTTCGGAGCGGGACCTCAGGATCCGCCCGAAGACGAATGCCTCACAGGGGCTCCCTTCGGTTGTCCCAGTGAACCGAGCGCTGATGCGGCTGCTCGGGTACTGGACGGCCGAGGGGATGTATCAGCGCGGCGTTACGCTCTTCCAGCTCGACCAGGCCGTGAGGGACGATATGTCTCGCTTGGCCCGGGAGGTCTTTGGGGTATCGCCCCATGAGAATCGCGGCGACAGGACCAGGCTTGACATCAACTCGACCGTTGCACGAGCCTTTCTCAAGGAGTTGTTCCAGGCCGAAGGAGGGTCTGGAAACAAGCGCATCCCAGACCTCGTGCTGGAACAGTCCAACGATTTCCTGGCGGAGTACCTCAGGGGATACTTCACGGGCGACGGCTGGGGCGGCCGGTTCATCGAGGCCTCCACGAAGAGCCTGGAGCTCGCTCAGCAGCTCATCTTTGCCCTGAGCCGCTTTGCCATCGTCGCCGTCACGAACCCGAAAATCGTCAACGGCACCACATACCACAGGGTCTTGGTGTACGGCCAAAAGAATGTCGCCTCGTTCGCCCAGCAGATCGGCTTCCTGAACAAGTACCAACAAAGTCTCGCCGACAGGTCAGAGGACCTGGTCTCACCGCACACCAATGTCGACACGATCCCGGGTGCAGGAAGCTTGCTTAGGAAGGCGCTCGCCTTTAAGTCCGGGTCCGAGAGGAAGGAATTGTGGTCCGACTGGCACTCGTACTGGTCGGCCGGCAGCAGCAAGGCGATGGGACCCGAGACCATGGCGAGATTCGCCGAAGAGTCCGGAGCCGATGGAGGAGTCAGAGAAGCGATCCTCGCCCTGGCCTACTCGGACATCTTCTGGGACGAAGTCGTCGAGGTAGAGGAGGTTCCTTACTCCGGCGAGTACGTTTACGACCTAGAGGTACCCGGCGCGCAGAACTTCATAGGGGGCGCCGGCGGAATCTTCCTCCATAACACCACAACCCTCAACGCGCTCTCTATGTTCATCCCGCCTGACCAGAAGATCGTCAGTGTCGAGGACACCCCCGAGCTCAACCTCTCCCACAAGAACTGGATCCAGTCCGTCAGCAGGGGCGGGGGCCTTGCGGGAGAGATCACGCTCTTCGACCTGCTAAAGGCGGCCATGCGCCAGCGCCCGGACATCATCATAGTCGGCGAGGTTAGAGGGGTCGAGGCTTTCACGCTCTTCCAAGCGATCGCCAGCGTGACGGGAGACACGCCTGTGCTCATCCGAGAGGACGGTCAGGTCAAGCTGACGCCGATCGGAGACTTCGTGGACAGATACTATTCGGGTTCGGAGGAAAGGATGGCGAAGCACGTGGTCGGGCGCGACGTTCTCTCGTTCGAGAAGAGCGGGGCGGCCAACTTCTCAGAAGTGAAGTACGTGCTGAGGCACAAGGCCGACGAGATATTTACGCTAAGGTATGCAGGCGGAGAGGTCAGGGCGACGGGAAGCCACTCGGTCTTCGTCTTCGACGAGGACGGGCAGCTGGTCCCCAAGCCGGTGAGCAGCCTCGCGCCACATGACATCATGGCCAGCTTCAGCGGGTCAGATATCGAGAGGAAGGAGCCTTCGGTCGACGTGGAACGGATCCTCCGCAAGGTCCAGGGTCACCGGGTGATCACCGAGAAGCCCAGGCCGACGTGTCCTTCATGCGCCGCCCCCGCAGCCAGACTGAAGGGGCGCGAGAACGGTCACCAGAGGTACCAGTGCGGAGCCTGTGGGAAGACCTTCGCAGAGTCGCCGGAGCTGGTCTTCATCAACGCGCTGCAGGCCGACGGAGCATCGCTCGTCTCCTTCGAGAGGTCCCTCGCGCTGCCGAAGGTCCTCGGCGTGGATGCAGAGTTCGCGCGGGTGCTCGGAATCTACCTCGCCGACGGGTGCGTCAAGACCCACAAGGGGTCGAGCAGGGTGGTCTTCTGCCTCGGCGCTCAGGAGAAGGCGCTCTTCGCCGAAGACGCGACCCACTTCTTCGCCCGCTTCGGATCGCAGCCGTCAATCGATGATCGTGGGACGTACGTTATGCTCGAGTTCAACCACAGCCCGCTAGCAGAGGTCTTCCGCGAGCTGTGTGGGGCTAACATCGAGGAGAAGCGCGTCCCGAATTTCATCTGGACGGCCCCGGAACCCCTCGTCAATGCGTTCCTTTCAGGCTGGGAGGCGGACGGGCGCCGGACGGTGAAGGACCGCAGGTCTATTCCAATCAGCTCCGTTAGAAGAGACCTGGTGAATTCGATCTCATGGATGGCCAGGCTGAACTCCCGCACGACGTATATCTCTGAGAGGAACTCCAAGTACCGGTCCGTGTACGTCTCGAAGATGGGGGAGGCGAGCAGGTCCGATTCGGTCCCATCTGTACTCCTTCTCAGGCTAAAGGAGATGCTCAAGTCGACCGCGTGGGTGCACATGTCGAAGCGGTCGAACAAGACGATCTCCAAGTCTCGGGCCCAAAAGGCGTTGCAGGAAGTGATCATCACGGCGCGGAAGGACGTGAGCTGGGAGGCGGCGAACCTCATCAGCAACATCTCCGCCCTCATCGAAGGTTCTCTCATCGCCTCGCGGGTCTTGAGCGTCAAGAAGGAGCCTTTCGACGGCTTCGTCTATGACCTAGCGGTGCCCGGCACGGAGGCGTTCTTCGGCGGAGACTCCCCGGTCGCCCTCCACAACACCGGGCACGGCGGCCTCGGGACGGACCACGCCGACTCGGACGAGGCCGCCAACAACAGGCTCACCACCGAGCCGATGAACGTCCCTAAGCGCCTCCTCGGGGCCACGCTCGACTGTCTCACC
>PLUF01000017.1 GCA_003164815.1 Candidatus Gagatemarchaeum stordalenia
AGGTTGTGGAGGTTGTGGAGGTTGTCGAAGTGGTCGAGGTGGTGGACGTGCCGGCCACCTGTATCATGAGAGGCTGCGTCAGGCCGCCCTGCGCGTACAGGGTGAGCGTGTAGGTGCCTGCCGCCAGGCTGGCCGGGATAGTTACCTTGTAGAGAGCGGTGATGTTTCCTACCGTCGGCGACTTGTCCTGTGCAGAACCATCGGTCACCTGGGTGGGGGCGAAGGTGAACTTGGCGTTGTCGGTCTGGTTGGACATCCATTCTTGGAGCCCTGGGACGACGCCTGTCGCGGCGACGTTGTTGGTGCTGATGTAGAGGTGGAAGGAGGTTCCGGGGTTGAAGGAGCCGAGGAACAGGCCTCCGTTCCCGTCGCCCGTGCCGTTGACGAAAATCGCAATGCCATTGTTGTGGCAGTAGCAGCCCAAGTCGAAGCTAGGGTCGCCGTGAGAGAAGCTCCCCGTGAGCCAGACCCCGGAGGTCACGGTGACGACACCGAGAAGCAGTATCGCGAGCGTGAGGACGTACATGCTCCGCCTGCTCATTCTTAGATTTGACCTCGAGATTCGTTTGACCTTGAACTCGTCTGCCAATTTATTCCACTGGAAATATCAGGGGACGGACTAGTATACTTAATCTGGAGGAAATCTTTGCACGAAGATGCACTCATCCATGACCCGCAACAGGCTCTCGGCCCGTCGGGTCGGGGTCCACGAGCTTCGCCTGCTTTAGCTCATCAAACCCGAACTCTCGCAACGACGCAGGCCACGTGCGACTCGCTCACACTTGGGCATCGACTAGGGGCAGCTGTCAACCCTTCATCAACCTGGTCAACAACCACTCATAGGACTACGGCTACAGGGTCTCCGGCAGGGCGGCTGGTGGGATGGACGCCTCCGATGCGATGGCCTCTGATCCCGTCCACGCCAACGCTAGGTCCCTTGGACATCAGCCGCTTGACGCGAACGCGCGCATCGATGCGACAGCCCAGAGTAGACCGAAACATGAGAGTGTCCAGCATCGGCCTCGATAGAGAGGCATCAAGTAGTACTGCTTTTTTCGGGAAGGCGTCTGGATGAGATTCGCTATGCGAGGCCCGTGCAGACTTTGCACCCGGTGAGTTCAACTCTAATGTCTTCGTCCTTTGCTATCACGATGGTGTTTCGGTGCATCTTGTGCTTCGTCTTCCAGACGACGAGCTCATAGCTGTCCTTCGGCAGCGCCACCTTCACCGATCCGGATTCGTCGGTATAGCCCGAATGGAGCCCCAGTCTGACATAGGCGCCGTCAACGGGCTCCCGTGTGTCTCCGTCCGTGACACCGACGGTGACCGTGCACTCGGGCGGCTTCGTAGTACTTAGCCCGAAAGCCTGGCTCGCTTGATCATGCTGGAAACTGGCGACCGTCGCCTGGGGAAACCCAGCAGACCACCCATGATACCCATCGTCGACCGGTGCTCTGAGCTCCACTTCGGCCCAGTACAAGTCTGGAGTCCCTCCCCAAGGATCGGGGCCGAGAGTCCCTGTAGCCGCTCTCTTCCCTGCGTCATCAAGCACTTCGACCGTGGCTCCCGAAAGGACGCACCCGTCGTCGCACCTGACGCCTATCCTAGGGTTGAACCTCGCGCCATGCTCAATGGGCGTGGGAACGTTCCAGACCGCCATGCTTGTGCGGTGCTTCTGGGCCACGGCAGAGGACGCAGAAGAGCTTTCGCTCTCCCGCGCTTCCTCGAGTCCTTCCGTCATTGCCGTGGCTTCCTACCTCCTTCTTCGCGTGTGGATTCCTAGGCTGCTGTCCACTACTGGGACATCAGGCCGACTACGTTCTGCGCGGCTATCCTCCCCATGGTGTGGCAGCCCGAGACGTTCCTGCAGCACTGGTAGAGGTAGCTGAAGACCTCGCCCATCTCGCCCGCGGAGTACAGCCTTGGGATTGGTTCGCCGTGCGTGTCGATGACCTCTGCCTTGGCGTTGCGCACGGGGCCTCCCTGAGTGTTGTACAGCAGCGGTGAGAGGAGGATTGCGTAGTATGGTGGTGTCGAGATTGCTGTCAGCCCTGTGGTCCTGCCGAACTCCGTGTCGGTGCCTGCTGCGACCATCGTGTTCCAGGCGGTCACCTCAGCGGGCAGCACTGTGGAGTCCTTTCCTATTGCCGTCGCGAGGGCGGCGACAGTGGAGGCCGAGGTTATCCAGCCGAGGCCGAGCTCGGTCTTGTTGGTGGCGTCGGCCTTGTATCCTTCGGCTGCGGAGGCCCAGCCCATTCCCGTTCCTCCTGACCCTGAGAACAGCGCAGAGCCGCTTCCGAACGCGACCGAGTCGAAGATCACGTGTATTGGCTGCGGGAAGTATCCGCTCCGGTACGCGCCGTTCTGAATGAACTTGCCGGCGACGAGCGCCACGGTTGTGCCTGGGCTCGGGGCCGTGTTGTAGCCGGGGCTCTGGGTCTCGTTGCTGAACCTCTTGCTGTCAGCGCCCACGTAGATGTAGCCGCCCTTCGAGGGGGTGTTGATGGGGATGTTGGCCTTGTACTGCGGGGTCTTGATTGCCCAGCCACTTGGCGCCGCTGCGACGTCCATGTGCCACAGGTTCGCGCCCGCGGCTTGTGCCATCAGGATCCCGTCGCCGGTGTTGTACGGCGAGCCAAAGAAGAGCTGGTTCGGGACTCCGATGTAGTCTCTGACCATCTGGGGGTTGTACTCGTAACCACCAGCGCAGAGGACGACCCCCTTGTTCGCCTTGATGTTGATGGTCGAGCTTCCGGATGGGTTGGCCACGACGCCGGCAATCTCGCCAGTCGTCGGGTTCTGAATCAGACCCACGGCCGGGGTGCTGTACATGACGTTGATGTTCCGCTGGGCCAGCTGCCCCTGAAGGAAGAACCAGTTGCCTCCGTACGGCTGCGTCGTCTTGACGCTCCAGGAGCCGCCGTAGGGCGAAGAGACCGCCGAGGCTCCCATGAACTGCGGATAGAACGGCTGGGGGAAGACCGTATACTCCATCGTCGCGCCGAGGCCCTCGAACCACGTCTTGTTGTTGGCGGAGTTCAATACCAATGTCTGGATGAGGGTATCGTCGGTCGGGAATCCCTGGCCGTCAGCCATCTGCTCGAAGTACACCTGCTCATTGTAGAGCACCGAGGGCGATTGAACCACGTTGCCATTCTGGTCGGTCCCCGGGACCCATACGCACTGGCCGCACACCCTGCTGTTGCCTCCTGCGAAATTCTGCGGGGCCTTCTCGAGCACGAGCACGTTGGCTCCAAGGTCGCTGGCGGTGATTGCGGTCGACAGGCCGGCGAAGCCCATGCCCACGACCACGACGTCGGCCGTGTAGTCATAGGTGGACGGCACGGCGGTTGTGAGAGCGTGGGGTAGCGCCGCCCTTGGGATGGGTGATGCCTCCTTCATGCCACCTCTTGTGACGAGCTCCCTCGCCTCTCCTGCCAGTGTTGCCGCTCCACCAGCCGGGAAGAGCGACTTCGCGCCTGCAACGGCGCCGATCGCCGCAGCTCCAACCGCTGCGGTTCCCATGAACTGTCTCCTGGACAGCTTTGTGTCCTTAATTGATTCTGCAGTCAATTCATTCCACTGGTGTTCGTGGGACTTTGTGGGACACTTAAAGCGGAGGAATCTCTTACACGAAGTTGCACGAAAATGCACTCAAGGCAAAGTAGTCGACCATAGGCACCCGCAGTGCATACTGGGGACGACATGCGTGCGTGATGCCAGCGGCAAAGCGCCTCGACCAATCTCTCTCGGGGCACCCGCGGTGCTTCAGCGCCGACCGGGCGTCTGGACAGTGCTCGACTACCTTACAAGGATTCCTGCGAGATCGGTCGTGGACAGGAGGCCCACGACGTTCCCGTCATCCATTACTACCAGCCTATGTACCCCGTGCTTCACGATGAGCTTGGCAGCCTCAGAGACCGGGGCCTCGGGCTGAACCGAGATCAACTCCTTTGTCATTACCTTTGAGACCTCAAGTTCGTCGAGCGGGAGATCTTTGGCCAGGACCTTGTGAATGAGGTCCCACTCCGTAAGGATGCCGACGGGTCGCGCTCCCTCTACTACCAGGAGGCATCCCTTTTGGACTTGGCACATCTTCTTTGCGGCCTCCGCTACCGTGGCGTGCGGTCCGATGGCCTGTATGACTCGGCTGGTCATCACGTCCGAGACCCTCTCCGACTGCATCTTGCTTGACAGAATCCCGTGATTGGGGTCAAGCTGAACACTGGGTGGCAACTCTCTATCCTTCAAAGGAATTGGGACGATGCTGGTACTTAATGGTAATGTAACAGACGCACCCAAGTCGTTTGCATAACCCGGATAAAAGTTGCAGTTAGACTCGCGGATGTGGGTGGTGCCCCGCCTGCGAAACTTTCGTTTGCCGGGTCTGGCTTGATATCGGGGTCGCAGGAGACTCCGTAACTCGCATCGAACTCGCTCTATGATTCCCAGGATTGAGAAACGCATCCCATCCTTATTACGCTCGCTTGACCTGAACGGAGACTGTAGTGGTAACGATGTCACAAGATGGGCGTTCACCAGAAGGGGACATAGCTCACGTTTGAAGCAGAACGTGACGGGCCGAAGAAGACCGCCTCTGCAACATTCAGGATCAGCGAGAAGGCATATCATGCACTTCAGAACGAGGCCGAGAAGCAGGACACCAGCCTCAACACGTTAGTGAATCAGGTGTTCGACGGTCATGTCAACGACCGTGTCTTCAGCGAGAAGCTGGATTTCTTGAGGGTCAACAAACTCACCTTCCGGCGAATCTTGGAGGGAACTAGCGATCAGGCACTCGTGGAGGCCGGCCTATCCTCAGGAACGGAGACCGTCAGGACAGTCACCCTCGGCAGAAGCGGCGCGATAACTCTGCAAAGCCTGTTGGAGACCATCTCCGGGCTCTCTGAGTACAGCGACTTTGCCCGGTACAGCGAGATAGAGTCCCCCGGCAAGCTGGTCATAGTCCTGACCCATGAGCTCGGCGCCAAGTGGTCGGTGTTCATCCGAAGTTTCGTGAACGCCGCCTTCAAGCTGATAGGTAGCGAACCGAAAATAACCGCGGGCGACCGTTCCGTAGTGGTCGAGATACAGACGCACACCTGAGCAAGGAGACGGAACCCCCGAAGGCTGGGAAGATCATCGAGAATCGGCCCAGCGTGACCGCCGATGGAAGCAATCGCAGTCGGGCGCCCCCGTTGACCAGCAAACGCACTGGTTTCCTCGCAGACGGGAGGGATGACGGCGATAAGGGCTAACGCACCCGTCTGAACCATGCGGGATAGACCAAGATGGTCGCCTCCTCCTACTTCGGGTCCGGAGCCTCTTTGGGACGAAGCTGAGACGTTGTGCGATTGGATTACGTGTTCAGTCGCGGGCCAGACAGCTCGGTCTTCGAAGTTAGGGCGATAATCTCAGAGACTGCAGGCGCGAAGCGCACTAGATTCTCCATGTGGAGGAAGGTGCCGTGGGATGCCCTCAAGAGACGCCTCCTCTGTGTCAGGGAGGGCTTGACGCCCCTCAGGGTGAAGAAGTCCGCGTAGCGGGCGGCCAGCCTCCTGCCCTCCTCGTCGAGGTCGGTCAGTATGACCGCAAGCTTCACGCGGCGCAGGGCGGTCATGCCCTTCTTGGAGTGGAGGGCCGCCTTGGTGAGGATTGGTCCGGTGTATCCGAGCGCGGCCAGCGCGTCCCGATCGCGCTTTCCCTCGACCACGACCACGGCGCCGTCCTGGGCGATCGCGTTCAGCTCGCAGATGAATACGGTGAGGAACTCGATGAACTCTTGGTATCGTTTTCCGGGGCCGGCCATGTGTTTATCGCTATGTGGCCCGCCTCTGAACAGCTCGGCTCATCCTCCGGCTGTTCGCCGGTGTCGCCAAGCCTCTTTAAACGGGCCTCCCCATTTCGGGGTTTCATCGCATAAAAATCTATCCGGAGGGAAGTGGCTTCCGCCTGTAGCGCGACTGGGTAAACCATCCGTTCATCAAAGCATTATTGGTGCCTTCTCGGGTGGCCGTTTTTCGCGCGTTCCGACGGAAGCCGCGGTCAATCGCAGACTGGTGGTTATAATAGATTACAGTGGGCCCGTCTTCAGGAACCCGGTGAGTTGTCTAGTGGGGCCAATGCCATGCGCTCGTCGGACACCGGGCAACGTCAGAGAGCCCGAAGACCTAGAGGAAAGATGAGAGGTCCATCTCGAAGCCTGCGACAGGCAATTCCAGCCCGAACGCGGCCACCGCGGATGGCTTCACCTCACCCACGTGCCCGATCGCCCTTCCATCCACCGTGACCTCGGCGCACCTCCCGTCGGCGAAGGCCCAGTGCTGGGCGACCCTCGTCTCGATCCCCCTGCCTAGGTGCTCGCGGACCAAGGCCTCGAGGTACATTTTTGCCTCGGAGAAGGAGGAAGAGGAGTGGGCGACCACCGCGGCCAGTTTCGGCGTCTCGTCGATGCCTGACGCTGCCCTCGTGTAGACACGCCCGACCTCGAACACCCTCTGCGGGTAGGCAGCCTTGACGTTCCTCGCGAGGGTGGACATGAGGGAGGGGAGAATCGAGTCTCTCAGGAGGTGGTGCTCCAAGGTCCGCGGGTTCTCGACCTCTATCCGGGAGTCCCCGGACCTCGAGAACTTCTGGTAGAGCGAATCTGCGTCGACCAGGTCATATCCCATGGTCTCGATGAACCCGGCCATTGCGACCGATTCGGAGACACTGTCGAGGATGGAGTTCGCTCTGGCTAACCGCCCGGGCTCCTTGCTCGCAGGATAGAGCGGCTCGATTCTGTCGAGACCGTACCCGATTGCCACCTCCTCCGCAAGGTCCACCGGATGAATGATGTCGACCCTGTACCTCGGGATGAGGGCCCTTCCGTCGCCGTCGAGTCCCAGACGGCTCCTCGCCAGGCAGTCCTTCATCTCGGCCGGGGTCAGCTCCAGCCCCGTCATCCTCGCCGCAAGCTTCTCGTCGAACTTCATCGCCTGCGGGGAAAGGTCGGGCGTGGTCCTCGAAGAGTCCGCGTACTCCACTCGCACCGACTCGATCTTGCCTCCGGCGTCGGCCAGGGCGGAACAGATTATCGCGAGCGCCTCCGCGCCCACTCTCTCGTCGATAGAAGTCACGTCTATGAACATGTTCCTGGTGCCCGCGTCGACTTTCGTCGCGTTCCCGTTGATGATCGGAGGGAAAGAGAGGACCACATCCTTGGAATCGTAGAGCACGGGGTAGACCGGGGCGCCCCTCAGAATCTGACCGTACGCGACGCCTGTGTCGGTCTCTCCGAGAATCTCTGATATCGTCATCTTCTTGGTCGAACCGAGGGGGGTGAACTCGAACGACCCCGGCATCCCCCTGTAGCTAAGCGGCGGCTTGATCGCGTCGAGGTTGTGCAGGCCTATGGCCGCCTTCTTCCTCTTCCGGCCGATGCCGTTGTGGAGGTCCTCCTGCATGGAGATGAGCTGCCTCACCGTCTCGTCGTCCAACTTCAGGTCCCGTACGGCGGCGCAGGCGATCCACGGCCTGACCTTCGAGAGGTTGGCGTCGGCTTCGACCTTGATTGGTCCGTCGGCGACCTGGTAGATAGGGAGGCCCACCTCCGACCCGACTAGGCCCTTGAGGGCCCTGGCAATCCCATAGTCCGTCGAGAAGTCGGCCCTGTTCGGGTTGTACTCGATCCGCACGGACTCCGCGTCCACACTTTCGATGTCGAGCCCCAGGAAGGGCAGCCTGTCGAGGATCCTCTCGTTCGAGAGGTCCGTCATCTTGCCGAGTCGGCTAAAGTATATCTTCAGAACTGGCAATTTCTCTTCTCCTCAACCAATCTAGGTCGTTGTTGTAGAGAGCCCGTATGTCCTCAATCCCGAGCCTCAGCATCAGCAGCCGTTCTAGCCCGCACCCCCAGGCGATGACCGGCTTCTTCACGCCCAGCGGCAGGGTCACCTCGGGCCGGAAGACCCCCGAGCCACCCATCTCCAGCCACTTGCCGACCTTGTCGTAGTAGACCATGACCTGCATCGAGGGTTCCGTGTAGGGGAAGTAAGAGGGCCAGAGTTTGACCCCGCTCATGCCCAGCTTCCCGTAGAACCGCGTGAGGACCCCCATCAGGTGCCTGAGGTTGAGCCCCTCCCCGATCACGATCCCCTCCATCTGGTGAAGCTCGGCGAGGTGCTTGTAATCGAGGTTCTCGTTCCTGTACACCCGGCCGACGCTGAAGACGCGGGTCTCCCTGTCTCCGGAGTCCATCGTGGCCCTGACGGTCAGTGCGGTGTTGTGGGTCCTGAGGACCAGCCGCCTCGCCTCCTCGATATCCCACCCGTACCGCCACCCCCTGCTTCCGGTCCCGCCGCCGTCCTCGTGCGCAGACGCCACCCGGTCGACGTGGTCCCTTCTCTGAAGAGACTCGTCCCTTCCCCCCTTGATGTAGAAGGTGTCCTGCATTTCCCTGGCTGGGTGGTCCTGCGGGGTGAAGAGCGCGTCGAAGTTCCAGAAGGACGACTGTATCGAGTTCCCGGCTATCTCGACGAACCCCATCGAGAGGTAGACCTCCCTCACCTCGTTGATGAACTCCTTGACGGGGTGCCTCCTTCCAGGGAAGAAGCTGGCCGACGGGGCCCTCACGTCAATGGGCCTCAGCTTGACGGCGGCTCCCGACGACCGGATGGAGGATAGTAGCTCCGGGGTAAGCTTCTCGGCATAAGACTCGTTCTCCGTGCCACCGAGCGCTTCGGCGCCTGCCTTTGTTATCGCTATCCTCATGACCCTCGACTCCTTGCGGACCACCAGGCCTCGCTTCAGGAGGTCGACGATGAGCATCCTGAACTCCGGCCCGACCTTGCTCTCCTCAAGCCCTCCGGTCAGCATCGAGAGGAGGCTCTGAAGCTTCCTGGCGCCGGCCTGGTCCTTGAGCACTATGACGGGGCCGCCCTGCTGGGGGACTATCGATATCCACCCCATGGACGAGGCACGGCCCAGAGCCGCCGAGAACTCTTGGTTTGACTTGAACTGGGCCTTCAGCTCTGACATCGGGAGGGAACCGTTGCTCGCCTCGAGCTTGCTGACGATGAGAAGCTCCGGCGGCTCTGCGCTCGTCGCGACGAGCATGAACGTCGACGTCTCCTGGACGGTGACGAGCGCCTTGGAGCTGAGCCAGCTCAGCGAGCGCCTGACCTGGTCCGGAAGGAGGCCGGCAGACAGGACGAGGGAATCGAACTCGAGGGCCTTCCCTGAGCCGAGGCCTGTGAGAACCTTCCTCTCGATCGGATGGAGCGGAGCCCTCTCTGTTTCGTTCATCGTGCCATCGAGTCCAAGGTCTTCCTGCTCTTCTCCAGCAGCTCCTCTGCGTCCTTCATTAACGATTCGCGCTTCTTCTGGTGTTCCTCGAGGTATCGCTTGACCAGGGTGGCGAGCTCTTTCTTGCAGTCGCCGCACGTCCTGACACCCCCGTAGCACTCGTCGTACACCCTCTTCGCGTACTCGTCCTCCATCGCGAAGTGGAAGAGATAGAGGTCGTAGATGGGGCACTTGTCAGCCTCCCCGCCTATCCTCCTCTGCTCCTCGACGGTCGGCCTCCCTCCGGTGAAACCCGACATAACCTTGCGCGCGGCCGACGCCGGGTCCTCGTTGAGGTAGAATGTAGAGGTCGAGCTGCGCTTGGACATCTTCGTCGCGCCGTCGAGGCTCTTGATGAGCTTGTGATAGATCGAGGAGGGCGGGATGAAACCAAAGTCCTTCTGGAAACTGTTCGCAAGGTCCCTCGAGAGCCTGATGTGGGGGTCCTGGTCCGCGCCGACGGGCACCACGACCGGCTTCGGGCCCCCGAACTCAGGCAGCTGGGGCATCAGTATGTCTCCGGCCTGGATTAGCGCCGACAGGTAGAGCCCGACCTGCCTCTCTCCGTATATCGCCCTGAGCATGTTGTTTGTCACTCCCGCGGAGAAGACCGTCGCCAGCCGCATGACCCGTATCTCTTGGCTCTGCTTGTACACGACGGCTCGCTCGGGGTCCAGGCCGAGCGCGAGTATGTCGGCCACGTTCTGTACGGCGATCTTGGATGAATCCTGCAGTGACAGGCCGTTGTCGTTGTAGGCTTCCACGTCGGCGATGGCGTAGAAGACAGTCGCCTTCTTCGACAGCGACTGGAAGTATATCATGTCGTCAGCGGTCATCTTCGTGCCAAGATGGAAGATTCCCGAGGGCTTGATGCCGCTCATCACGGCGAACGGCTTGTTGTTGTCGATGGCGTCGAGGATCCTGCCGAGGTCTCTCTGCCCGAAGTCGATCCCGCGTCTCATGTGGAGGCTGGGGTTCTTGAAGCGCGGGAGGACAGAGTCCATCCTCTCTATCCCGAACTCCGCGTGCAGGCGCTGGTAGTTGTCCACCGAGGTCTCGCCCCAGGGGTCCAGCCGATCGTTCTCCACAATGCTCAGGTCGAACCGACGGATTAAATTACTTTCTCGGCGCGTTCGGGCGGTCGCCGCTCACTCGCGGCGAAGCCTTCCCTCCGGGTCGACCTCTCCCTTCCTTATCCTCGTGGACGATATCGGCCTGCCGTCCTCCGCAGAGACCCATTCGATCGTCACCAGCGCGAGGGGTGGGAACCCCTTCTCGGCCCTGAGCCTGTTGGCGAGCTCCAGCCGCGGGGAGGTCTCCGGGCTGGCGACGAGTGCCTCGACGTCGCCGTCGGCGATCCCGGGCCCGAAGTAGTCGTAGAGCTTTGCGATCACGTACCGCCTCCCAGGGTAGTTCTCCTCGATGAAGCGCCTGAGCTCCTCCTCCCTCCGGGCGTAGTCGCGCTCGGTCTTCTTCCCGACCCTCTCGACGAACTCGTCCGAGGTGAGGCCGATAATGACCTCTTCGCCCACCTCGAAGCTCTTCTCGAGCAGCCGCCGGTGCCCGGCGTGGATGTGGTCGAACGTCCCGCCGGTCGCGACCCTCCTGAACCTCAACCGGAGTCCCGTCCCGGTTCAAGACGAAGTTTCAAATAACAATCGCCACCGAGTTGTCGGCGGAAACCGGATAAAAGAGTTGGTTTGAACACGCGAATCCCGGAGCAGTATGTCAAGTCAGGGAAGATAGCCAGAGAGGTAAGGCAGTGGATTCTGGGAAACGTCAGGGCGGGCTCGGGCCTGCTCGACGTGGCGGAGAAGATCGAGGCGGAGATAGTCCGCAGAGGCGGCCAACCAGCATTCCCCACCGGGATGGGCGTCAACGAGGTCACCGCTCACTACGCGCCGCAGGAGGACGAGGTCGGGGTCATCCAAGAGTCCGACGTGGTGAAGATAGACTACGGGGTCCACATCGACGGCTACATCGCCGACACGTCCATCACGATAACCGAGAACCCCCAGTACCAGTCGCTCCTCGAGGCGACCGAGAAGGCGCTCCAGGCGGCGATTGACGTCGTCAAGCGCGACAAGAGGATTGGCGAGATTGGCAAGGCCATCAGCTCGGTGGCGGAGAGGGAGGGCTACAGGCCGATAAACAACCTGAGCGGCCACACGGTCGAGCAGTATCAGGTCCACGCGGGGAAGAGCATACCGAACCTCTACGCCCCCAACCTGCCCATGCTGAAGAACGCCGACGTCTTCGCAATCGAACCATTCCTCACTCTCCCGGACGCGGCGGGGTACGTCATTGAGGGGCCGCAGGTGAACATCTTCTCCCTGATAGTCAGGAGGAAGACGGGCAACAAGGAACTCGACGAGGTTATGGATCTCATCTGGAACGAGAGGAAGACGCTCCCGTTCTCGCCCCGCTGGTACAGCGGGAGGTTCAAGGAGGGACGTCTGCTGTTCCTACTCAGGGAGCTCGAGAAGCGGAGGCTCGTGACCTCCTACGCGACCCTGGTCGAGGCGTCCGGAAAGCCGGTGGCCCAGTTCGAGCACACCATGGCGATAGACGACGGCGGCCTTGTTATCCTGACCTAAGTCTTGGGCGGAGGCTCGCCGTAGATCAGCGTGATCTTCGTCGGGTTGCCGCACTTGGAGCACTTCCCTCCTTCCTTGGTCACGAAGTCGCCCACCTGGAAGGGCCTCTTGGTCTTCTGCCCGTCGACCGGGCACTCCTCTATTGTGTATACAAGGAACTTGGCCTTGCCGTCCTTCGACATTGAGTTCATTTCTACTGTGCGACCCCGAGGGTGTTGCCGATGCCGGCGAGCAGGACCTTGTCGCCTTCCTTCGTCTTCTCTTCGATCACCCTGTTGACGAGGACCTGGACCTTGTCCGAGGCCTCGGCGATCTCCTTCCGCATCACCGTTATCGCCTCGAGTAAGCTCTGCTTGACGAGGATCGCGTAGACGGGGACCTTGTGCGTAGAGGAGACCTCTTCGATCTTGAACTTATCGACGCCTATCCCTCCGATTGCCGCGCCGACCCCTTCGGCTATCTCACCGGTCTTCTCGCCCTCGAGCTTGAGAGCCGCGTCGATCATGATGATCACGTTCAGGGGCACCTTCATCTCTTCCACGAGCTTCTGTATCGCTACGCCGGGCTCGCCCACGTAGCCCATGGGGCCCTCGGCCTTCAGGACGTAGAGCGTCCTCCCCTTGTATTCGCCGACGGTCATCACCGTATCCTTGCCGACGACCTGCTTGGGCAGGTTCGCCATGTAGCGCGAGGCTATGATCGGACCTATCCCGTCACCCACTGGCTGGCCCAGCTTGAAGGTGTCGACTGCGTTGACGAGCGCGTCAGCCTCCTGCAGGACCATCGGCATTATCATCTGGAGCTGGAAGAGGAGCATGTACGAGTTGGTCTTCTTCCCGAGGAGATAGTAGTGCCTGACTATCTTGTGTATCTGGTTGAGCGAGGTGGCGATTTCCAGAATGTTCTCGGCGACAGAGATCTTCGTCGGGTCGAGGTTCGGAATCATCTGGCTGACCTCTGCGCGGACCCTCTCGTCCCTGGTATTGGTGATGTGCTGGAGCTTCCCCACTATGCCGTTCGGGTCCATGTCCACGGGCATTATGGTGACATAGTCGAGGAACTCGTCGATCCTCACGGTGGGGTCGCCCGTGACCTTCCCCGAGTTCGCGAAGTAGTCGATGGCCTCCTTTCGGGACTTGTCTCTCATGATCTTGAGGCGTCCGAGCGCTCTCGAGAGGTCGTTCGCGATGAGATACATCTGGAGCCTCTGCCCGTAGATGAAGAAGACGAAGATCGAGAGCAGCCAGACCACGTTGACAAGGCTGCTTACATCGATCAGCTGAAGGACCTGACCGGAAATTAACGACACTCTATTACACTTGAGGCTGGTCGCTGGGACCTAAACTTAAACGTTTTACATAATGTGGAATTGCTAGGGGAGTGTTGGTTTGAGATGGGTGCCAGCACTTGGACTTCGCGAGAGCTCTCGCACCTCACTAACACCCAAGCGACATGGGGTTTGACGTCTGGGTTCGGAATGAGTCCAGGTCGGACCCCCACGCTATGGCCGGCTGAAGAAGGCGTCCGGAGCCGGCTAGATTAACCTTTCCCATGGCCGACTTCATG
>PLUF01000008.1 GCA_003164815.1 Candidatus Gagatemarchaeum stordalenia
TTAGTTAGGAAAAACGTTCGTTCAGGGCGAGCATGAGAAGGCCGCCCTGAATTCGTCGGTTTGTCTGCTTAGACCTTCAGCATCTTACCTTTTCTTATGGCTACCACCAACAGCAGGCCCATGGCTGCCACCAGCATTGCAGGCGCGCCAAACTCTGGGACCGTAGGTGGAGGCTGGAACGCGACCACAGTAAAGTAATCGCCCACAGTGAAACTGGGATGGTTTCCATCAACAATTAACGAGGAGGCTCCTGCCCAACTTGCAGTATACGTGCCCAACTCCGTGGTGCCCGCGGTCCCTGTGAAGGCGCTTGGATAAGACGCCGTGACGGCGCTTCCGCACGCTGTCGGAGGCACGGTGTACGTTGCAACACTCGTACCATCGGGCTCGGTCACAGTTATCGTCCCGGAGAACGTCTGTCCAGAAGGACAATCTGGGTCTATAGCGACGGTTACTGTCGCCGTGGTGCTAAGACCCTTCGGCACACTCTGTACGCTCCAATTGAGACTGGGAGATATCGGATCCGCTGCTACTACGGGTGCAAACGCGAGAATTGCTACTGCAACCAGACTGATGAGTGTAAGGGCGGTCTTGTTTGCCTGCATTGAAATCTATTCAATTCCTCTGAATGGCTGATATAAGGGTACAGAAGCCGAAATCAACTAGTATGAATTTGAGATTCACTTGGCTGCCGTCCTCCTACAACGCAATCCATCGGTCGGATTGCGGTGCTTTGAGCGCTGGATCCAGTCCATACAAGTACGAGATACCAATTCGGGGGACATGCACAAACCGAATCCCTAGGGAGACTGCGTACCAAAAAAACAGAGATTCACGGGTCTCGCGACCCGTGATCTGCCGGAACTACTCTTCCCTCGTACGTCTTGCGTTTCGTTCAGAACTTTACTAGGTTCTTCTTTCTGATTGCCGCTACCAGGACAAGTCCGACAGCCGCTACCAACATTGCCGGGCCTGAGAACTCAGGGGCACCTGTTACCTTGCAGCCCGTCACGCTGAACGCGTTGAGCGTGTCGAACGAGGCTATCGTGGTAACTCCCTTCCATTCCGCAGTGTAGGTCCCGCATGCTGTGGTACTGGCTGTTCCGGTGAACTGCGTCGGGTAGACTGCGTTAACATTGGTTCCACACGGAGTTGAGCCCACGGAGTATGTTGCAACGCCCGCGGACGGGGTCGTCACTGTTATGGTACCCGAGAAGAAGGCTCCCGTGGGGCAGTCCGCATCGACGCTGACGGTAACCGTGGCGGTTGTTGCCGTCCCTGGTGTTGTTACTGGATTTGGCGACCAGTTCAGTTTGGGACTGATTGGGGCTGCGAAGACTGAAGGCACTAGAGCAGAACCTGCGAAGACGAGTAGTGCAGCTATTGCTGCGTACTTACCGTACTGGATGCCTTTCATTGTAATCTGTGAACTTCGTTGAGCATATAAGCCGCGTGGAGGCGAAATGCACTGACATGAATTTCAAATTCATGGAACATTTGTCTACATTCAAGATGCGAAAGACTACGGAATGAGCGGCTATTTCAGACGGGGACCTGCAGGTGCGGTCGAGGTGAGTTGACCAGAGGGATTCACAGGGTGGGATATCAAATATGTGAAAGAAATGTCTCAATATGTCAAAACCCACACAATAAAGACAGCATATCCTAGATAAATGCGCACGCCTCATCTGCTGATGTGCCAAGGTAGTAGAAGGATCGAGATTACAGCGGAGTCTGATCAGGTCCTTGAAGAAGACCCCGACGAAACCTATCGAGGATGATTACAGCCTTCTGAGGCTCACCTTTGCGTCAAGGACGGCAATCGATGACGGCATGCCGAGTGCCAAGATGCCCTTGATACACACGTGCATGCGCTCGCGACTCCCAAGGAGAGAAAGCCGGCTGAGTTTGCGAGGGTCACTATGTTGCCGGAGACCTTTATGTTCATACCAACCGTGTTCATGAAGGCGGCCATGAGGCCAGCTTCCCAAATCTCGAGCCCTATGAGTGTCGGAAGGCTTGACTCTAGCTGATAACCGCCGAATAGTATGGCGAGGTACGCGGCGGGGACAAGGAAGAATCTCGCAGAACGAATCCCGCAGGAGGCAACCACAGTGGTCGCGACGGTCACAATCATGTGGATGAGCCCGAGCTCTTCGGGCAGGGCGCGCAGCTTTCAGCCATTATCTCCGCTACCGCGCCGAACCCTGCGACCGCCTCGAGGGGTTAGACCTTTTCGTGAAGCTTACCGGTGATGAGAGATGCGCATGGCTTAATTATGTCGAAAAGAGTCGGGGGAAACGTTGAAGCTAGGGTCGCCTACCGGGGCCAGTCCCCTCAGATTGTCTCGGCCCAACGCATATCTCATAACGTTGCTTGCAGCATTCCTGATCCCGCTGGCCATACCTGGAGTAGGGATCGACTACACGTATTTCTTCATCTTCATCATAGTGTTTTTCGCCTGGCTGATAATGAAGTGGGAGAGCTTCGCGAGTCTCACCAACAAAAGCACGTTTCTGGAGACAGTCCTTGGCTTGGGCGTAGTCATGGCAGTCTACGCGTACAAGACCGCTTCGAGCACACGATTGGGGCTACTCGACATGGTGATCATCTTCGGGGCGCTGGCAGTCGCCTTCTTCGGAATAAGGTCCTTCAAGCTCTTTTGGGTTCCTGCGGCGTATGGAGTCGTCCTCCTGCTCGGCTACCAGGTTGAGAACGACATACCAAACTATGTCGCCCTGCAGGACTGGATGGCGAGTGTCATGGCGTCGGCGATGAGTGTGCTTGGAATAACGTCGGTCGCCTCGGGGCACATCGTCGCGGTCAATTCAAATTCAAGCTCGCCGCTTCTTCTGGACGTCGCCAGCGACTGCACGGGGATACAAGGCGTTCTGGCGTTTGGGCTTCTGGGGAGCATGGCTCTGATTGACGTCAAGGCGAGGCTCTCGAGGGTGATCCCGCTTCTTGTGATAGGCTTCGTCGGCGTCTTCCTCATCAACATCCTAAGGCTCCTGGTCGTCTTCTTGTCCTTCGACTTCTTTGGAGTGTCCGTAGGAAACAACGTGCACGTTTATGCCGGATACACCCTATTCATCGTCTGGGTTCTGGTCTTCTGGGGTCTCGCGTTCAAGTACATGACTCCGAGGCCTGCGACCGTGGTCAACCCCGTCGTCTCGCCAGGTGGCAGCGGTGGGCCCTCCTAGGGGACGCCTGCCGCTCTCGGTGCTCCCCTTACAGGCTCTCCAGACACGCCTGATCCTCCCTTGAAGACCTTCCTCCAGCGCACAGCCAATCCCGCGACCGTCATGAGAACCAGCGCAAGCACTGCGAGAGGTATGAAGACTGCCGCTGAGAACTCGGGCACGTGGGTGATCACCGTACTTGAGCTCGTTAGTGTTACTGAGCTTGTCGCAGCCGTGGAGGCCCTTGACTGGGTGAAAATCGTGCTGGTCGTTGTGCTCGTGTAGGTTGTCTGCGGCGAGCCCAAGGTGGAGAACGAGTAGAGCGCGCTTCCCTGAATCCAATCGTACAGGTCAGGTGAGCCCACATCGGGTGAGGTGTTACCGTTCAGGCAGGTCATGTCGCCGCCGTTGCCATCCGTAGAGTTCCACTGGTGGTCGGCCGTCCACCGTTCGGCGACCAGGCTCCAGGCTGTCATCGACGCGTTGTGGGTCAGCTGTCCGATCTGCCACCAGAACATGGGCTGCTCCCCCTGAGTCCAGCCCGGGTAGTCGTTCGGCTCGTTGGTGCTCGAGCAGGAGCTCCGGAGGGTATCATTCCGGAAGACGTCATTGTGGTACCCTCCATAGGTCGGATCCCACAGGGTGCTGTTGATCCATGACAGGTCCTGGTCGGTCCAGTCCAACAGCGTCGAGTTCCCGGTGAGGCCGTAGAGCTCGGCGAGGCCCATTGCACCCCAGATGTTCTCGTTCGCTCCCTTGGGGCAGTCCTCGAGCCCTGTGAGGTTCGCGTAGACGGATCGCATGAACCCGAGCGATCCGGCGGATCCTGCGCAACCTGTGGAATCGGGGCCTCCCTGAAGGGAGTTGGAGGTGCCGTCCCACAGGTACCTGTGGGCGAACGAGGCCGCCGCGTTCATGCGAGCGAGGTAGGACGTGTTCCCCGAGATGCTCGTCCATTCACCCGTCGCCCAGAGGTACGAACCTATGCTGGTCTCTATGTCTACGTCCCCCGATTGCTGACCAGTGCACGGTGTGTAGCCGACCTCGACGACGCCATCGGTTGTGTTCCAGAACCTCTGGTTCAGCAGCGCCTCTTCAGAGTCGGCCCGCTGGAGCCACTGGGAGGACCCGTTGAGCCGGTAAAGGTCCAGGAAGTCGATCTCGAACATCGCGTTGTCCTGCGCGATCTGCTCGCAGGTCGACTTGGACCAGTTCGGGTTGTACGTGTCGTAGAAGCCGCCAGTTCCCTTGGCCCAGGCTCCTTTCCAGAACTGGTCACTCGTCGTGGAGGCCCAGAGGAGGTAGGTCTGGTTCTGGGTGGCCTCGAACAGCTCCATCAGCCCCGCAACTATGAGCGCGTTGCCGAGGGTGCTGTACTGCGTGGAGGCCAGGGTCGCCCAGTTGCTCGAGACCGAGAAGTAGTAAGCGTTCGAGGTCCTGTTCAGGAGGCTGGTATGCAGCCGGTTCGCCAGCGATACGGAGAGATTCAGGTAGTGGATGGAGGTAGCAGGGGTCACAGGTCCTGCCACTGGTAATACGGCCGCGTCCCGCGCAGCCGGTCCGGCCGCCGACACTATCAGCGGTGTTCCTGCGAGCAACACTGCCAGCACGCAGCAGACTGACAATCTACGCAGGAGGCGGGGGAGCTTGGGTTTTGGTAACAATCTCAGTGATACGGCGAAAAAGTGCACGTATCTTTTGAGTCTTTTGTCCATGAGAGATCCTGGCCGCTGGTCTCCTCGCGGGAGAAGTGCGGGGGACTGCATCTCACGCCCGAAGAATCGTTTCCAGCTTGGTCGTGGTAGCCTCCCAGGTGAAATCGCGCAGGACCCTGGCCCTGGCATTGCTCCCCAGGCGCTCCCTGAGGTCCTCGTCCGAGATGAGCCTGCACAGAGCCGCCGCCAGTCCATCGATATCCCCCTCCTTGACTAGGAGACCTGTGACCTCGTCCGTCACGGCCTCGGGGATTCCACCCGAGTAGGTACCCACGGACGGTCGCCCCATCAGCCCGGCCTCGAGGAAGACCGTCCCGAACCCTTCCACGTCGTCCTTCATGGTCCTCGATGGCATCGCGACGAGATCGCACTCTTGATACCTCCGGTACAGAGCTTCCCCCCTCAGGCTCCCGTAGAACGTCACAGCATCCAGCAGACCCAGCCTGTTGACCAGGTCCATCAGCGCGGGTCTCTCAGGGCCGTCCCCGACAATCTCCAGCCGGGCTTTCGGTAAGTCGCGCCGCAGAACCTTGAACGCCTCGATGAGGTCGTCAACGCCTTTTCGCTTTATCAGCCTGCCCACGAACAGGATCGTGCCCCTTTCGACTGGGGTCCTCAGGCCTGCAGCGCGCTGCAGTTCAGGGTTGATGCTCGGATAGAGGAGCGCGATCTTCCTCTGGGAGTATCCGGACAGGAGGGAGGCTGTGAATCGAGAGTTCGTCGCTATCCGGTTCGTCAGAATCTGAGAGGTGTGCAGCAGCGCCTTACCTAGGAGGCTCTTGCGGGCCTGGAGGATGTCTTTCCCATAGAGGAGCATGGCGGTCCTCTTGCGCCGCGCCCGGCAGTAGAGCAGCAGGATGTTCCCGAAGAGCGTAATTCCGCCGCTGAGGAGGAAGACCGAATCAATCGAGTCCTCGCCGAGGAGCCCCGCGGTGTACCGGAAGGAACGGAGGAGGGCACCCGAGCCGGATGGGCACTTGTGCAGCGCCGACCCGTAGAAGGTCTCTTCCGTGAACCGGTAGCCGGGCGCAAAGGCCTCGACCTCCACGAACTCGCCGCGTCGGTTGAGCTCGGTCACGTACCCTTGGACCCTGCCCTCGACTCCTCCTATGTTCTGGGGCGGGTCAAAAGTCACGATCAGGAGTCTCAAGAGCAATCTATCTCCTCGAGGAACTCAGTTGGTGTCGGAGCGTTGTCCTTTCGTCTCATCATAAGACCTCCGGAGGGCGAATTTCAGGGTTCCGTTCGCGGGTATTCTTTGAGGTTTCCAAGCGCTGGCTAGGCTGCAACCAGAAGGAGCGCGACCAGCAGGGCCGCAAACGATGCCCCTAGCATCAAAGACATAAGCACGGGCGAGCGCCTGACCCGGTTGAAGAGCGTCCAGAGCACGACCTGTCCGTAGGGGATCGATACGGGGTCTCCCTTTTCGGGGAACAGGTGGTAGAGTTCCTGCGGGCTAAGATCGTCCAGCGTCTTGTTCTTCCTGTACAACCTGAAGATGAAGGTGAAGATCACGGCGAGGTTCGTCGGATGGAGCCAGGCTCCGAGGCTGTACACCCACATCAGGATTAGGCCCAGCAGGAACCACTCGAAGAAGGCGGTCGCCGTGAGTGGCGCCGACGCGAACCCTCCGGGCACCAGCCTCTCCAGAACGAGCCACACGAAGGCGAAGGCGGAGGCTCCCGAGGCACACTTCCAAAAAGCATCGGGGTCCCAGAGCGAAAGTGAGTACACCCAGAAGAACCGCGAACTGCTAGCGACCCTTAGCTTCCTGTCTAGGTCCCTGTTGACCGCCAGCCGCAGAGCAACTTCACGGTCAGCTAGCAAGGCTCTTCGCCGAGACTAGATACCGCATGACCTCAAGGAACTCGTCTTCGGAGAGGCTGCCCAGTTCCTTCCTGAGGCGGCCCATGGGAATGCCCGCCAGCATCGACCAGCCGCCCATCCTGGAGACGTCGGGCTCGATCTTGGCCTTGAGGGTGGGGGACAGGTCCACGCTCACATCCCAGCAGAGGATGTAGAAGACGGTCCCGCCAGGGAGAGGGTGCCTCTCCACGACCCCGGCCTTGATCAAGGCCTTGAGGTTGTAAATCACCGCCGCGGGGGTCGATCCGACCACGTCCGAAATCTGCGTCGGCGTCATCGCGTTCTTCTGTCTGAGTTGGGTCAGTATCTTTCCCTGGGAGTCACTGAATGAACTCACGACCGTGCCTCCGCGCAGGATTCGGAACGTTCGGCCTTCGAAGTAGCCGGTGTATCCCTTCTTCAGCAAGCGCGCCAGCTTGAGGCCGCCCCCGAGGTCGAGGTCGCTTGCGCTCATCGGAAGGTCTGATGTGGTGAGGTTATTTAAATCATGAACGTAATATAAGCAGCTAATCCATTAGCCGGCATCGAATGCCGCACCCGGACGAAGGTGCTTGACCTAGTCACCCTCAAAGCGGTGAACCGTACGATGGGTTCGGGAGCGATCCTCCAACAATGAAGCTGTCCGCCGCCATCAGCTGATTCTGGCCGGGTCCCTGAAGCCCCCAGTCGCCTCCGTAGTTGTAGACACTTATCGATGCAGGGTCAACCCAGACACCGTTCACCTGAGCCTGGATTCCCACCGGGAAGCTCGTCGTCGGGATGCTTATCGCCGCGGCCAAGCCGTTCTCCTCCGACATGGCATAGACGGGGTAGGAGGAGGAAGACACCGACGCCCCAAGGTCGTAGCTTCCGACGACAGTCCCGTCGTACCTCGCCACCCATGTGGTGCCGGACTGGAGATAGACCCCAAACTGATGGATTCCCGATGTCGGAGTGGAGCTCATGATGTTTCCGTAGACCACCGTGTAGGAGGCAAGATTCCAGACCTGGGTGAAGACCACGGGGGTCGAGCCGTCGCAGATGTAGTAGCCCACCTGCATCCAGAGGTTACTGGCTGAATCGTCACTTACCCAGAAAGCTACACAGCCCACGGGGACGTCGAACGACTGGACCTGAATCGAACTGCGTGCTCCGGTGTTCGGGAGAGCGGATGGGTCCTTTGACATGGCTCCCAGATAGAACTCTCCGCTCCCGGCGGTCCCCGTCCCGGCGGCCGAGGGCGTTGTGGTGGTTGAAGTGATTGTCGACGATGTGATAGAGGTCGTGCTCGAGCTGGTGGTTGATGATTTCGAGGTCGTCGTCTGCGAAGTTGTGCTGGGCGATGTCGAAGTTGTCGATGCCGACGCAGAAGTGGTCGTGGACGAAGAGGAAGAACTCGAGGAAGTGCTCGAAGGACTCGGAACGCCCGAAGCGCCGGATGAAGTCAAAGAAGAACTCGAGGATGCTCCTGGATTGATGACATCGAGTATCACACCAAAGTCCCTCCCTTGTGCGGTGCCGAACGACAGAACAGCTCCAGAGATAGAGGCAGAAAGGACCTCGTACTGAGCGTATGCGTCTTGCCCTGACCTAGACGATTGTATCAGCGTCATCCCGGGTCCTGCGGTCTGGAGGGTAGATCCGGTATCGCCGCCCACTTGGAATACAAAGGAACCTGCGGGAGCAGAGATTCCTGTGTCGCACGGGCTAGCGCAGCCTTCGACATTAGCTTGGGCCATAGGAAACCCGGTCGCGAAAGGCTGGGCAGTGTTCGCCCCAGAGACGGCAAAAGCGACCATACCATACCACGTCTCTCCGGTTGACGTCGACTGGACCGATACGCTATCCGCAGTTAGGACATTTGGTGAGAAGGCATACCACGTCTCTATCCATTGGTTTCCTCCTATGGGAATCTGACCAGTCATTGAAGTGAATGTTAGACCAGCAGTGTCCTCCACTGACCATGTACCCCCACCAAGGCAATCGCAGCCAACTATGATTATGTCAGAAGGATTCGTTGTCGTTAGCGACACCGAACATATGATAACATATCCGCATCCTGCTCTAGCGCTACCATCGAGAGCTGCATGGGAAGTTGCAGCAGCGACAGGTCCGATTCCTCCGCCGAGAACAGCCGAGAATACGAAGAGAAAGGCCACTCCTAATGAAACGGCTCTGTAGAGAGGCTTCACGGCTTGCGTAAAGGTTTGAGGCTATTTAAAATTAAAAGGCTATGTAAAGAATATGCGCTAGTGAACCTGTCCCTTAGGAGTTACGCGTTTGGTGCGAGCTTGATCGCCGAAGCTCGGAACTACTCTTGCAGCCACCTGGTCAACGCCTCCTATTCCTCCATGGCCGTTCTGCGCTGTGATGGTCGTCCCTGCGTAGTCTAGGACTCTGTACTGGGAGAAGCCCGAGAGAGCGAGTTCGCCGAGCCAATAAGATGCGGAACCGCTTGGGCCGGCCTTTGCAGGATTGACCGTGGATCCTCTGATTAGGACTAGGTACGCCGCGGTCGCGGTTGCTTACAAGATAGTTCGGTCAGATTTGCTCCATGGACCGTGCTCGATAAGAGCTCCCTCGTTCTTGGAGGGGTCTTGGCACTTAGTGGTTCGAGTGAGGTGAAGACGCGACGACTTGTGGAAGACAAGAGCAGAGGAAGCCTTCCTGGTTCCCACAACTCCATCGGCTACCGGAAGGGAGGAGACGCCGTCAAATTCTGGTGGAGCAAGGAAATCTCACAAACGAGTGTAGACTTGTTTCACAAGAGATGGTGTTTGATCTTGCTCGAGGTAACGAAACGGGTTGTAGCTATCTTCCCATGTTCTCCCTGTTCACAGCGACTATCTTGTCGCTCAAATCGTCAGAGTGACTGCCCTGACCGCCATTAGACCATCTGAAAAACGTGGGAAAGTGATTAAGCGCACTTATAGTACTTTAGCTGGCCCAATAAACGTGAACATTTCGCAGAGGAAGAGAGTCACTGCGATAGTCATGGCCCTAGGCCTCATCCTAGTCTTCTATCTCCCGGTGCAGTCTCGCTCCGCGGTCTCGGGGAACCCCCTCGCTCTCGACGCATCCAGCAGCGCCGGATGCAACGGTTGCGCGCGCCAGTCGATAGGATTGCAGGTGACCCAAGGTAATCTCGTGGTCGTTCAGGTGGCCCTCAGCCCACAGAGCGTCCTGTCGCGCGGCGGGGGATACGCGGTTCTGACCTCGCTGACGAGCGCATGGCCGGGAATGCCATTCCACCAGAGATACGCGTATGTCACGAATCCGGGCAGTGGCGACGGGAGCTCGGTCTGGGAAGATTACGCGGTAGCGCCCGTATCCGGGACCGTCACGATAACGGGCACGACCAACAGCTCGGAGGCAGCGTGGGACATGATAGGGTACAGCGTGAAGGGGGCAAACACGACCGCGCCCTTCGACACCAACCCAAGCATCCCTAACCATGAATTCAGCGACTGCAACCCTGTCGACGGTTGCTCCTTGACGTTCTCCACGACTAGCGCTGATACCTTCGTGATAGCGGGAATCGGCTCTGAATCATGCACGAGCGCATCCGCGCCCAGCAATTTCACTCTCATCCAGTCGACCTGTAATTCCGCATGGGTAACCGATGCGGTCGCCTACCATGTCTTTTCCGCGCCGCAGAAGAACGCGAATACTGGCAGCTGGGTCCTTAGCCCAGGTGAATCTGCGCTCTGGTTCGTCGATGCGATCAAGGCCTGCGTGGGCACGTGTTCGACGGGCCCCTCGACAGCCGCTGTCGTTCAGCCGGTCTCCTTGACCATGACCAATTCCGCACCGAGCGCCAACGTCACGGTCAACGGGTGCTCTTCTAGCCCGTCGTCATTCCCCAGCGACGGCAAGCCTTACCCCATAGTCATGCTCCCATCCTGTGCGTTCACCCTATCATTCTCGAACTCGGGTGACGTACGGAACGGGTTCTCGGATTCCGGGTCCTTCACGGCCATCTCGCCGCAGCAATCCTCCTGCTCGACGGGAACGTGTTCCGGAATCCAGCTCTCGGCCTACCAGCAGCTACTCAACTCCTATGGCGCAAAACCGATCGACCCCGCGGCCTGGGACGCGAATCTCACCATTCCTGTCTCCGGAACGCAGTTGGGCACGACCGGCCAGACGGGATGCTCAATCTCGACCGCGACGCTGGGAGGAGTCGCGAGTTGCATGGCTTGGTTCGATTATCGGTCGAAGGTGACTGTGGCAAGTCCAGTCGCAGTGTCCGGGACGGAGCAGTGGGCGCCACCTGAGGGAGGTAGTTTCAGTCAAGCGACCGGGAGCAATCAGGACACGGTGAGTTTCATTGACCAGTTTCAGATAAGCTTCATCGTGAACCCTGCGGGAGCTGGGAGCACGAATCCCTCGGGCTCGAAGGTTTGGGAGAGCTACGGAGCCCTTCCGATAACCGCGACTCCGAACGGCAACTATCTTTTCAATATCTGGTCGAGCGATTCTGGAGGGATCACCTTCGCCGCGGCTGGCAGAGCCAACACGACCGCGACGATTCTCGGCGCCGGAAGCATCATGGCGAAATTCTCGGCGCCGGTGACTCTACCCATAACCCTCGCCCTGGCGGAGCAGCAAGGGACGCCGGCCAATTTCACACTCTCAGGCTGCTCGGTTTCACCCGCGTCGGTCCCCGGCGACGGGAAGCCGCACTCCTTCACCTCGCTACCCTCCTGCCAGCTGACCATAACGGTCTCATCGGGCTCTCCAAATGTCAGGTACGGATTCGGTTCGGATGGCTCCATCTCGAGCACGACCTCGCTCATGACCTGTTCAGAGCAGACTTGTCCGGAGTTCTCAACGACATACTATGAGCAGGTCAGCCAACAGTTTGCGTACGCCGTCGTCGGGGGCGCCGCGCCATACGTCAAGGCTCCGGTCCTGGGCTATACCTCGTTGGGAACCCCGACAACCTACACGATGACTGGGAATCCCGCGAACCAATGGCTCGACTTTGGAACTCCGTGGTCATTGACCAACCCACTCACGGGCTCGATCGGGTCAGAGAGATGGCTCGCATCCACCGGTGTCTCCGGGACAGCCGCGGTCGGCGAGACGCAAGTCACTACGTATCAGCACCAGTATTCCGTCCTGATCGCGTCGAATCCGGCAGACTGTGGAAGCACCACGCCATCCGGCGCCAGCTGGGAGGACTCCGGCGACAACTTCCAGGTCTCGGGCTCGCCGGTCCTAGGCTGCACTTTCACGGGGTGGGATGTGGCCGGACTCATCACGGTGGCCCAGCCAGGCCAACCCTCGATGACCGCATTCGCCGATTCCAACGGTACTCTGACCGCATTGTTTACCAGAAACGTAGTGCCATCCTTCCCCACGAGCACGCTTGCTCTAATAGTCGGGGCGGGCGCGATAGTTGCTGTGGCTATTATCGGGGTGGTTTTCGTTAGGAGTCGGAGTCTCAGGTCACGAATCCAGCGTATGTAGACTGGGTCGAAGTCTACTTGACGAGTACTTCGAAATAATGTGTGACCTGTCGCCTCACGGAAGAAAGACGGCTAGCCGAATGACAAGCCTAATTATGCGGACCATGAAAGAGGAAGGGGCCTACGAAACTGGCTCCAAACTACAGCGTCTGCATAACTGATTACAACAACGTTCAGACCGTGAGGCATACCCTCGATAGCATAGTGAGTCAGTTAGATGATTCCTTTGAAGTGGTCGTCGTGGACAATTTCAGTACCGACGGCACACAGGAGATTCTGCGGGAGTATTCGGAACGACACGGAATAAGGTTGACCGTATCAAAGTGCACCAGAGGAAAGGGGAGACAGCTTGCCTTCGAGAGATCTTCGGGCGCCACCATAATCTCAAACGTTGAACTTGACAACCCTCTCAAGCCAAACCTCGTCAAACTGCTAGAATCTTATCATCGCTCATGCGAGGGTAGCCTCTTGCTGGCTCTTTCACCAACTGTACGAAATGCTTGGGGACCAGCTGGCGTCTCGATAATCCCACGAATACTCGTAGAACGCCTAGGCGGATGGAGGGACATCCAAATCTACGAGGACACCGATCTCTATGCTCGTGCGGCTCAGATGGGATTATATCGCTGGGGATGGTTCGACATCTTAGAGACAGCTGATGATAGGTCAGATTGGCCCTGGCTGAAGCGGGTCAGATATCGCTACGCAATGTATCGAGATTGGTTGAGACTCGGCGGGAAACCGAAATTCGGAGGAAAATCACTCCGCGGCGACGCGGCGAGAATTCTGGCAGAGATTGATTCCCAATTCAGAAAAAAGTACCACAATGAGTTTCTCGAGCAATACAATTCCATGGATTCTCGTTATACTGTAGAACTGAACTGATGCGTAAGATAATCAGACCGTCATGGTCTCGCGAGGATTTCAAGTATTCGCACTTCGAATCGGAGATTGTTATGCCAGCCGAAAGTGCACAGTGAATCAAGCGGTTGAAGGCCACGCGAGATAACTAACAGATTTGATAACTGGCCGGTAACGTGTCCAGTGGAAGAGTAGCGAGTTGTGCTTATTCGGACAACACTCATACTCGCAACTGCCGAATTCCGAAGTACTGAACGATAGTCAGCCATCTAGTGTCGAATGCTCGCCCAGTCTATGACTTTTCGACCCAATCCAAATGGTCCTCGTTTGGCCATGCGTAGAAAAATTCCACACCCTCGGCATAAGGTTCCACTATTCCTTTGTAATTGAAGCCCCTAAGATATTCAAGTATGGTCGCCCCTGAATCACTCCATCCAGGGTGGGCCTCCCCGGCCAGTCTGGGGCGGAACCGATTCAAACATGCTTGCCCACCTCTGAGAATGTCGAGCTCAGCTCCTTCCGTGTCCAGCTTTATGAAATTGAGTTCCTTGATTCTCAGTTCGTCTAGAACATTATCGAGTTTTCTTACCGGTATTTTTTCTCCACCACGCAGTCTAGCTTTTTCATTCTCTGCACGGAGTGTGGAATCATATGCTGACATATCGTGGACCCAAAGTGTAATCCGTCCCTCTTGGTTTCCAAGCGCCATGTTCATGGTTAGGATGCTCTTGAGCTTGTTCTTCTTAGCGTTCTTCTTTAGAATCGAGTAGCTCCTAGAAGAAGGCTCGAATGCCAAGATCCTTCCCGATGTCCCTACCAGTTCTGCTGATCTCAAGGTGAAACATCCAATGTTGGCCCCTGCATCGACTACCGTCTGCCCTGGTTCCGGCCTAAAGTACTTCTCATATGGCCTTGACTCGAACATTTCTCTTGCTATCCAAGTATCGTCTGTCCCAAACCGCAAGACAACTCTAGTCTCTTGACTGAGCGTAAGCGTGTATTGTAAGTGTAGGCGACGTGATAAGTATCTTAGGTACTTTGTCCTGACCAGAAATCTCTTGAGAAGAGAATCGGGCACGGTATAGTTCATGCCATTTTCGCTTCTATTCAGGCGCACAACACCTCTGTGCTATAAAACCTTCAATGATTGAGGGTCATATAACAAGACTCGACATCGCAGGGAGTGGTCCCCCTAGGAATTTAGTGAGTTGGCGATTTGCTAGAGCGGAGAACTTGAAACCAGACAACGGTTACTTTAGATTTTCGATGTTCGCAATTATGTTGTTCGAGAATTGACAACCAGATGAGCCTTTTCAAGAACACGTCAATGGAAAAACACCAGTATGGCAATTAACCACATGAGACAGAGCAATTTCGTTCGTGCTCCTCAATAGGCTACCTCGGAACCGGTTCTGGACCTCTTCACCAGGGTACCCGAAAGGATGCGGCTCCAAGACAAGAACTGATGACTTCATTCCGGCCCTCTGCTGCCACTTGGCGAGAGTGGTCGAGACTCCTGCGAGGTTGTGAAAATGGACTACGCGCATAGAGGAGCGCCCCTACCACGAGCCATGATTTTGCTCATCCAAGTCCGTCTATATACTCGTTTGTGCATGAACAGTTGATGGGATTGTGCCTAGATGGGAATGTGCTTTGAGCATCT
>PLUF01000061.1 GCA_003164815.1 Candidatus Gagatemarchaeum stordalenia
TTTTGCTGGTGGGCCGCATTTTTCAACTTCTGATGGTTTGCTCGACGCTGTCATCTCGTTAAATACCATCCCAAGGCGGTATAAATGGGCCAATGTCGACGGAGGGATTCCTTGCATCGCGAAGCTTCGTTACCGAGAACTTCGATTTTCCTCTGTCAGCAACCTGCTAGGACTGGTCCAAGTCCGACGGGAACCACACCGAAAACGGTGCTCAGATTGGTACCGCCCGCGGGTCCGTTACCCCGCATCTCTGAACGTGGCGTTATCCAAGGAGCGAGATCAAGCCATTCGTGACTTGGGTGAGTTTGTTCGACGAAACTCTGCCTAAACTCTTGAGAATTAAGCTCTGTTCCAATGTGAAGACCTTGTCAAACTTTATCCTACTGCGTGTCGGAATCGAACCCACGACCATTTCTGAGGGTTCCAGTAAGATGGAGTTTCGACGGTTACCGAGATTCGATGTGATGCCGCAACAAATGAAGTCCTTGGAAGCCTTGTTATGCTTCCTGCCGGATAAGATAAGGACAGGACGACGCTTTATTTGACTGAGGTCAGTAAAGGGGAACGGTACCAGCACAACTTCCCCGCTTTCAAGCGTTGTCCCAGATAGCATCTCGTTCATTCTCCCACAGCCCTCTCGCACTGCTCTCGGATAATTCAAGCAAATGCCGGAATTCGTCCCTCATCTTCCGCGAAATATCCTCCGATTTTGCGATCAACAACTTATCCTCGGTCACCTGGAGTACCAGCGTCTGGCCCTTCCGAATGTTCAGTCTCCGTCTGATATCGACTGGGATTGCCAGCTGCCCCTTTTCGGAGACCGTTACCGTTCTAAGCTCAGAAGCTTCGTTCGCCACGATTAGCTTGTAGGAAATTTCTTACATATAAGGCTCACGGTCCGAATCCCAACGAAGCAAGAGACGCTCGAATGCAGAGGATTCCATTTCTCGCGCATCGTAGGGCAGGCTGCAGTGACCACGAGCGCCCCCGGCCGACCCTGCTCCTATACGGAAGCAGACAGGCTGATACTGGCCAGCCTGCCATCAATTCGCTTCGAACAACTTGGCTCTAGTAACCTAATAGGGGATTCGCTGGCAACGGGACGTAGCCTAGTCTGCCCTCTCGATCGAGAGACCTTACCCCATTTTTCCGTCGATTTCAGGTAAGGTATGTCGGTCATTCGGATGGTTATGAAGAGGGTTCTTAATTTACGCCCCGCAACCGCTGGTTCTTTCAAGATGGCCGCGCATAGTTTTCCGTGTCAAATAGCGGCCCATGTGGGGTTCACTTGCGTTTGCTGAATCTCTTGGGCCTTGACCCGACTGTAACGAGCACGATTCCGAAGACGATGAGAAGAGGTCCGGGCAGAACACTTCCGTAGATTCCACCTCCTCCTCCGCTCTCGGCTAGCCCCAGCCCTGTGATGAATGCGCCGAAGACGAAGACCAAGGCCCCGACGACGACCGTGACGTTCAGCCTCATAATCCGAGTTAGGGAGATTTAGGTTTAGAAGCGTTTTGGATGACCGCTATCCAATTACTTTCTCCCTCGATTGAGTTTGCCGCCGCTTCCGCTGTCTTGACAGAACCCTCCCGATGTAGATGAAAGACTTAGCCGTTCGTAGCCTTGAACGAGGTCATGTCTGATGAAACAATTCGTATCCTGAAGGATGAGCTAGCGAAAGGGCGCTCGGGGCTTGTCAGGAGATACCTTGACGCCAGGATCGAGCTCCTGAGCGGCTCGGAAGACGTCGAAGATTCGCTCAAGCCGTTTGCCGACAGACTCCTACACTTCACATGGACCGTCCGCAAAGTAGCCGACGTGGACGAGAGATTGGCGCTGGACTGCTTTGAAGACGGCTTGGAGCTGATGATCTGGATACTGAGCGACACCAAGGCTCGACTTCACAGAATCAGCGCATGATGGTCTCAGAAAACTTCATCGACTCCTTCGCCCTCAAAGTCCTCTTCCAAATCATCAAGGAAGTTCACCTGCATAGACTCGAGCATTGACTCCTCCATCCTCTCTTCGAGGGTATGGATATCTGGGAATCTTAACTGATACGATTCGGAGCTGGTCCGTAGGAACAGCCCGCTATTGATTCCCTTATTGATTGATAGCCCTGCCGCGAAAGGCTCCCCCTCTAGCGAAGAAACAGGAATCGGTGCGAGCTTCTCTGCCCACTCAGGAGTGATGACCAAGTCCCTTTGCCCAAACACATTCGCCAACTGTCCAAGCGGCACGACCTCTTCCTGCCTCAAATCCTGAGAACTCAAGTCAACTATTCGCAGAGAAGGACGCTCAAGACCTGACACAGTGTCAATAAGCGGCTGCAGATTGAGCGTTCCCTTTGCAAGGACTTGGTATCTCTCAGGTTCAGGTCTTGTCGGGAACGTCTTGTGGACATTGAATGGGAGAATCCTTGATTCAAGATTGTAAGGGTCTGCGTATATCATAATGGTGTAATAGAAATCCTTCCCGGGAAGAAATATCATTATTTTCTCGTTCAAGCCTGTAACGCCACCAGGCTTGATTTGGAGGACGTTCGGAACCTGAATACTCCTCCACGGCCAAAGACTGGAGCCCAAATTGCCCTCTTTTACCGTTCCATGGCACCTAATAAGCTTATATGGGTGATTACAGTCCAAATAGTGACCGGCTTATCCATAAAGTTGCGGAACGCGTTGCTTCTGTGAACCAAGAAACAGCGAACTGAGTCCAGGTTCCTACGCCCCGTTGCTGTACCTCAGCCCCTCTAACTTCACCCCGTAGCCTTCAATCTTCCTCATCCTGCTGGCCAGGTTGGACAGATTCTTGAGGATTGGCTAAGAGGAAGGTTTGGCGACCACCTAACTACGGAGAAACATACTGCCAGACTCGAGCCCCTACTGATGAGAGAATCCGCTTAGGATAGTATACCCCAGACGTTATTATGATGTCGAAGTATATTGCTGTCTTCAAGATTTCATTGAGCGCGTTCCACCTTTCTTCCATCCGATCGATGTAATCTCGAGCCTGCTGACGACCTCTTGTGGCGACTGAGTTCCATTTCTTCGTTTCACGATATCGCCGCTTTAGTTCGCGTGAGAATGCCCCGAAGCCTTCCGGAATCGACTTCGTAGCACCGATGATGTAGAGAATTGCCATAGTTTCAGACTGCTCTTTCGGACGGAACAGAAGGAACGAGTTCGTGACGAAGAGACCATCTTCCTTCATGAGCCCCACACACTTGCGCATCATGGCACACCGACGCTGCATTTGGACCAAGAGCGCGGCGTAGCTGCTGACCACGATATTCCCTGCAGGCAGGTCTGCCGGGTTCAAGACCATTACATCGCCGCAGAAGAACCGATCCAGATTCTTCTCAGCCCGCTCTCTTACCCTCTCGCTAGGTCAAGCCCGATTACGTACGAAGATATTCCGCTCTCGCCGAGATATTCCTTCATTCGCCTAGGCGCCACCCCGTAGGAGCAACCGACGTCGATGATTATCAGGGAACCCATCCCGACATTCCGGGTGTAATCAAGGACGTGGTAAGCAACGCCGTTGCCAAAGTACCGTCCCGGTGTGGTATAGTTAATCGTCCAGTTGCTGTTTAGGTATCCACCAATCCGGCCGCTGAGGTTCTGCGGCGATACTCCCCCCGTTCCTGGTCTAGAGATCAGCCGAGCGATTCTGGCCCTAATCGAAGGATGGGTTTCAGACACCCTATTGTACCCATAATCGTCACCAAACCCCTGCAAAGCAGAGATTAGGGCGTCACCAAGTCCGATCCTTGCTGCCGCGCTGTCGGCCGCGAATTCGCCTGCGTGGTTGATTATGATCAGAAGCAAGAAGAATAACCCGAGCGCTGACAGTTCAGCCATAATCGGGCTTATCGCAGCAATCGTCCCGAGGGCGAAGATGAGGTAGAGCGCAGTTATCCCGATCGCGCCCAGCATTTGCACGAGCATGGTCTTTCGGTTCAACAGGTGGCCGATCTCATGCGCGATGACTGACAGGAACTCTTCTCTCGTCTTCTCATCTTTCAACTTTCGAGAAACGGTAATTGTCAGGGTCCAGACGTTCGTCGCAGCGTCCAGCTTAGGATTGTCAGATAGAACGATCGCCTTTGGGAGCGGTGCGTGCAAATCCTAAGCGATTCCGATCGCATCAGGGTCGAAGGTCACCTCCTTCTTGTATCTCCAGTTCAAGACGCTCGCGTAGCCGAAGGCTATGTGTGTGAAAATCTGCGAAAGCGCCAAGATCATGCCCGCCGCGAAAGTCATGAAGATAGCGGCAACAGCGAGGCGCCAGAGACCAGGGAGCTCGAAGATTGTGTAGTTGAGAAACGGTCCGATTATTGCGACGCCAAGGAAGGAAACCAACGCGAATTTGTAGCCCAGAATGCCCTCGGCCGTCTCTAGGAACCGTCTGGGATTCAGGTGTTCTTCACCTGTTTCTCCACCTTCACGCTTATCGTCTCTCCTATCTTGCTCAGAGCAACCGCCAGTTTCGGAGTTACGCTGAAGTAGCGACCCGCTGCCGGTCTTCCCGACTTTCCCTCTATGAGTTTGAACTCGCTTCCAACAAGCCCGAGATCCTCCAGGATGTCAAGATGATGCGATGTCAGCCTAGGGCTCTCATTCACCTTTTCGGCGATCTGTTCGATGTACAGCGACTCAAGGCATGGTTGGATCATTTTGGAATGGGCTACAAGCAGGTGCACGCGTCGGGTCATGCGCCACGGGCCGACTTGAAGAGGGTCATGGACCTGAGCAACGCCAAGAAGATTGTTCCTATACACACAGAGCACGCAGACATGTTCGGGTCTTTGACAGACCGGCCCATCGAAGTACCAAAGTTGGCAGGCTAAGTCTACGGCCCTGCCGAGCTTCCAGGGTGTCTGGCACAACCTACTGGTTCATTGTCCCAAATCATGGAGCCTTATGGGCAAGAATGACCTGATTTTCATATGTGGAAAAGACGCCCCGTTCGTAGAGCCGGTCGATAGCCTGCTGCACTCTCAGGTCCACCCTTTCTCCAGTCCGCTTGTATCCAAAGACGCGCGCCACCTCTCGTACCAGGGACTGGCGAGGTATTCCTCTCTCAATCTCGACTATTGTTCTTGCGGCTTCCATCAGCTCCTCTAATGCAATTTCTTGAATCGGCCTTGGTGGCGCGCCCGGCAAAGGAATCCTCGGAGTCGAGTCATAGCCTACCCAACAAAACCCCCCTCGAATCTGAAGCTTCTGACGAGCGGCGGCCTGACGAATGTACGATGCGATGGTCTTACGATTCCTAGAGCCTACCTTCCCGAGACCGTAGATTTCCGCGAATCGACGGATCACGGCATCAACGTGAATGGGAGTCTCCTGTTCTACGATTGCCTGAACGAGGTACCCGAGGTCATTGGGTCTTCTGCCCAGTTGCCGATATTCGACATACTGCTTGAAACCATATTGGGGAGTCCCAGTTGAATGCAGAGGCGGAAGGTGTTCTTCTTCAGCACCTGTCGCGCTGGGTTCAACCGGTTTAATCATCTCCACCTCCTGTTCGGACCCAACGTCGGGTCCCAGAACCCCGGCCTCCGAGGGTCCACTCTCTTGAAGCTCTAGTACTCTACTTGCTATTTGGTCAACGATGCCGGCAGAGTTTTTCACCCATTCGGTAGACCACACGCGGTAGATCTTCCAACCTAACCCCTCGAGAACGGCCTGTCGCAACCTGTCTCGGTCTCGGGCCGATCTTTGAGCGCGGTATGTGGCACCGTCACACTCAATCCCTATGATGTACCGGTCCTTGTGGAGCGGATTCCTGATCGCTAGGTCTATTCGGAAGCCGGAGCAGCCTACTTGTGCGTCGACATCAAAGCCTCTGGCCACGAGTTGTTCTCTGACATCATACTCGAAATCTGACTCGGGTTCCCCGCTCCCAGAAGCCTGACTTGGAGGCCTTCCTCCCTGATATGCGTATCCGAGGAACATGGCCAGCATAGACACTCCGAGACTTCGTGTGGACAGCCTTGTCAGGTCCATATCCTGGGGAAGGATGGAGGAAACGAGAATCTCCTTCTGTTTGGCCCTTGTAATCGCAACGTTCAATCTTCTCTGTCCGCCATTCTTGTTAATGGGACCGAAGTTCATGGAGAGCACGCCGTTTGCGTCTTTCCCGTACCCCAGACTAATGATAATGCAATCTCTTTCATCGCCTTGGACCTTCTCAAGAGACTTGATGAAGAAAGGTTCGACTTCATTTGACTCGGACTGTACGGCCAAGGACGGATTCGCGATTCTCCTCCGGTCAAACTCATCCCAAATGGCCTCTTCCTGCGAAATGCCTAGGGTTATCACACCTAACGACAGACCGGCCCCATGTTGCCGAAAATGGTCTTCGATCAGGTCACAAACCACCCTCGCCTCCTGAGCATTTGTCCTAGAACCTCCCCGATCGTACACACCGTCGGGAACATAGTGGAACTCGATTGCGGCGGGGGCGTCGCGGGAATCCGGGCTCGGAAAAGTAACAAGCTGACCATCGTAGAAATTCCTGTTTGAGAAGTCGATGAGTTCCTCCCTCTTGCTTCTGTAGTGCCACTTCAGGAACACCCTCCTGAACCCTGGTACCGTCAGGCATTCGTCAAGGACGCTTTCCAAATTCTCCTCCAGATTCTCATCCTCATCATCGTAATCGGGTTCGGCCTGGAAGAAAGTCGTCGGCGGCAATTGCTTGTCATCTCCGGCAACAATCAGATGCGAACCCCTCAGGATAGAGCCGATGGCATCTGCTGGAGGTATCTGCGAGGCTTCGTCGAAGATTACCCAATCGAAGTGATATGGGCTTGTCCCTAGGTAACTCGCCACCGAAAGTGGGCTCATCAGCATGCAGGGCTTGAGGTCCTGAATGATGTGAGGAGCTACCGCGAAGAGTCTTCGGAGCGGCATGACCATGCGTTTCTTTCGTGCTTCCCGAAGAATTATTCCCATCTGTGACGTCCCCGGAACCGCCGCCTCTGCCTTTGGCTGACTCTTCGCTATGTTCTGGCGTACGAGCTTTATGGTAAGCTCCTTAAGGTCCTTGTCAATATTCTGAAAATCTTGGATGATTCGCTCATGCGAAGTCGCCACGAAGTCCGCGAGCGCTGGTGATTCACGGTACGCTTCAGCAAGCCAAGCCTTCCATAACCGTAGCATGAATGCGTCTTCAAGGATCTGAGCTGGGATTTGATTCTCCTTCGCCACGGTTAGGAATGGCATCAGGCCCAGTCTCTCACAATTCTCCTTCGTCTTTTGATAGGATAACCAGTTTCGCAAATCCTCCGGGTTCATCTTGACCTCGAGCCAAGATTCGAGCTTGGAAATCGGTGCCCGAGCTAAGGCTCCCCCATCAATGGTGTAACTGATCATCTCCCACTCGAGTTTGCGGACCCTATTCATGACCCTTGTCAGCATTGGCTCCAGTTTCACCATGGAGCTTTCACCTAGCTGGGAGAGTTGGTCAGGATTCAGCATTAGTTCACACAGTTGGTCGGAGAGACTGGATCGCCAAAACCCGTTGAGGACCTGAGAGAGCCATTCCAATCCACCAATCGTCGAGGCCCAATTGGTCTCCTCCCCCAGGTAGAACTGTCCAAGTACCTTCTTTGACCCAGCGTATCCCGATTCGAGCTTACCCTGAATGTCAAGAATCTCTTTTGCCTTTGAGAGCGCCCTTATTGCATCGCTGTAGCTAATCTTGCGGGTCGAAGTACTATACCGTCTCAACCTGCCCATGTCGCGGCGATACCCGGATTTCAGGAATCGGATGGATGTTGCATACTCGCCCTCGAGGTTGTCCAGCATCTGACCAATCGGGAGAGACAGAAGGCCGAGTTGGAAATCTTCTGCCAGCTTGGCTCTCTTCTGGGTCAACTGGGAGTTCAACCCTTGCATTTCTTTGACCTCTGAAATCAGAGTGACCAGTTCCCCGCCTGACAGTTTCATCCATGAATCAGCTAGAAGAGGGGGTTTTGACAGAAGTCCGACCGTTCTCAGGCACCTCTGCATCCCTTCAATCGAAGTAGGTTGACTGACACCTATTCTTGCTGTCAAGGAAGACATCTCCGCTTGTAGGCTCCTCAATTCAGACAAGAGAGAGTTGAGCCCGATTTCGACGTCATCCGCAAACAAAGATGGGTCCAGAAGCTGACCCGACTCGTCAGCCGTCCTCAGTTCCACGTCATGCCAGGGATGATTTTCAAGATTATCAAAGACATTGTCAATGCTCTCAATTCTCCGTAGACTGCCCAATAATTCTTCAAGACGGTCAGGCGTAATCTGTAAGACCGGATCAACCGGCAGTCGGAAGTCTACCTTGGGAATGTCAAGTATCTTTGCGAGTTTTCCATGTACCTGAAAGGCTGATAGCTTGAGCCCACCACGAATCTTGTGAAGCTCTGACACGTAGCCGTTCAGTCGGTCCCTAAGTCTGATTAGCTTCTGATATTGTTCACCTGCATCTGATTCGACCTTCTCGCTCTGTGCTTGGTTTAGGGTCTTCGCGAGCTCTTGCACCACCTTCAGCTTGTCGCTCTTGTGGCTGTGGACTTCGAGGCAAGCGAACGACAGCCCTGCGGATTGCAGCCTTCGGTTAACGACTTCGAGGGCGGCCATCTTCTCGCTTACGAAGAGGATCTTCTTGCCATCCCTCAAACCCTGACAAATCAGGTTCGCAATAGTCTGCGACTTTCCCGTTCCAGGCGGCCCTTCTATTACGAGATTCTGACCACGGCGAAATCGCAGTAGTACTTCCATCTGACTAGAGTCAGCGTCCAGTAGGGGGAAGAGCTCGCTCGGGTTTACGACCTCGTCCAGATTGTAGGGCACTTGGATGTCGTCGCCTGGAGGGAGCGTCGTGGCCTTCGCAAGAGCGCGGATGATTGGCTGGTTACATGCAGCCTCCCGATGGTCCGCCAGATCGTTGTACATGACAAACTTCTCGTAGGTGAACTTGCCAAGTCTCACATTCTGCATCACGTGCCAACCCAAACCCTTGGTCGCTTTTTCAACGTCGCCAAGATAGCTCGTGACAGAGCCTCCATCAAGCTCGTCTGGGAGCTCGGGCACCGCGATTCCGAATTCCGCCTTGAGCTTGAATAGGAGTGCGGGGTTGACCACTACATCTTCTTCACTGAGTCTCATGAAATACGGGTCATCGACGGACTTTCGGTCGAGTCCGACAGGCACGAGGACTATAGGAGCCAGATATTCTTCGTTCTTACCATCAGAGGTGGGCTTCTCGTCCCACCTCAAGAAAGCTATCGCCAGAAAGAGTGTGTGAATGCCCTGCTCTTCTTGCGAAGTCATCTGGTCGCGCCTCAATCTACCTAGCCGGCGCTGCAGTTCGACTATTGGGAGGTTTGTCTGCAGGTCACCTTTTCGCATCGGGCCCTGTTGATCGACACCGCTCTCTGAAGTTGGAGTTGATAGCGTGAGCTGGTCATAGATGGGCATTGGAAAATCTGGCGAAGCGCCTCTTCCGATCAGCGCGTCGATTAGCTCCTGAGGACTAGGGGAAGTGATCTCGACCTGCCTCTCCGCCTTCTTCTCCGTAAGGTAGAGCTGTCTGTTCCGACGGGTCAGGTCTATCAAATCCCTCTGCCATTGATCTATCTTGTCGAATACCTCTTTGCAGTCACCCGAGGCAGGGTTGCTTGGACCTTTGTGGTCGCCATCAGCAATCTGGCTGCTTACTGCCATGGCACTTTGCTGGGGAAGGACTCTTATTTGCTTGATTCCCCCCCGGCGTTCGACCGCCCGAAGGGAAACTCGCGTGAACGAGACGAAGCCGATGGAGTCTCTACACAGGTGATAGGTTAAAGGCTGGGGACCAGACCGCAGGCGACACAGATGCCCGACGACCACGTGATTGTGAAGGTCTCGAAGGTCCTGGACAAGGGGCTGGTCTCGATCCCGCTCGAGATAAGGGAGAAGCTGGGCCTCCGACCCGGGACCAAGATGATCGTGTACGCGACCGAAGATGGGGTCGTTCTAAGGAAGGCAGAGCTG
>PLUF01000107.1 GCA_003164815.1 Candidatus Gagatemarchaeum stordalenia
CATCTGGGCACAATCCCATCAACTGTCTTGGCTTCAAGCGGCGTGCAGGAAAGCCTATGGTCTGTGCCTTCTCCCGCAGCCCGGCCCCTACCCTCGGGCACTTCAGCCGGTCAGCCAACCTCTGGCAAGTTTCCGGGCGCTTTGGGAGGAAATTTGGGACCGCCAATCAGCTTAAGATAGACGCCTGATAGCTCTCGTTTGGCTTCCGATGTGAGGTCAAACTCATCCCTGTACGGACAGAACGCGTCCTTCACAGGACGGTTGAGGTCTTCGTCGAAGATGATGGGATACAGCCTGCATCCCGCGGGTCGATTTGAGTAGATTGTGCACTGCCCTCCATCGTGGAAGACACATCTCCCCGCGCTGCTGTTCCTGAGCATCTTGAAGCCGTCGGATTCAACTGCAAAAGAGCCTTCTTTGAAACCGAGACTGACTATTCGTTGCACGTCATCCTCCAATAGAAGCATCTCTGTCCCATAGCAGCAACTCACACAGTGATGGCTCTTGCAAACATTCTTCGAAGACAGGGGAGCCTCCAATAGCAGTCACAAGAATAAGTGAATGTGAGCTTACTGAACCTTTCGGCTTTGGGGCGTAACCGGATTTGAGCCTTCTGACGATATCCTCTTGACGCCCGTTCCCATCGTCGCAGCTTCATCTTGATGCGAGCCGCGGTAAGAAAAGGAGAGTGGCACGACTACGAGAATGGCAAGAATAAGGAGCAAGGCAAATTCGTAAGGAAGGCAAGAGAATTCGCGTACGCTCAACCCGCACCATCAATCTACTGAACTACCGCCCCCAGAAGCTGGAGGGGTCAGAACTCCCATTTCTACGCGTCTTCTTTGGAGAGCCAGGGCAAGTTCAACGGCGTCTGTACCGGCATGCTTGACTCGCCCTCAAGCGAGTTCAGAATATCGCCATACAGCGCCTTGTCACCCTTCTTCGCACTCTTCGAGAGCTTCATGATGATCAGCTTCGGCGTGCTCGACCCGATGTGGTTGAACTTTGGCTGCCTGTCGACGATGAGCTCTCCATCTCTGTCAAGGCCTTCAGCCTCTATCCCGTCGACCCTGATGGGAAGCTTCACATGAGGAAGAGTCTCCTGGGCAAGGTGCGTCACGAGGAGAAGGAGGCTGCTGCCCGTCGCTACAGCGTTCATTATCCCCGCCAAGATTCTGCCCGCTGCTCCGGGCTCGGTCAGGGCCTCGAACTCGTCCATAAGGACGAGTTTTCTGTGCCTGTCGGCGAAGACGGGGATGAGAGAGCCGAGGGCCTGCTCGAGGCTCCCTATCTTCCGCGTCACTCTCCTCCTGAAAAGGTAGATGGGTATCGGGGCAACCTCAGCCTTTTCGCAGGGAACTGGCAGGCCGAGGAGCGTGAGGATGTGAATCGAGGCGAGGGTCGTGAGAAGGGTAGTCTTTCCCCCGCTGTTCGCTCCCGTGAGCATGACGACGTTCCTGGGCTTGGCCGCAACTATCTTCGTCGACCTCGTGCTGCCCAGTGCGTAGCTGACGGGCTGGACGGCTCTGCTTCCGCCTTCAAGCTGATCCTTCATCAGAAAGAGGTTGCGGCCGTTGACGAAGGCTATACCCCCGTTTCCGATTACAGGGATTGTAAGAGTGTACTTTTCCATCAGGGATGCCATCGCCAGCATCTGGTCGAGAGAGATTGCTCTCTCAACCGCATCATCCACCACGGCCCAGTGCTGCTTCAGAAACGACTCTGTCTTGGCGAGCTTGGCTGCCCTCTCCTCCTTCTCTCTTCCCTCCCATTTCTCGATGACCCTTCGCCTTCCAGCCCTCTCGAACTCGAAAGGAATCGACAGCCCCTCAAGTGCTGCCCTTCTGACCGCGTTCTCCTCCTCCGAATTCATCCTAAGAGTGCTGACTACCTCCTCGATCTGCTCTTCGACTATCCTCCTCGCCCTCTCTTCGTCAACCCCTCCCTTCCGGAGCTTCTCATTGATCAGAATCTCCGCATCAGATAGAACTCCCTCCGCATCCTGAACGTCCTTGCTTTCATGCTCCTCAAGCGTCCTCATTACGCTCTCCAGAACTTTCCTATCCGTGTTCATGAAGAACGAGCTCAGCGTCCGAACCTCATCGAAGTTTGTAAGAATCGAACGAGCCGCCTTGATCATGCGCCTCCGTGACATGAAGTAATCCAAGGTGTCAGACTCCGTCCTCGAAGACGGTTTCTTTCCCGAGGGAGGGTCAAAGGAAACCTCCGCGAGCACCTTCCCCAGCTCATCTCGTTTTCCTCGCTGCTTCAGCTCCCTCAGGATATCCATTCCCGTCACGCATGCACTGAGCCTGCTCTGGGTCGTCTCCCTGTCGAGGGCTGGCGTAAGGAGCGAGAATCTGTTCTTGGCAAGCTTGGATGAGGTGTGCTCCGAAAAGAGCGAGAGTATGTCCCGGGCAAGCTTTCTCGCGTCCGGCGTCCGGAGAGCCTTCCTCTCCTGGACACGCGATGCCTTTTCGGAGTACGCGCGGATGAGCTTGTACGCCTTCTTCTTCTCTGTCGCAGCTATCTCGGCGAAGCCATCGATATCAGCAACCCTGACTCTCCCCAGTAGATCCCGGACCTTCTCTTCGGAGAGGGTCTGGAGGTCGATTCCGAGGCGAGCGGCAAGCTCGCGTAGGTCGCCGTGCTCCATCGTTGCCCCTGTTGGCGACAGACCTGTGGCTGACATTTGGCTCATGCGTGCATCTGTCGGCTTCGCTTTATCCGTTTGTTGCGAGTGCTTCGTCGCTCACTTCCTTTCTTGGTCTCCTGCCTCTCGCTCATTCAATCCGTGGTGAGTCATGAGTTGAATCAGTTTGCCCAAGGACGTCTATTCATCATAGAAGACCTCTGGTGCATGACCGAGATTCGGATGGAGGCCCTCGGGAAGCCGTAAGCTGTTACGACGATGTGTAGGGATATCGAAGAGTGTGGTAAACCCTACCAGGACCCCGATTGGAGGCTGCTTACTCCAGAGCGGAAGCTGTTACCACGGCGCTCTTGGACTTGGCGCGCATCGTCTTGGGCTTCACCAGGTGGGCGCCCGCGTCAGGCTCTGTCCGCACTACGCTGATGTACTTCTGGAGGAACGTGCTCTCTCTGAGGTGAGTCTCAACCTCTCTGGACACGCTGGTGCCACGGTCAAACGCCGACCGGGTGAGGGCCGAGTACAGCTCTGGAGTCATGGAGACGGTCGTCTTTATCATACCTGAGCCATACTAGGGTGTTCCATATAGGCTTACCTGTCCTTGTAGCCAACCCGCAGGCACATTCTTCCTCTTTCTCTCTGTGTATTTTTGAATCGTTTTCTGAGGGACCGGACCTCCGGCTCCCGATAAGTCGGTGCCGCGGTTCGTCTCTCGCAAAGACTGATATAATTAAGAGAGGCCTCGCGAATCAATGCCACAGAGGAGAACGGAAGTGGTCGAAAAGGTTGATGCTAGTCTGATGATGCCCGACATCTACGAGAATTGGCTCAACAAGCAGCAAAGCGGACACGCCAAGGCGAGGTCGGGTTTCATCGGAGATCAGGATATCAGACTGGGCGAACAGGAGGAGGAAGACAGGGAGGAGGATGAGATCGACACGACCGAGGATATTCACGAAAAGGCTCATCGGCGCAAGAGAGGCAAGGGCGCCCCCAGCAGTACTTGATCGGTCGGCTCACGAGCGTCGAGACCCGGACTCCGGACCGACGCTCCGTGCCGCCGGTTCGGATCTCCATTGTCCTGCGGCTTCCAATGATGCTCTACACTGCATCAACGCCCACTTCTTACGACAGGATTAACTTTCAAGGGCTAAATTGACACTTCACTCTTCCATATCCCTTATCGGCACCTTCGAGAATATCCCGCGAATCCTCTTCAGCAATCCTCCCGGGGCTTCCCTTTCGAAGAACAGCTCTGCCTTTCTCAGTATCACCCCGTCTTCGGTGGCGAACACGATCATCTTGGTTCCGGGTCGCAGGTCTAGCTTCTCCCTTATCTCGAGCGGGATCGAGACCAGCCCCCTGTCAAGGACCTTCGAGACTTTCACGATTACGTCGTCGTCCGGCATCTGTGTCGCTTGCGGCCTGGTTTCGAGCCTTTAACCTATTACCTCATGAGCGGCCTTTACGAAGGTTCGGGGAGACGGTGATTCCAGTTTTTCTCCGCTCTTCTGTCAGGACACCGTATTGAGCGTGAGCGTAGACCTTACTTGCTTTAGCGGACGAATTCCGGAGAAAATGGTTTCCTTGAGCTTCTGGTCCGACTCTGCTTCGACTTCGACCACCAGGTCGTAGACGCCATAGACCTCGTAGACTTCGACGACGCCCTCAACCTTCTCCAGTTCGGACTTTACCCCGGCCTCTGAGCCCAGGTTGGTGTTGAGCAGGACGAATGCCTTTTTCATCGATTTGTTTCCGCGTTCAAATGGCCTAAATACTTTCGTCCATTGGTCTGATCGTAGCCGTTAAGTTCGCTCTCAAGCGAAGAGGTCAAGCACGGTCAATCAAGAAGCCTCCATACGGACAAACGCGCGTGATGACCTACCGAACTATGGGTCCAAGCCAAACGCCTTCAACCTCACCAATATCTTATTTTCCTCAGACCTAAGGGCGGAGCTCTATATCTAGCAGCTCCCTAGCCTTTCTGAACCTTACGCCGTCGACCTTGATCGCTGTCAACTCCCCGTCGCATCCGCGTGTGCAGCGGCCCGGCAGTTGGCTACATGCCAAAGATTCGAACTTGTGTAAATTTAACCATGCGTAGTCAAATATTGCAAAATATTCTAAAACTAAAGTCAAAACTTCTAGTGAAAGCAAAGGTAGATAGGGATGGTATTACCTGAAACATCGTGAGTTCTTCGCCCAGGCGGACAGAAATCCTGAGCCGTTCGGAAGACGTAGCGGAGACCATTGAGAAGTTCTTCACGAATGAGAGGACGCGGGTCGACATCTGCGCGGCTGCCTTGACGCCGGACCAGCCCGGAGGAACGGCGGGTACGGCAGACGCATACCTCGACGTAGCGAAGAAGGGAGGAGGGATACGACTGCTCACCGAGATAACCAAAGAAAACATCTCCTACTGCAAAGCACTCATGAAGACCGCAGAGATACGTCACATGGCCAACATAAGCGGTAACTTCGTCGTGAGCGACAGCGAGTATCTGGCAACTCCGAGCACCAGGGAGTTCAGCCCAAGAGGTCCCATACTATACAGCAACGAGGAGGCCTTCGTGCGGCATCATGGGAGTCTGTTCGAAATCCTCTGGGCGAACGCAACCCCCGCGCCGCAACGAGTCAAGGAGATCGAAGAAGGGCTCGTACCGCCGAAGACCGAGCTCCATTATGATCCCGCACAGGTCCAGAGGCTGTACGCTGAGTTGGTGACGCAGGCCAAGGTTGAGATTCTGCTCCTGCTGCCGACAGCCACCGCATTCCATCGCGATGAGAAGATAGGGATAATCAATCTCCTGAGAGGGGCTGCCGGGCGAGGAGTGAAGGTCTACCTACTCGGGCCGATCGACCCGGTCATTCAGAACACCTTTGCCGCATTTGGGGCCAATGAAACAGATAATCGGGCGAGCAACCCAATCGGTTACAGGGCCATATCAGAAGCCTCATCCCGGAACACGGCGACGGTCCTCATAATAGACAGAAGCGCCTCCCTAATCATGGAAGAGAGGGACCCTTCAAAGACGGATTTTCTCGAAGCGATAGGCAGTGCGACCTACACGACCAACGGTCCCACCGTGAAGGCGAACATTCATTTCTTCGAGAGGGTGAGAGACGAGACCGACCTCAGGATGCAGGAGGAGCGGAGCAGGAAAGACGCGGAGTTGATGCAGGACATCCTGGCCCATGACATGACGAACTACAATCAGGTCATCAAGTTGAATGCGGAGGTGCTGGAGAATGAACTGGAAGGCGAAAGGTTGCGCGGACTTGTCGATTCCATACTTCGCGCCGCAGACGGTTCAAGCGGCCTCATCAAGAGGGCAAAGACTCTGTCGAGGGTAATGTCGCATGAAAAAATAGCACTTCACGACGTCGACCTGAAGCAATCTCTGGAGAACGTTCTGTCATTGGTGAGAGAGGGTAACCTTGGCCGAACGGTGGAAGTCCTCGCGAGCTTGCCTGCAGCGGAGGTCCTTGCTGATGAGCTGCTGGACGAGGTATTCGTCAACATCCTCTCTAACGCCGTCGAGTATACCGAGGGGATCGAGGTATCCATAGAAATCCGACTGGAACAGGAGGAGGGACCGCACAAGAACAGCGGGAAGAAGATCGACTACTGGAAAGTAACTATCACAGACCAGGGAAGAGGCATACCTGATGAGAGGAAGCCGCTTGTATCCGGGCGCTACCTTGCATCTGCGAACGGGAGCGGGCTTGGTCTCTCCATCGTCCGCACCCTCGTGACCGACAGGTATTCGGGGAGATTGGAGCTCAAGAACAGGGTAGAGGGTGATTACACGAAGGGAACGAGCGTCGAGATATGGTTGCCAAAAGCCTAGTGACTGTCGAAAATCATCCCGGGAAGAAATCCGCCTCTTCCAGGCGAACAGCCGGGGCTACTCCTCGAGGAGCGGGAAGAGGGTCCCCGCGAATTCTGAATACCCCTTCTCAGAAATCAGACCCTGAGAAGAACAGCGAAAGCGAGCGCGGCAAGACGAGCATCGCCATAGTAGAAGACGCGCGAGACCTAATCTCGATCTATTCGTATGTGGTCAAAGGCCTTGGATTCGATCCAATATTCCTCGCGACAGGAGGAGAAGAGATCGTCAAGGCAGTCGCAGACGGGAGAGCCTCCCCGGACGTGATAATTATGGATTATCGCTTGCCCGGCATCAATGGCATCGAAGCGGCGAAGAGGATACTGGAAAATCGACCCGCGACCAGGGTGATTCTCGCCAGCGCCGATGACTCTGTCAGAGAAGAGTCGATTTCACTCGGGTTCTCTTTCCTGCAGAAACCGTTCTCGTTGGCAACATTCTCTGAAAGGATAAGGCGTGTGGTTTCGCAGTTGCCTAAAGGTTCGTAAGCGTCTTTTCGTGCGAGTCCCTCCTAACTCGAACTCTTGCCCTCAATCTTGGCTTGTTCGGGACCGACGTCACGTCTACCTGTATTGAATCAGGCGGTTCCGGAGGACGATAGCTAGAGGTTGACTTCCAGACATAGTTCGACAGATAGAACCAGCCCTGGCCTGAGGCTGGAGGGACGAGGAGATTGACGCCCTCGGGGACCTCAGCGCGATAGACGAGTCCAAACTGCAGGAGCTGCTGAACCGGAAGCCCAAACAGAGGCTCCGCCTGAAGGGAAACAACCAGAAGGTCGTGCAGACCGGCGAGCTCGCGCAGGAGATACTCCGTGATCCTGGTTATGGACGGCGAGGAGAAGTTCATCGTCAACGCCAAAATAGGACAAGGAATTTTGGTAACACAGGAAGGACGCGTTCCTTTCTATAACTTCCTCAGCGACGAGGAGGGGGCTTTTCACCACGAGGCCGAAGGAAATCGCAGCCTAACTCCGGAGAATGTACGGTCGCCGGGAGTTTAGACCTTCGGGTTCAAATCTGTGACGCTGTACTGTGAACCGCAATCTTTCTCATCTTTGTTCTTCTGCCGAACATGTTCCTAACTTGTTCTTCTGTCATCGCGACCACGATGGTTGTCGGTTTACCTTCCCAACTACTGTCGACTTCCAGTAACTTGATTTCGGGCGTCAATCCACTAGCAATGTTACTGAACTCCGCCACTGTAAGCTCGCCCATCAGAAAGGTCACTGGAAAGTCCTCAGAAATGTCCTCGACGAGCAGCTTCTTCCCGGTTTTCTTGTTTCTGAACGAGTCCATCTCCATTTCCTTATCCTTCCCTTGGAATTCCCAACTCTTGCTTGTAAGAAATTCGCGCACTCTGGAATACGTTGTCGCTATTTTGAACACGTTTTCTACTTCCAAGACTAACTGCTCTCCCAATCTCTTTGTTGTATACTTTCTCATAAAATAACAGGGTATGTCGTTCGCATTGCTGGTTGCGTCCCTGTGGGCATTTCATCCACACGTTGGGCTGTGGTAAGTCGACCGGTTGAATACGTCTCTCCTCCTCGGCCTGTACCCGGTGTCTCCTCCACTAGCGAAGGTTTCATCGGGCTCATAGGGGAGTTTGCGAGGATCTTCGGGGGCGGCGAGGAGTACGAGGAGTGAGGACCGTCAGACTGGGCTACAAACTGTTCTTGCGAGACTCTTCGGATCGTATTGCCTTTGAACCATCGATGAATGACTAATACTCGATGATGACCAAGGAAGATGTGGCCGTAATCTTGGGACGAATGTCAACCATCGCGAATATCCCCGTAAGAGTAGCACCAAGAACAACGGAATAACTTGAACCGAGGGTATGTACAAAGGAAATGGTCTCCTTCCCATTCCTTTTCGCTTGACTCATCGAAAACCAACCAAGCTTGGATCCTAGGCGCAGGCAGTGACACAGACTTTGGCAGGCCTTCCGCTACGATGGCCTCCATTTCAACTGCTCCCTTCTATGCAGCAAAGACGTGGCCAGCTATGGTGAATACAAACGGCGGCCCGAGACGAAACGTGAACTGCCAGATCGTGGACCCAGATAGCAACCCGATTCCCAGATTGTATGGTGCAGGCGAGTGCGGCTCCTTCTGGGGCTGGATGTACCAAGGCGCAGGTAATCTCGCCGAGTGCATGTGGACCGGGAGGGTCACGGGAAAGAATGCCGCTGAGGAGACGCCCTGGTCGTAGACTCGGAGACTAGGAAGCTCCCTAGCAAGGAGCTTCCTGCCCCTCTCTTTCTCTAGAATCTCGAGGTCAAATCGGAAATGAACAAACGAAGAATGTACACCATCGGTCTGACGGCACTGCTACTGGGCGTCATGCTCACGACGTACGGCGTCTGGACACAGAGCAACTTCTCGCACGGCGAGCCGAGCTACGACGAAGGCTGCTACTGCCACAACAGCGGCATCGCCGTGTGGATCAACGGCACGGGAGACGGTGACGGCGGGATCTCCTCTGGTTCGGTCAAGGCCGGAAGCACGTTCCACCTCCTCGTCTCCACCAACGACGAGCATGCCACGGGCGTGGTCCCGGGGCTCCAGCAGTGGGAGTCGAACCAGACCGACAACGCCAAATTCATGTTCTCCCCGACGCAGGTCACCGACAACTCCGCCGCTGACCTCAACAAGACGGCGGGGAACATCATGGCGTTCTACGCGATAACTGCGCCGACGACCAACGGCGACTACGTGCTCACACTGTACGCGCAGGGTACGCTTCTGCAGCCCATCGCGATTCAGGTGAGCGGTGGATCAACCACTTCGACCACAACAAGTACGACAACGACGTCAACCACATCGACGACGCACTCCTCGTCTACGTCTACGACCTCCGCCTCGTCCACGAAATCATCGACATCTTCCTCCACGACTTCCGCATCAACGTCGCCCAGTTCGACATCCACGACGAGCACGCCCGCCACCACGACGACGCCCACTACTGTCGGCATGTCGTACACGAGCCCGTCTCTCGGCGAGTCGCTCGTGGGCAACCAGGCCTACACCATCTCAGGGACGATTTATCCAATCCCGGCGCTCCCGGACAACGTCTCTATCGAAGTGCAGCTGCTGGGCTCCTCGACGGTGCTCGATTCATCGATCCGGGCGGTCACGGCTTCAGGGAACTTCTCCTACACCACACATGTGGGTGAACCCCATGGGTGGACATCAGGGCCGTACCTCATAACGGTCACCGACTCCAACGGTTTGAAGGCGACGACGACGTTCGAGTACGAAGCCTCAGCCACAACTACTACGACCAACTCGACGACCGCGCCAACCACGGTAACTCAGACAGTGACTACCGCCATCACACTTCCAGCCACGACGACCACAACGTCGACAACCACCAAGACTGCAACAGGACCCGGAACGACTTCGACTGTCACTGACACCCAGACCGTCACCGGATCAACGACAACCGTTACCGAGCCCGCGTCCACCATAACCAGCACGGCCACGACGACCGCTCCTCCAACCACCCGAACCAGCACGCAGACGCCGACTCAAACCGCGACGAGCACCGTCACACAGACGACTTCCACCACACCCGGCTGGGCATATGCAGCGATGATTGTCCTCCTGCTGATTGGGCTGGCGATAGGCTACGTTGTCAAGAGACCGTCGGTCCGACAGGGCTGAGGCAGGAGTCGCTCTCGAAGAACTCAGTCAGTTCTCCGAGAGGCTCTCGGTCCCGCTCGCAGTCACGGACGAGGCTGCCCGGATATGCAAGAAGAGTGTAGAACGAGGTCTCGCCAGAGGGAGACCGCGCGTCCAGATTGTGGCGTCGTCGCTCTACGCTGCTTGCAGAGAGAAAGAGGTCCCGATGACCCTCGATGACGTGGCCGCGGCCAGCGGCGTGGGAAAGATAGCGGTTGCCAGACGGTACAGGTTGCTGGTCGAGGAGCTCGATTTGAAGATTCCTATCGCCGATCCAACGGAGTGCCTGGCGAAGGTCGCATCCAGAGCGAAGGCGGACCCGAAGGTGGAGGCAGACGCCCTAGAGATACTGTCGAAAGCCGCGAAAGCGGGAATCACGGCTGGTCTGTATCCGCCAGGCCTCGCGGCCTCGGCGCTCTATCTGGCGTCGCTGCTGGACGGCCGGTGGCTGACCCAAGGCGGCGCGGCGGAGGCGGCAGGCGTGAGAGAAGCCACGGTCCGGAGGCAGAGCAAGCGCCTCAGGAAGATCGTCGAGGTGCAGTTGGTAAGAACGCCTAGGAAGCAGAGACATAGTTGGTCTGAGTTGGAGGCGAATCTGTCGAAGGGTGCCGAAGTGCCTGTCCAATTTGTTGCATAATCGAGAGAATAGGTCCATCCGAGAACAGTAGCGTTGTAGATTCTCACCCAGTCCGCCTTGGTGACAATCAAGTCTGCCACCTCCCTCCTGATCTGCTCGTCCCCGGGTCGGTTCACGTCCCACGAGCGGCCATGCTGATTAGATAACCTTGGTACATCACATCATGCGCTGGGCTGAGTCTCAGAAAGCGCAAAAACCGGCACAGGCGCTTCTAGTTTTGAGTCCATCCGAATAAACGTTAGCTGGTACAACAACGGGAAGAAGGTCAGGATGACAGGATGCTATCTAGAGGAGAGATACTCTGGAATGAGGGATCTTCGGTGGTACCAAACGCCAAGTCTCTTAGAGGGAACCATCTGGATCAAGCACGATTGAACCTGCGTAATCTAGCCAGGTCACCAACGTAGGTTTGATGGGGCCGGTCAGGTTTAAACTAGGTTAGGTTCATATCTAATGGCGAAATCGCACGAATCGGGATATGGCTGTATTATCGAGCCGATTCGAAGCTGCCAGTTCAAATCCGGTGAGCTTCGACCAGCATACTTTCGTCGATTGGATTCGATTGATTCATTATGAAGATGCTTGGATAGGGTGCTTTTCAATAGGAGTGTTTTCTGTCACATACGGTCACTTAGCAAAGAACCGCTCAAGAACAACCTGTCGAGCGATCAGGAAATGAACTACAACGACAGCCTTTCGCCGGTGTAAAGAAAAAGCCTCCCCGTCATTGGATTTGCCCCGTTTCCCTTACTCGAGCGTTTTCGTTTCTTAAGGCGTTCGAATTGCTTTATCCTCGAGTCCACGTAGCGCTTTCCCAACACCGACTCCATCGTCCTTAGGAGCCTTCCTGCTTCGTCAAATTCTCTCTGCCACTCCGAGTCTGACAGATTCCCCATCACTTTTTGGTTGAGGATCGTCGATTCAAATATCGTATACACGAGATAATCCTTCTGGCCGTTGCTCAGCATCCGTCCCTCCACCATCGCTACCTTTGTCATTCGTGCGATGTCGAGCAACGCATTGACGTGGTTCTTCTCCTGTTCGCTGCAGTCGCGATAGATTTTACCGTTCGACAGAGGCTTCTTGTTACCGATAATCGCTTCGTACTCTTTGATGAGGACGTCGATGCCTCCAGGGTTCACGGTCATTAAAACCCATCGGCGGCTTTTATCTTTATGCTAGTCGAGAGCCAGGCGCAATCATCGAGTGACAATCCGACAATCCTACGCGGCCCATTCGACTTGGTTGACGAAGCCCACATTCCCCTAAACCCAAGAACTTCCGGGGCTATCGGAGAAGAAGAAGACCGGGAGGAAGATATCCAGTTACAGGCTCTACTGATTCACGATGCGACAATGCTGAGCTGGACTCGGCGTTTACTTTATATCCGAAATGAGGAGGGCGAGCGATCGACTGTGATGTCCTCTGTGAAAAGGATTCTGATAATCGACGATGAGAAGGAGATTACCGACGGTCTGAAGATCGGTCTAGAGGACTATCAATTTCAGGTCGACACTTACAACAATCCTCTCGAAGCAATATCGACATTCAAGCCCGGTGCGTACCACCTGGCTATCATCGACGTGCGGATGCCGGAAATGAACGGCTTTGACGTTTACAAGAATTTGAAGAAGATGGACAAGGACATGAAGGTCTGCTTCTTCACGGCTTACGACGTGTATGAGGAAGGATTTCGCGGTATGTTCCCTGAGCTGCGATCTGACTGTTTTCTGCGGAAGCCCATGTCCATCTCCGGTATGGCACGCGCGATAACCCAGCTGCTTGATGCTGAGCCCGGCCCCAGATGAGCTACTACGGTTCCGCGTTGAGCCGCCTTGTGAATCAGCCCTATGATGCTCCCGCCCATTAACGCGGCGTACGCGGACGATGGAGCGGATGTGTACTACATCAAGGATGTGGCCCGCGCAATCGGTCTGCTTCAGACCGTGGAGAAGCTTCCCCACGACCTCTACAAAGTAGGCTGGGGGAGGCTCACTCAGAATCGAGAGCTGGCGGAAGCAATCGAGGGAGCGGTTTCAGACTTCTAGGTGAACCTCCCGCCGAGACGCAGTCCAAGTCCACCGCTACCGGTCATGGACACCCAGCGACTTCGGGCGGACACTGGCTTCTCACCCGCCTTCGATATCCACTCGGCCATCCGGAACTATGTCGAGTGGCTCCAGACGGGGAACTCCAAGTAGACGAGAACACCGAAGGAGATCATAGGAAGTACGCCTCGTTTGGCGGCGCAGGCGCAAGAGGCCAGCAGGGCTACGTGCTTGGCCTATTGAATGGCGTGGATTCGAATAGTATACTTGGTGGGGCCGGTGAGCTTCGACCAGTATACTTCCGTCAAATGGATTTGAATGATTCATAATGAATAGGTAGAGGATTCAGGGGGAAGAGACGAGTCCTTGGCAGGAGCTAGTAGACGCAGTGAACGTATTTATATATACGTATATTCTAATATATCTATATGAGTGATATACCTGCGAAAGATATACTTGCTTTTGCGGAAAACTATGGAAAGAGCATCGGCAACAAGACCCGCTTCCAGATATTGAAATCATTGGCCGAGGGTGAGCGTACCGTCGGACAAATTGCGGCGCTCGTCGGCATATCGCAGCCGACCGCTTCTCAGCATCTAAAGCTGCTGAAAGCTGGACAGTTCGTTAGGGATCAGAAAAAGGGACAGTATGTGTACTACGCGTTGAACTACGACTACGTAGTGTCCGGCCTGAAGCGGCTCGTAGCTGCGCTGGAATCGGCTCACGACAAGCCGATCAAGAAAGGAGGCTTACCATCATGAGTGATAAGGTCGTCATCATAACCGGCGCCAGTGACGGCATCGGGGCAGCAGCCGCCCGGCTTCTGAAAGGTCAAGGCGCCCGCGTCGTTACCGTCGGTCGATCCCCTCAAAAGACCAAAGCGGTAGCGAGCGAGCTCAACGTCCCCTACTACGTCGCTGACTTCACGAGGCTGGATGATGTGCGAACCCTGGCCGCCCAGCTCAAGAAGGACTTTCCACGGATCGACGTACTGGCTAACAACGCCGGCGGGGTCATGGGCGAGCGGACGCTGACCGTCGACGGACACGAGATGACCATCCAGGTCAACCACCTCGCACCGTTCCTTCTGACAAGCCTGCTGCTCGATACGCTCATCGCTTCAAAAGCAACCGTCATCGCGACGTCGAGCCTCGCTCACACGGGGGCAGGCAAGCTTGATCTGGACGACATCAACCTCGAGCATGGCTATTCAAGGCTGAGTGCCTACGGCAAAGCTAAGCTCATGAACATCTTGTTCACGAAGGAATTGCACAAGCGATACCATGAACAAGGTATAGCGGCCTCAGTTTTCCACCCGGGTGTAGTTAGAACAAGCTTCTCTTCTGAATTCGGTGGTGGCTGGAGCTTTGTATATACTTCATTCATCAAGCACTTCCTTCTTTCGCCGGCCAAAGGCGCAGATACCCTGGTGTGGCTGGCTACATCTGAGCCGGGTAAGGATTGGCAACCCGGTGAATACTACCAGAAAAGGAAGATTAAGCAACCCAGCAAGCAAGCCCGAGATGCAAAGCTCGCCCACGATCTCTGGGAACTGTCGACCAAGCTGACTGACCCCAAGCAACCTTTGTCCTACGTCCCCTCACCATAGGTCTGCCCCTCCACCCGCACAGCGTAGCCTTTGATCTTCCTCATCGTGTTTCTCAGGTTGGGCTGCGCCCGGAGCCCCTGCCAAATAACGGATCCCGGCATCAGAAACCTTCTGAAGATGCGTGAGAATTAGTTCAAATCTGGCTTTAAACTATGAACATAGCAATATTCGGGTTAGTTATTGGTGGGGCCGGTGAGAAGCCTGCAGTCTCCGTCAGACCTGGCGAGGATACGAAGGATGATCGTGTGCATTAGCTTGTGGGAGTGACCACGTTGCCGGGCTGAAGTGCGTTGTCGCCGTAACCTGAACCTTGAATTCAGATTGCGACGGTTTTGGAGGAGGCGTTCAACCTCAGCGACGGTGAGGAGAAGTTCATCGTCAACGCCAAGATTGGACAGGGAATACTGGCGACGCAGGAGGGGTGCATCCCGTTCTACAACTTCCTCAGCGACGAGGAGAGAAGGCAATTCACCACGAAGCCAAAGGATGTTACGGCATAGTCGCACAAGGACCAGAGGAGGAATCAGCTGCCGTGGCCCTCGTCCTGATTTTTCCCAATGACTTCTCTGGCGAATATCGAGAGCAGCCCAACCGCTACGAAAGCGATCACGGGGGCGTAAAAGCAATATTGAAACGCGGCTTTGGTCGGAAGGCTGAGCACATGGCCGCTGACTGAGTAGCTGGCAACGAATGTCGAAAGAAGCGCTCCGGCTATGGGGGCTCCGAGCGTCTGACCGACATATCTGAAGGTCGTATTCAGCGAGGTCCCCAGGCTCATCTCGCTCTTGGCAATCGAGAGCACTAGGAGGTTCTGGATCGAAACGGTCAGCATCCCTCCCCCGAATGCGTAAACCACGAGATAGGCTTCGATTTGGAGCGGGCTGGTGTAGGTCGAAAGCAGGAAGAAACCCACCGCAGCGAGCAGAGAGCCGGCGTAGAGGAAGGGTTTCACGCCGTACTTTGGAATCAAGGCGGCCACTCCCAGAGCAACGGGTAATATGACCACGACCAGCGGCAGGAGGTAGAGCCCGACCTCGGTGATGCCGATCCCGAAGCCACTTGGGGGTGGAAGCTCCAAGGCATACACTAAGGCCTGGAAGGCTATGCCGCTCGAGAGTCCGAACGACACTATGAGCAGATTTGCGACCATCACGTTTCTTTGGCGTAGGAGCTTAAGGTCGAGGACCGGCTCGGCGACTCTCCTCTCATACAGCCCAAGCGGGACCATTGCCACCGGCCCGACTATCAGGAGTCCGAGGATGGGAGTCGACGTCCAGCCCCAGCTAGTGCCCTCCGACAGTCCGAAGACTATCGCTGTGAGCGAGGCGCCCAACCAGGTAGCGCCCACATAGTCGAGTCTCACACCCGGCTTCTTGTTTGGAGACTCCTTGACGACGAAGAAGACAAGCGCCGTAAGCACCGCGATGATTGGTATGGCGATGTGATAGTTGCCCTGCCATCCGAAATCGTTGGTGATTACTGCACCTCCGAGGAGGCCGAGTGCTCCGCTGGCGAGCTGCACCGCGCTGATTACGCCTTGGGCGCGCGGGACCAGCTTGCGGGGGAACTGCTCCCGCGCTAGGCTGAAGCACAGCGCAAAGACGCCGAGCCCCACCCCCTGCACGAATCGCGACGCGAGAATCAGGTCGAAGTTCGGCGCGAATGAGGTCGCCGTTGCAGCGACTAGGTAGGTCACCAGGATGTACATCATGACACGTTTCTTCCCGTGGATGTCTCCTAACTTGCCGAAGACCGGGATGACCGCAACTCCGAGGACGGTGTAGAGCGAGATCAGAAGGCTCGCCTCGTCTATGCTCACCCCGTACTCTGCTACTATCTTGGGCAGCGCAGGAGTGAGCATGATGTCGACATAGATTATCAGGCCGGCGACGACCGACAGCAGCACCAGTGTCCTGTTCGCATAGCCGCTGTCGAAGGCCTGTTCGCCACCCTCGGATGCTTCAGTCAAGATTCTTCTCAATGGTGGCCGCAGCTCGCGCTGGATTAGCGTTGTAGCGCACCTGTTCGCCTCAAAGCACTATAACCTCCGTCTTGGCGGTTGATTCAATGCGCAGACTAGTCGTGGAGTTTTCTCTGAAAGGGCTGGCAGAAGCTCAAGGAGAATCATCCCCATTGCTGACGAAGGTGAAGTCGCTCGAGATGCTCCAGATTCTCAAGATGGTTCCGGGTGAGGTGGCAGCGATTGTCAGGGTTGAGATGAAAGACCAATCCGGAAGGATTGAAGACCTCTTCCCGGCGCGGCCAGACGCAAAGATTGAGACGGAACTTCTTCAGCAGGAGAGCGAAAGAACCTCCGTCTACTTCATAAGATTCAAGGCCAAGGTTCCGCCAAAAGCGTCGGAGCTGGACCCGTTTGGATCCATGCCCTATTTCTCCACTCCGTTTGAGTTCAGAGACGGGAGGGCGAAGCTGGCGTTTCTTGGTAGCGCGAAGCAGATGAAGAAACACCTCGAATATCTGGAAAGACACGCTCGGGGCCGCTACAAGGTCGTCTCGCTCACGGATGCGAGGTTCTCACCAAATTCGCCTATTGCACGCCTGACTGAGAAGCAGCGCAGGGTACTCATCACCGCTTACAAGCTCGGATACTATGACCTGCCGAGGAGGATAGGTTCGGAGGAGCTGGCTCGTAAGCTCAACCTTGTGAAATCGACCTTCGTCGCGCACAGGAGGAAGGCGGAACGGCGACTGCTCACCGAGATGCTGAGCGAGCTCTAGGGCGACCATGAGCATGAGGCTGTACAGGCATTATTTTCTATAACTTACTCAGAGACGAGGAGAGAAGGCTCTGCATGCTTGTCCTAGTTAGGACGAAGAAAGTCCTCGACCTGTTCTACGCGCCCACCTGAAGGCATTGCGGATATGATTCATATCCGCCTCTCTTCTTTTTTTGCTCCATTTTTTGCAGCCCTTGGATGAGGTTACTTCAGACGCTGCCTCGTGTGTTCCGGGGTCATGTGGCTTTTGCTTCCTCCTCCAGGGTATGCAGGTTGCTCGGGTCGCCGAGCACCAGGACGGTATCGTCTACCTGCAGTCGGAAGGCGGGGTCGAAGATCTCCTTGACGACCGCGTCGTTCCTGACGACTCCGATCACCATGGCGAGCCTGGCGACCTCCGGCATGCCTCTGCCTATCAGGCGAGAGGTCTTGAACACGGTGAACTCCGCTATCTCCTTCGTTCCGATCTTCTCCGAGAAGACCACTCCGACGAGATTCTTCATTACCGCTGAAAGGGCCAGAAGGTGACCCACTGTCACCGAGGCGGGTATCACAACGTCCGCGCCGGCATCCTTTGCCGTGGCGACGAGGTTCACGTCGTTGACTATGCTGATTATCCTTATGTCTGGCCTTAGCTTCCGAGCGGTCAGCACGATGATCATGTTGTCAGAGTCGCTCGAATGGCAGACGATTACCGTCCCCGCCTTTTCCACTCCGGCGGCCTTCAGGGTATCTACAGGGCGGGTCGGGTTCTCGTGGACCGAGAAGACGTTGCTCTTGATCAGGGAATCGTACGCCTGCGGGTCTCGGGTTACGACCACGTAATCCACCCCCAACTCCCCGAGTTTGTCAGCCACATACCGGCCGACGTGGTCGTACCCGAAGACGATGGCATGGTCCTTGAGCCGCGCGATCAATTTCTTATCGACTTCCCCCTTGGCCATCGCTCCGTTCACCGCGCTCCCCACGGTGCTCTGGACGATTGAAGCGCCAACGCCGACCGAGACCACGATCAACACTATAAGCAGAACTGCCTCCGAATGGTTCAAGGTGTAGAAGTTGCCTCCATTCGGCACGTAGAGACCTATTGTGGTTATTGTTGAGACCGACGCCAGCAGCGAAACGATAGGCGAGAGGTGTTCGAAATAGGAGAAAACGGCGGCTCCCGAAACGAACATTGCCAAGAGCACTATGAGCTGTTTGTAGACTGTCAGGAGGAAAACCTTCGGGCGGTACGCGGCTCCGTAGAGGATGAAGCTGAATCTTCTGCTCTCCCTCTTTCGCTTCGGCCCTACTTCGGAGCTCAAGATGTCGTCGGTCTGAGACAACCGTTGTCGCTGCCGAGGGGGCGGATTTACGCCTTCTCTAGCCATTGCGAGGTCATCGGCACCCAGCGGTACGCCCGCTCAACAAGGTGTCGGAGGTGCGATACTGAGGGCAAGCCTCGCGTGGATGATTGGTGTGCCTCTGTCACCAAGGAGCGAAATTTAAATCAGGCTCACATGGATGAACGATTTTGGATGTCACGCAGTAGGCTAGTGCCTGCCTTCTATCCCAGCGCAGCGAGAATCTGCTCGGTACTCCTGACCCTTCCGATTCTCTTGAACGTGTAGTTCACCGTGTTGTTGTGCTCCTCAGCCGAGCGTGCCGCCATCGCATCTTCAGCGAATATCTGTTGATAGCCGTATTCGTAGGCGAACCTCGCGGTGCTCTCGACTCCGGCGTTGGTCGATATTCCGCAGAGCACGATTGTGCTCAGCCCTCTCCTCCTGAGCTGCAGGTCCAGTTCCGTCCCGTAGAACGCCCCCCACTGCTTCTTTGCGATCACTATGTCGTTCACCTTCGGTCCGAGTTCCGGGACGAAGTCGCCCCAGTCCTTCGGAAGCTGCTGGCCGCTCGTGCTCCACGGTTGCTGGTCGGCGAGGGGCCTGAACCTGTCCGCTTCTGAAGCCACCACGTGCACAAGGAAGACCGGCATGCCGTTCTTCCTGAACGCATCAGCCAGGCTGGCGGCGTTCCTTACCACAGTGGCTGCATCGTGGGGTTGGTCCGGCATCCCCGCGATTCCCTTCTGCAGGTCGATGACCACGAGAGCCGTTCTGCTTTTGTCAACGTCGAGCGAGGAGGACTGCCCTGTCAAAGTCGACATTGGGTCTTTGAGCTCGGAAGTCTTGTATATGCTTTTCATTTCAGGGAGGGGTCCGGCCCAAACCCTTGACCTCCTGACTTGGAAGGGCGAGGTCCTCAACTAAGAAGATTTCTTGGAAGCACGTCGGGCCTGCGCCTGCACCCTGAAAAAAACGGGGGCCAGAGCTAAAGCGACGACCTGCGCCACGAGGAAGTTCTCGAGGGCAGTAACCGGGCCGATGCCAATGGTAACCCAGCCAACAACCAGACCGATGACTCCTGCGGCCACCCCGACGGCCATCCACGCTTCAATGAATCTCCAGTACCCCATATGCTGCGCCTTCGGGTAGAGTCAAGTGAACAAAATGACTATGCTCACGACTGCCACAGGGATTTCAATCATCAATGCCTCCAATGGGTCCAACACCAACCTACTAACCACCCCCAAATGCTGAACCCGGGGATATCAATCTGACCCCAAATGGAGTCGCAGACGAGTGTAGACCCGTCGATCACCACCGAAGTGATGACGACGAGGGCGAGCCGTGCGGCCTCTGCCCGGACCACTGCGACTGCGTGGCTTCCAGATGATTCAGCGCCCCCCCCGCACAGCCTACGCACGGAGACTATCCCTGATCCTAACGTGTTATTTTTCGTGATATGGCGACAAAAAGAGCATAGCATGCGTGGCTGGGCGAAAAGAGAGCGGGGCAACACCCAAGCTAGAAGGCATGCGATCGTGATAGCAGATAATTGTTGCAAAGTGGAGGCGCCGTGACGATAAGCCTTTTTAGGACGCGGGAGCCCAAAACGGGCGAGCATGAGAATCAGACAGCTCGAGCGGCTCGGGATGGGGGTGTTTCCAACTCCGTTCGAACCAATGCCGAGGCTCCAAAAGGAGCTTGGGGGACCGAGGTTGTTCGTCAAGCGGGACGACCTTACGGGCGTAGCTTTGGGAGGAAACAAGATACGCCAGTTGGACTATATCCTGGTCGAGGCCAAGAAAAAGAACGCCGACTACGTGATAACCACCTGCGGCGTCCAGTCAAACTGGTCCAGGCAGACCGCCGCCCTTGCCGCCAAGATGGGCATGAAGGCATTGCTCGTCCTGCGCACAGCGCAGTTCAAGACAAAGCCGAAGGTCTACGACGGGAACATCCTTCTCGACCACATCATGGGAGCCGAGATCAAGGTGATCGACATGAGGATAAACGAGGACCCGACACCCATTCTCGAGGAGGAGGCGGAGAAACTACAGAGGAAGGGACATAGACCTTTCGTGCTGGGGTTGGCAGCTGCCGTCTCACCGCTCGCAACCGCCGCGTACGCGTACGGTTTCATCGAGATGACGCAGCAGGCGAGCGCCATGCGCGTGAAGCTCGACGCGGTCTTCGTGGCCACTTCAGCCGGTCCCACTCAGGCCGGCCTGATACTAGGGGCTAAGATTATGGGGCTCAAGACCAAAGTGATAGGGGTGAACGTCGGCGCGTACTCCACGGAGAGGATACGCAAGGTCATACTCGAGTCCTCCGAGGGCGCGGCCAAGCTCCTCGGGACGAGGGAGAGGGTTCGGGAAGGCGATATCATCATCAACGACGACTACGCCGGGGAAGACTATGGGATTTCCACCAAGGAGTCGATCGGGGCCTTGAGGCTCGTCGCGAGGACCGAGGCCCTGATCATAGACCCGGTTTATACGGCGAAGGCGATGGCAGGAATGATAGACATGATTAGGAAAGGTGAGTTCGAGCAGGGACAGAACGTATGCTTCCTGCACACGGGAGGCATACCTGCGCTCTTCGCGTACAAGGAACAGTTCCAGCCGGGGCGCTGACCCACCCTGGGTTGGACTCTAGGGAGGTGCCCTCTCACGACCACCTTGGGCGCGATTACGATGGGGAGCCGTTTACGAACGCCTTCCGCGCGCACTCTCCCGAGATTGTCTCGGTAATGGTCTCGGGGTTTTGGTGTCTTTGCTCAGGCAAAGACAGAATCATCATGGTTGCAGGGTAACATCTCCTCCCATGACCTAGAACTTTCACCCATCAGTAACTTCAGATTCGGCGTCGTCTCACCCTCCACTACATTTATCTACGATGGTGCTCTTCAGCTTAGCACTTGCATCGGCCATCTGAGCGCGTTGCGATTGGGAAGGCTGTTGTTGCAGTTGTTGTGGTTGTAATCCTTGTGTTGGCTGCGGGGACAGCAATTTACTTTGCGAGCAGCTCACCGAAGTCGACAAGCTCAAGTTCCACAAGCTCGACGTCGACCACTACCACAACATCATCGTCATCGACTCTGGTGATGGATGACCAAAACTGGCCGATTGACGGTGTGAACGTGCTCAACTTCGGCTCGGAGGTCCCGTGGCCTGACTGGTGGGAGTACTCCGTCTACCAGCCGCTTGTCACGGTGAACGACACGGCTGAGTACGGCAGCGGGACGATACAGTACCTCCCGGTCCTTGCCACGAACTACACCAGCACCAACAACAACATGATGTGGACCTTCAACCTGAGGCAGAACGTCACATTCTCCAACGGCGACACGTTCAACGCGTACCAGCTGTGGGGCGACTTCTACAGCGAGTATTACCTCTCTGCGAACAGCTCCGGCTGGTGGCAATCATACACGATCTTCAATATGAACCATGTGGACTTTGGGCCGAGCACGCTCTCCCTGATGGGCTCCACCAACGACCAGATGATTCACCCGAACACCAAGATGCTTGCCATCATGTCGAACAGCTCGTGGCCGATCTACGTCACCGGGCCGTACCAGGTCGTCTTCCAGCTGAAGGCACCCTTCCTCTATTTCCTGGGGACGTTCGTCTCCTACATCGGGATGGTCTTCGACACCCAGTACGTGCTGAACAACGGCGGAATAGGCGCGGCAGGGGCACCGAACACCAACTTCGACACTGCGCCAATCCCGGGCACTGGACCCTACTCGATAACCGGGGTGAGCACTAACGCCTACGTCGAGTTCGCGCAGTACTCTGGCTACTGGGGTTCGAACCTGACGCCTGCCCAAATAGCGAGCGATCCGGTACTGGACCCGGGTCACTACAAGAGCGTCGTAATCAACAACGTGGGTGACGACCTGGCTAGGTTTACCGCCCTCTCGACCGGTGCGACGCAGATAGCGGCGGTCGCCTCGGCTGCGGACTGGCCTCTGGTCCTGGCGAACCCTAACGAGTTCTCGTACACCACCCTCCCCTCTTGGTCCTCGGTCGGGCCGTTTGGGGTGGCCCTCAACACGAACCTCTATCCCACAAACATCACAGCGGTGAGGCAGGCGATAGTGCAAGCCATCAACTACAGCGACATCATACAGACCGTTTTCTACGGTGAGATGGTGTCCGCTGGGGGCCCCGAATCTGCACTGTACCCCCAGTACTACAACTTGGGCAACTCGAGCCTGTATGTGTATAACCCGACCAATGCCACGAACATCCTGAAGGCTGCGGGCATCAATCCGTCGAGCCTGGGCACCCTGACGTTCAGAACTGAGGCGGGATGCTCGATGTGCACTGACATTGCATCGATAGTCCAGTTGGACCTCCAGAAGATAGGCTTCAGCGTGACCGTCTCCGCGGTGGCGGGGAGCGAGTACGACTCGGTCTACGGAAGCTACTCGACGAACGTGGCCAATGCCGCCGAGATAGGGCAGCTCTCCCTACTCGGAGGGCAGAGTTGGGCGCCATCCGCCCTCACCCCGGCAGACAACTGGGTCTCCTTGGTGAGCAACGTATCGAGCTGGGGCAACTGGGCGGGCTTCTCCACTCCGCAGGTCCAGGCCTGCGTGAACTCGTTCACGTCCACGTCGAACGTGGCACAGATACAGGCATTGTGCACCACTGCACAGGCGCAGATCTACAAAGACGCGCCGTACGCGTGGATTGGCTATGCCAAGCTCTGGTACTACACGGGCTCGCTCGTCTGGAAGACGGGAACCATCAAGAGCTTCGACCTAGACCCGGTCTGGGACGGCGTCAACACGATGCCCCTGATCAACACTGTCGTCCCAGGGGACTAGTAAGTAGGCGGTTGGCTTCGTCTCCCTAGAATTGACTATCAAAGCCTCCAACAATTCACTTCCGCTCGGGAATCCGCCATTTGTTTCGGCGAATCAATGAAGACCTTGATTGTTCCTTTCCCTTGATTGTTGAATCGTCAGGATAAGCAGTCCTTCCTCACGCTTCTTTCGCACGTAGATTTCAACTCCTTTGCACTAATCCAGAATTTCATATGAGGTCTGGTCTTCACTACTTTATCGGAGCCGATTCCATAAGACTCTGCCGCATATTGCGCGTCGTTATCATTGAACTCTCAAACTAAAGCGAAGCCTAAACGTGGTCAGTTGGATTAGGCGGGATAAACTCTTCCGTTTTGATAGCGAGAATTTCGGCGGAGGTACGATGAACCCTGTGCGCCTACGTAACACTTGATGGGATGAGTCAAGATTTACGCCCGACTCCCGGGTAAGTCCGCTACTTTTCCTTGAAGTGAGGGAGTATCTTCTCTCCCATGTACCTGATGTTCTCGGGAAAAGAGTGAGTGCATATGTTGACGCTTGTCGCGCCAGCCCTTCGATACTGCTCGACGCGCTCAATCACCTGATCGGGAGAAGTAGCAAAGCAGTAGCTGTTGATGATATCTTCATCGCTGACTTCGCTCTCCATCTCAGCAATCTTCCGCGGGTCCTGCTCCACGAAGGCTCCCCTCCTGCAAACTCCAGCTTCTCCCGTCTCCCTCATTCTCTTGACGCCGCTCTCCTTGTCCATCAGGTAAACCTCGAAGGTAACCATCTTCTCCATCTTCGACGGATCTTTTCCTGATTTTCGAGCTCCAGCTTCGAAGGCCGGGAAGATTATGTCGCGGCACTCTTTGGCCGAGTTCCCTGTTGTGACGAGGTTGTCTCCATACTGACCAGCATAACCTGCTGCTTTCACTCCAATCGCGGAGAAGTAGATCGGTATAGTCGACTTGGGCTTTGTGTAGAGAAATACTTGGTCCATCTTGAAGTATTTTCCGTGGAAATCGAAGTACTCCTCACTGCTCCAAAGCCTTCGAATCAGCTCGGTCGCCTCGGCGAGCCTCTCTATTCTTTCCTGCCACTTCGGGAAGCCGTTAGGCATGAACCTCTGCTCGTTCATCGCTTCGCCTGAACCCACTCCAAGCAAAAACCGGCCTGGGTAGATGTTGTCAATCGTCGCCGCGGCCTGCGCGATGATCGCTGGATGGAATCTTCCTCCGATGGGGACAGTCACATCCGGACCAACTTTTACCTTGTCCGTTCGGTCGAGACAGACCGGCATCACAGACCAGACGAATGCAGACTTGTTTTGGCTATGAACCCATGGGATGAAGTGGTCTCCTAGCCAGACGGTCTCGAAGCCATACGTCTCAGCCAGCTGCACACACTCTATGAATTGCAGCGGGTCGTTGTAGCCCTCTCCCAAATCAATGCTAATCCGGAAGCCAGGCATTATCGAGTTGTTTTCAAAGATGTGCGGAGTTAATAATCTTGTTGCAAACCTATCAGAGACCACATGAGGGATTGGGTGGCGCGACCCCAGCCGAGCGTTCCGACAAGCTCGGACATCGATTCCTCCAGTTCTGAATCTTGAAAGGCCACTGAGTGTCGCTCCGGCAGAATCGCAGGTTCTCCCTTTCCTAGCAAGCTTAGTATGACGGTGAGGGCGGGGAGAAGGCGACCAAGGTAATGGAGCCTGAACGCAATCGGTCGGATTACATCTCTTGGGATGACTTCGAGAAGGTGGAGCTCAGGGTAGGCACGATAATCGGGGTGGAGGCGTTTCCGGAGGCGAGAAAGCCTGCCTACAAGCTCGCCATAGACCTCGGAGAGCTCGGGGTCAGGAGATCGAGCGCCCAGCTGACCGTCCTTTACGCCAAGGACGAACTCGTGGGAAGGCAGGTCATTTGCGTTACCAACTTCCCACCGAAGCGAATCGCAGGTTTCGTCTCCGAGGTCCTGACGACGGGCTTCATCGTCGACGGAGGGGATGTGGTCCTCTCTCAGCCGGAGCGTAAGGTGCCCAACGGCTCCAAGCTTGCATAGGTATCTTGTGGGACCGGACGGGAATCACGCGGACGGACAGGAGAAAGTGAGCGTCACTGAGAAAGCCCAGCCGGAGCGCAATCCAGCGTAATCTGCACTACCGTTACCGTCAACGGGGATGAATCTGATCTTCTTTCTAAGAGGTCTATGGGCGGATAATCACAGCGCCGAGAGCCGTCAGCCCCAGCAGGTCCACAGTTATCATCTTGCGGCCCTCCAGCTCGCCGAGGTATCGGGTCAGCTTGTCGGAGACGAGGTTGCTCTTGGCCTGTATCCGGGTCGGCTTTGCCATCGCCGATTATGTTTCAGAACGCGCTTAACGATGTAAACAATGGCGATGCCCGCGAGAAGGGCGTCTAACAGGAGAACGACCTCTCCGATGTCCACCCTCTTAACATCGAGAAACCTCGGGTGAAAAAGCGGGATGTCCGCCCAACTTAACAGGTGGGATGCTCGCAGCGGATAAAGAGAAGGAAAGCCGCAGCCAAGCTCATGTACGCAGC
>PLUF01000045.1 GCA_003164815.1 Candidatus Gagatemarchaeum stordalenia
TCATGGCGAGGAGGTTCTCCAAGATCCTGGGCGGACCGATCATCCAGGTGCAGGCTCTCAAGGCCGCGATCCACGCCATCGTGGTCGCCTCATTCGGCAGAGGATAGCCAAATCGGGAGAGCGATGGAGGTGATAAAGAAACACACTCCCATCTAGGCACAATCCCATCTACTGATGAAGTAACTTCCTTTGTGGAGCGCTTTGTAGTCGAACGCTTCGAGACAACATCGGAACGCTCCGAAGCACCGGGATGGCGCGGTCCATACCCCTTTTACATATAACATGGCAGAACGGGGGCATTACAGTTTGCCCAGGGCCCATGTGGCGTTCCTATTCAGCGAACATATCGCGTATCCTCCGGACGGCATAGACCTGAAATCGTTCCATGTTTCCAAGGAGTTGCAGAGGAGATTGACACGGGTTACTTGGGTTTCTCTCTCCGAGAATTTCGACCGCCGGAAGGTCGGCGGAGTAGATGCTATCGGAATCGGCTCGGGTAGGGGTGGTCTTCTCTCCTTTCTACTCACATCTCTACGATTGCAGGTATTCTGCTTGGTGAACAGAGTAAACTGCGTATATGATTTTGACTGGGCTCTCCTGCGCGGCAGCCCGCTAAGGAAGATAGCGCTACAATTCATGCTCAGGCTGATCAGAGTCATGTATGTCTTGGTCCAGGACGACCCCCTCGTCGATTACGAGGTCGCCTGTGCGCGCTTGACGGAAGGAAGCCAGACGTATCACACTCTAACTCAAAGGTACGCCATAATTTACCGGCTTTCTGACCTGATAATCCTTCCAACGAGGGCCTACGTGGATGTCTTGGCGAGGAGAGGAGTGCCGGCACGCAAGTTGCTGGGCGAGTTCTTGGGCATTGATGGCGACCGGTTCAATCCTCATCTCGACGGGAGCGCCGTTCGAGCGCAACTCGGCCTCGATGGCAAGTTCGTCATAGGCTGGTTCGGCAACATGAACCCGTATAGGAGGATAACCGAGGTGATAATACCGACCATCAAGTCGATCGGTCGGGACATTCCCAATGCTCACTTCGTCATCGTCGGACGGGGGGAACTGAAGGAGGAGTTTGTGCGCCTCAAGGAGAGCGAATACGGAGAGCGTTTTACATTGCTGGATTTCATTCCAAACATCAACTTGCCTCCGTACTATGCCGGATGCGACGTTACAATATCTCCTCTGAGTCTGGAGTATGTTTTCACCCGCAATGCTCTCTCCATTAAGGTAGTCGAGTCGATCGCTGTTGCCACCCCAGTTGTTGCCACGCGAACAAGGGCAACCTTGTACGAGCTGAAGACCCTCGAAGGCATTATCTGGACCGGTGATGATTTTCAGAGCTTCTACAATGCGTTACTGGAGATGCATCAAAATCATTCTCAATTTTCCCAACTCGCTCGAAACCAGTCGCGCGAAATGGATCCCTACCTAACGGAGTCGACAAGCGCTCATATCGCCGAGAGTATACTCGCACTATGCGCCTAACAGGTTGCACATGCAGTGACCCTTCAATCCAGAGTCATCGTCTTTTCTGAAGGCGAATCCCCGTCCCGGCCCGATCAATACCTGACTCATGCAGTGTGCTGTCTGATCTCAGGTTCATCGCAATTGGATTTGGTCATCCCTCGACAAGGGTTGTTGCAGATGCAAATAGGCATGCGCGTTCGGCCGTGTCCTACACACGCCGTCGAAGATGGCTATAGACGAGGGCTCTTGCGTCCGACTCTGTGGCCATGAGTCGGGCAAGTTTCCCGTATCTTCTGGTTCTCCTGTAATAGGCGACAAGCTCTCGCACCACGAATCTTCGGTCTTCGCCATTGAGGTCGAGGCTCCTGAGGCACTTCCTGTATAGCAACGCGTGAGAGGCCTCGGTGAGGCTCCTCGACATGTTACCGCTGTAGATTCTGTATCCGTAGAGCGGCTCCGAAACATACCCGAACTTGTGTCTTCTAGCGAGTCTGAGCCACATCTCCCAGTCCTCCGCAAATATCAGGTCGGCATCGAATCTTTCGCTGCTCACGTTGGTACTCCGGATCATCATGCTCGCTCCCAGTATGAAATCGAGCCGCAACAACGAACTGAATATGTCGCCGTCGCCTCCACCCTTTGGCAACGGTACTATGTTGCTATGGTACAATTTGCCGGTTCGATTACCATTCGCGTCGATGACCCATCCATTTGTGTGGCAGCATCCATACTCGGGGTGATCTCGAAGTAACGCGACCTGACGCTCGATTCTGTTGGGAGCGCACACGTCATCGGAATCCAGAAATGTAACCAGGTCACCTCTCGATTCATTCAATCCCCTGTTGAAGGCGAACTGGGGACCGCGCCGAGGCTCCGAGAAGAGGGACACTCGCCCGTCTTGGTCGGCGAAATCTTTTGCAATCCGCAAAGAACTATCTGTGGAGCCATTGTCGATGAACAAGAGCTCAAGGTTCCTGTAGGATTGAGCGAGAATACTCTCAATAGCTGACCTGACGAGCGTTCCCTTGTCCAGATTTCGCATGATTACCGAGACCAGCGGCGAATTCGAATCTGTCAACTCTTGCTCTGCGTGTTACTGCATGCAATAAACTCTCAGCTGACACGAAAAGCGGGCTTGCCGAACGTCCTCGGCATCACCGGAATCGAAAACTGTCCAACGAGCATCTTCATCATGTCGCCTTGACTCGGGTCAAACGATAAAAGCCAAGCGTTAGTCACCTACAAGACGACGACGCATGGCTCTTCGGCCAACTCGCACGTTCAATGAGCAACCCTGGGCGAGCTTGTTGCAACGATTGCAGATGAAACGAAGTTATCCTTCCTCGCTGGGACGGGGAATCGTGTCTTCTATGGTCTGGCATGAATCATGCGCATAGCCATTCTGCAACGCACCTTTTCTCATCAAGGCGGCGCCGAAAGGGTTCTGGACCAGCTAATCCAGCATCTTTCTTCGAGGCATGAATTCGGAGTCTTCACACTTGAGTATCATGCGATGAACTACCGGTTCCTCGATTCGGCGAAACGGTTCGAGATTGAATCCCAGAGTTCGGTCGGAGGTCACTTCCGTCGCTTCGCTGAGGCTAGGCGAAATCGCCTCCTCGGCGAGGCAATCAGTCAATGGAAACCAGATGTTGTCGTTCTGAACAGCGAAATCGACCTCACCGCATGGGTGTCGGGTATCGTGGCCGCTCCAGTGGTCCCTTTATTGCACGGCTACATGGAACTGGGAAAGAGATTGGGAACACCCAAGAGCGAAGGCAACCTATATCGTCGACTCCTAGCCAGCCCGAAGAGTCTTTACCGCAGACTTGCCGTCGATTCGGACCCGACAAGTCAGTCTCCGGGGAAGTGTACTACTGCGATTTGTGTGAGTGAATTCGTAGCAAGGGAGCTCAGCAAGTACTGGCCCAACGTCAGAAAGGTGGTTGTGTACAACGGCGTCGATCATTCAAGGTTTTTCCCCACGTGGGAGGACCAAGGATACGCGCTCTGCGTGAGCAGGCTCGTCCCTCACAAGAATCTTGAATTCCTGGTCCGAGCTTTCAGGTCGTCAGAGTACCCCTTGGTGGTCCATGGAAAGATGGAACCGGGAGCGCAACGGGCGAAGGAGTTCTTGAATAGACTCGAATCGATGAAAGGACCTCAGACGACAATCCTGATACACGAGAGTGAGGAAAGGATGATTGATCTCCTGCAGCGTTCGAGTATCTTTCTCCATCCCGGAAAGGATGAGGGCTTCGGCCTGGCTTCCCTTGAGGCGATGGCATGCGGCAAGGTCGTAATAGGACACGACAGCGGAGGCACTCCTGAAGTCATCGAAGGTTGCGGATTCTTGATCGGCGATGACGAATCAAAATGGCTATCAACGGCTGATCGTCTAATGAAATCAATGCCCCTTAGGACGGCAATGGGACGCAAAGCTTACGAGTATTCGAAGGCCTATTCGTGGGAGAAGACGAGTGCCGAATTTGAGGTCGCTCTCGAGTCGGTTGTGCTTCGGCAGCGCTAACGGAGAACGCAGGACTAGATTTCACGTTGCGGATGTAGGGCTCGCCTGCTGGAGTAAACTGCGGACAATGTCCGCTTCGCGAGCGGCAACAACATCCCAAGTCATCGTCCGCACGAGACTGCGGCCATTTTCGCCGAGACGGGCAGCCGTTGCAGGATCCTGCAGAATCGAAATAATTGCGTTCGCAAGGGCTTCACTGTCTTCCACTGGAACCATGAGTGCCGCCTCCCCGAAATTCTCGGCGAAGGCAGGAATATCCGAGAGGACGCAGGGGACGCCGGAGGCCATTGCCTCGGCCACAGCGAGGCCAAACCCCTCTCTTTGTGAGGGTAAGACAAACACCCTGGAAGATGATACCAGCAGTCGAAGTTCCTCATCATCCTGTAGGAATCCCCGGATAACGACAGATTGGACCAAGCCCAGCCTATCTATCAGAGCAGCAACCTTGTTCTGATCCTTCGAGTCGGCGGGTCCTATTACGAGTAGCTGGACGAATCCTAATCGTTCGACAACACGTTTCCAAGCATTAATCAGAGTGTAGATTCCTTTGATCCTCGTCATCCGACCAACGAAGACCGCGTCGAACCTCTTTTCCGGCCTCGCATCGACGAACCACTCGCCCCCAACTCCGTTTCCGCTTATCGAGGCGTTCTTTGCCTTCAAGACGTTTTGGGCGTACCCTAATGAATACCTGCTCACACAGATGCAGGCAGCGCTCCGACGAACTGCGACCCTTCGGATTAGTTGAAAGGAGAATTCTGCCAGACTGGAAGGAATACGTCTGTGTTTCCCGTTCCTCAACTCGTACCTAAGCAATCCAATTACGCCAAGAGAATCGAGCTTGCGCCTAGTGTCGTCATGAACCACCGTCACGAAAGGTTTCCGGCATATCAAACTCACTATGTAGGAGGGTACGAGAACACGTTCGTAATCCGAGTGGTAGCAATAGACTCCCTCGCACTTCGCCGCCCTTGTCGCCCGCACCCCTGCAATAACGAGCCTCAAGAGTTTCCGCGGCGAGGCACGCGGTATCGTGAACGCCACGGGAACTTTGACGAACCGCTTCTCCTCTTCATACCCCACTACAACGAACTCTGTGTTGAATCGAGGCACCCTCTGCGCTAGTGATTCGAACCGACGCTCCGCTCCTCCTGCGAAGGAAACGCTCCTCATGAGATAAAAGGCGAGCAGGCGCTTCATTACGAGTTCTCCCCTGATTAGACCCAGAGATAGACGCGGTGGTAGGAAGTCAGCTTCACCTGGAACATCGGTTGAAAAAGCGCGTCATACTGACAAATACCCTTCCCGTGTCTGTGATGTCGATCAGAACCATCTCGATTCGATGTGTGCAATCTCGCTGGCAGTGCCCCCTGAACTTGGCATCTCACGGAACACCGTGATACGAATGTGGAAGAAAAGCGTTTATGCAGTCCGCAAACGTTCCGAGGATTCAAAGGTCATGCCGGACTACTCTGTTTGCATGCTATGCTACAACGACGCAGAACGATTGCGAGAAAGTCTCGACAGCGTGCTTGAATTGTCCAAGTTCGTGTCGATGGAAGTGATAGTGGTAGACAACCTCAGCACGGACGGATCACGCGAGATACTTGCCGACTATCGGAAGAGAGGTCTCATCACCTGCATCGAAAGAAATTGCACCCGAGGAAAGGGAAGGCAGATTGCCCTCGAAGCGAGCCAGGGCAAGTACATACTCGCCCACCTAGATTGTGATGATGTCTTCTCTCCGTCGGGGATAGGGGACCTTCTTGCCCTGTACCACAGAGACTATGAGGGGCTCATGCTCGTGACGAAGAGAACTACCGTTGACGAACGCTCGAACATAACAATCGGGCCGAGCGAACTGTTCCGAAGCCTCGGTTGGAGAGACATCAACTGGTTCGAAGATTGGGACATCTGGAACAGGGCCCGGGCGATGGGCAAGTACAAGTTTCTGGTGTATCCGGAGTCCAGTCCGCCGCACAAGTCAATAAAGGTCAGGGTATCCAGAAGAAGAGGACTACTGAGTCGAAACGTGATGACCTTCGGCAGGTATAGGGACATGTACAGAATCGGGAGACCGGTCTTTCCCAAGGGCAACGCTCGAATCGGTCAACGTCTGCTCTACAGTCTTGCCCGGGCGGACGTCTTCCTCAGTCGCTCCAAGCTCCAGCCGGTACCCGACCCCCTTTTCGATTCAAACAAGGTCTAGTCTTATCTTACCCGACACTCACACTTTCCAGTCAAAATAGGCAATCCAATTGGATTGTAGGCGTGTTCGACTCTAGTAGGAGTCGATTGTGTTTGTGTTACCCAAGAATTGCCGCATCCTGCTTTCCAGATCGCTGTCTTCTGTTCTTCAATGACAGGAATATGAGGGTCACAATCTCCACCGCTATCGCCGCCTCGAATATCGTAGTCACCAGCTGTTGTGGAAGGACGGTCGGAGGTGATGCGGGAGGAGAGTAGAAAACGAATCGCAGAATGTCGACGCCGCTGGACAGATACTTCACGAAGAGGCTGTCGGTCTTCCCGTCAAAGTACCATCCCGAGGTTGCATTGTAGAGCTGACCGGCCGAAGATGTCTGCGGCAGGCTCGTCCTGTCGTTCAGGAGGATTTGACCTACCAAGTCGTTAGTCGAGATCACGACGAGGACAGACTGGTTGTACGTTCCGAGGATAGAATAGAGCGACTGATCTGGGTAAGCGAACTGCGTCTGCAGCAATCCAGACGAATAGCTGACTAGAGGTTCGCTTCTGGGCACGATGAGGACTCCAACCAGGGCATCCGCAGGGACGGTTGTCTGGATCCTCACGTCGGAGCCAGAACCGAGGCTCACGTTGGGGCCCGGTATCTGCACGGTCTCCCAAGATGAAGGGACGCCATAGTAGGTCCCGTTCAGGTCAAGCGTGAACGTCGAAGCCGAATTCGCGGGGTTGAATATCCACACGAGCAGCCGATTTGCATACGTCCCTGCGACGCTGTATGTCCCCATCGAAGACGCTTGGGCATCTGTGGTCTCGTACCAGAGCGGAGGCTGGGCGCCAACGGCATTGGAGATGATGTTTGACACAACCACAGACTGATCATTCGTTTGGGGCACCGCCGAGTTCGCAAATCCCACGAAGACGACCTTGCCTAGCCCCACGGCTCTAGTAGAAATGAGCAGCGTGGCCGATCGCGCTGTTAGTGTCGTGTTGGTAACGGTCTCCCGGAAGGAATCGCTGGCGTATCCGGTGTGGATCAGTGCGGCCTGTAGGAATGACGAACCGTTCACGACAGGTGCTGCGGAGGCATTGGTCACTGCGACGGGCGCTAGGGCGCTCAGATTATCGAGCACCGAGTCTGTCGTCACGAGTTCGCCCCCATAGCGCACGTACTGGCTGAGCATACCCGCAACTGACGGGGAGATGGTTTCGCTGGACGAGGACACCCAGAGGACGGCTACGAAGGATGAAAGATTGCTCTGGATCCGGAGATTGGGGTTCGTGCCGAAGTTCACATAGGTGGTATTGAAGGCGTTCGAGAGATAGCTCGTGAGGTTTGCAGCAGTCTGATCTCCGACGACGAGGACCCTTGTGGACGTGCTCGACCCAAAGGAACTCCCCAGATACGGGAGGTAGTTGAGCTGATTCGCCAGGGTCTGCGCGCCGGAAGAGGCGCAATTCTGCAGCAGAGAGAGAGGGGCGTAGGAGAACTGACCGACTCCTGAAGCCACAGCGCTCTCCTCACCCTTGAGGAACTCCGCGCAGGTCAGCGTGGAGTTAGTCGTGGGAAGAACCTCCATGTCCTTCAGGTTGAGGCGGCTGAGTACATTCTCCTGCGCGTTCCCGTAGAACTCGAAGCTCCTTCCCGTGAAACTAGAAAGCCACTGCGCGACCCCGCTGAAAGTCGAGAGCTCAGAAGCCTGGACATAGGCGTTCCATCCTTTGAGAGGCCCGGTTGAGACGCCGAAGTCGTGGTTCGCGGACAGGTCGTTGGCCTGGGCCTGAATGTCATATTGGGGTGGCGGGACAGTGGGTGCCTCGAGGAGGTACTCAGAAATTAGCGCCGTCGTGTTGCTGATGTCCTTCCATGTGAGACCGTTGTTGTTTGAGACGACTGCGCTCGAGTTGACGGGTACTCCGGGAGCCGCGTTCAGGTAGTTCAGAGAGCTGAGCACATAGCCTCCTCCGATTGGATGTATCTCTATCCAGTACTCCTGGCCCTTTTGCAGGTTGGCGATGGAGGAGAATTGGACAAACTCCGGACCGTAATCGAGTGTGATGTTACCCGCGTCGTACACCCCTGACCCAAGCGGGGAGACGGTTGGCTTGCCATCGGCTCCGGTCGGGTTTATCGAGATGAGCAGGTGCGGCCCGGGAATCAGCGGGCCTATGTAGATTCCCTCTATCGATGTATCAGACGTGGCGATGAATGGCTGGGCGAAGATGCCATTCGCAGTCAGGCTTGTTCCGACCGACCCTGCGACGAACGTCCCGAGGGTCTCCTTCGAGAGTGTGACGGTGAAGGCATACTCCGTTGGCCCCTCAGAGGGATTGTACCAAGAGGCTCCGCCATTTGGCGAGGAGAGGACGAGAAACTCAAATGGGCTCGTCAGTCGACCGAAGGTGAAGTGCTGGGTGGAGTTCGTTGAGAAGACGATCCAGTAGTCGTTCCCCGCAGTTACTGTTGTGTTGAACCCTGAGACTTCGAAGAGGCCGTTCTGTGGGACCCGCGTTGCCGGGACAACCAGTTGCTGCAGAGACTTCTCGGGTGCCGATCCGTCGGGTTTGCTTCCCCAAATCGCGACCGATAGCGTTCCGGAACTATAGTTCTGATTCGTCCCCTGATTGCTGGCCATAAGGATTTGCACCGATTTCATGGTCTCATTCGTGCTCGGTGAGAACCTGACCGCGTCCATGTAGCCGTTCGTCACAGCGTCGTTGCCGGTCGTCGTCATTCCACCCCATTCACGGAGGCCCTGGGTCAAGTCGACGTTGGCCAATTGGAAGAGCAGCGTCTGGCTCTGGTTCTGGAACCCTGCTTGGGCCGGGCTCGTGGTGATGTACCTCATCACGGTCGTCCACGTGACGGACGGGTCAGTCATGGTGAGCAGGTACTCGTGGCCGGGCACGGTCGTCACGTTGGTATTGAGAGCTATCGGAACCCAGTTCTCCAGCCCTCCCACCAGGGCCTGACTCAGCAGCCCGGTCGCGACGACTTCGCCGTCAGAGGTGTCGGTTATCGTCAGGGTCGCGTTTGCCTGGTTGTATGCCCTGTCTGAGAGAAAGAGGAAGACGGTATTGAACGAGAATGCGTGGGTCGCGGTGATCGTCTGCTCAGGAGCGCCGACTCCGGCCTCCTGGTAGGGATAGATTTCGAGGCTCTTGCCAGCCTGGTTCTCCAGCCACAGGATTGTGGAACCGTGCTGCAGACCAGGACCTATTTCAGACTGCGCGGCGTAGGCGGTCGCATTATTGATCAGGTAGTCCTTCAGGTAGATGGTGTAGAGGTTGTTCTGATTGCTCGAAGGACTCGAGAACTTGACCCAGTACCACCCCGCCGAGAAGGTCCCCTTTGCCTGTACCCCGTTCTGCCAGCCGGTGGAATTGGTGAACGACGAAGCACTCGCGACCGAACTCGCGAGCTTCTTGGTGGAGTCGAGGCCGCCGTTCTTGTCCGCGAATATCGTCATGTTGAGGTTCCCTGGGTTCCCGACTACATTGCCGTACCACTTCACCTGGAGTGTCGTCGTGCTCGAGGGGAGATCGAATCGCATCTCAACGAAACTGGTGGTGCTTCCACTTCCGAATACCTGATAGGGCGTGGATGTCATCCACAATCCAGAGGACAGGACGATTGCGGGCTGGACGTTTCGATACTCGCTCCAGAGAGCGTCGAGCTTCCCGTCTGGGAGATAACCAGTCCCGTTTACGTCGGCGTTGTAGTACGGCGAGTTGACGAAGCTGCTGATCGAGAGGTTCGAGTAACCGACGATGGGCACAGATCCGCCTTGAGCGTAGTATGGGTTGCTCTGGGAGGAGCCCGTCCCAAGGCCGACCCAGCTGGGATACATCCCGTAGTAGGAGTAGAGAATGGTCAGGTCGCTCTCGAGGTATCGGGCTACCTCTGGATTGTCCAAAGACACGAATGCTGCGCGCGTTCCGTTGGAGTAGTACGTTCCAACGGTTGAATCTATGCTGATGAGGCTGTTAACCCACGGAGATCCAAACCCCGCTGAGGTAAGTTGCCCCACATACAACACGTTGCTTAGGCCCATCACATCGCTGGCTGTGAACCAGTTGTTGACCCAAGTTTGGTATGGCGGGCTGCCCGCCGTGAAGTTCTGCCACCCGATGTCGAGCAGGACCTCTCTCACGTTCAGGGAGAGAAACACCTTCTGTATCACCTGCTCAAACGCGCTGACGCTCACGCTGCCGCCAGTCAGAGCTTCCAGGGAACTCAGGGTCACCCTGTCGTCCGCCGCGAGAGCGGCGAAGCCGTGGTCGGCGTATTGAGAGGAATTTGCTGCGCTCGCCTGGGCCTGCGCGATGGAGACGAAAGGACTGCCGACTAGAAGGAGTAGTATCAGTGGGAATGCCGCATAGGAAAAATCTGAGAGTGACCTATTCGCGCTTCGCAACCTCATCCTTCTCATCTCAGGGGATTAATCAAGGCGCCGGCTCACCCGTGTCGCAATCCTGGAGACATGGTCCACCGAGTCAATACCATCCTAGTGTTCCATCTTTCTTCGCTCTGTTAAGACCCCAGCGATAGACGTACAGCGAGATGGGGATAAGGACGAGTGCATAGGCCAGAGTGGCAAGAAACGCCTCCGCGACTCCCGGGTCGAGGAGCGAACCTGCTTCGAGGCTCGAGAGCCTCACGATGTGGTAAATCCAGGTCTGAGGAAGAATCCACGAAACCGTCGAGAGGCCTGGAATGTAGTTGTTCAGCTGCGAGACGGGGTACGTCATTCCTGAGAGCAGGGATGCGGCCATCGCCAATCCCCATGTGATCGGGTCCGTAACCTTCGTCACTATCCTTATCCCGGTTGAGATCATCGCCAGACAGAAGATGATCAGGCCAGAAATCAGTATCGCGATGGCCAGTGAGATGAAGTTGACAACCAGGACGGCCTTGAAGACGTAGATGCCAAGGTAAAGCTGGGGTATGAAGAGTACCACCGAAAGGATGTAGGTCCAGAGCGTGCTCCCAAGGATGAATGTTGGCGTCTTGATTCCGGTCATGAGAATCGTCTCCAAGGTCCAGGGGTTCAGCTGCTTTTGGACCCCGGTCCCCAGAGGGAGAATCAGGTTCGTCACCAGGATCCCGACGATCAGAAACGACACATAGTCGGTGTGGTACTCGGGGACCAAGATGTTCCTGTAGTCCGCGTTTACGCCCCACGCGGCGATGCCGACGATGGAGGACGCAATCGTCGTGAGGATCTGGCTCTTGTACGACGACCAGTTGTATATGTCCCTCCTAGTCAGCGCCCAGACCTTTGCGAACTCGATGGGCGACTGCATTACGACCTGTCCCCCCGCGTGAGTCTGATGAACGCCTCTTCCAGACTGGGTTGGGACGCCTCGACCCCTACTATCCTAAGCCCGAGAGCGGAGAGGGTCTCGAAGATCTTGTTGTAATCCACATCCCGCGTGGCCTCGACCTCGAGCCTGATGTTGGTCGTCTCGGGGTCCTTCTTCATACGAAACTGCGTCACTCCGTTGATATGTGAGATCCTCCCAAATCCTTCTTCTTGGCTCGGCAGTCCGTTTCCAGAGAGCGTAATCATCATGTTCACCTTCTCGGCGATGGCGTTCCTTATTTCGGAGGGGGTCCCTTTCGCTATGATGCGCCCCTTGTTCAGGACGCCTATCGTGTCACACACCTGCTGCGCCTCGGGAAGGTTGTGTGTCGCCCAGATGAGCGTCTTTCCCCGCTCGCGCACGAGGACGTTCTTCAGGAATCCTCTGAAGTCAGCGGCCGAGGCGGGGTCGAGGCCGGAGGTCGGTTCGTCGAACAGGAGGACGGAAGCGTCAGTGAGCAGCGCTCTGCCGACGAGCAGTTTTCGTGTCATCCCAGTTGAGTACTTCTGGAACATCTGATCCGCGGCATCCGTGAGCTGGCAGAACTCTAGAAGCTCGTCAATCCGGCGACTGGCCATCTCTCTGGGAATCCCGTACAGCGTCGCGTAGAACTGCAGGTTCTGCCTTCCGCTGAGTCGCCTTTCGAATCCCCACCCCTCAGCGAGGACGGCCTGAAGCTTCTTCAGAACAACCCTGGGCTGTTTCACCACATCCGTCCCGAACACCAGGGCCTGCCCTGAATCGGGCAGCACGAGGGTCGAGAGTATCTTGATCAGCGTAGTCTTTCCCGCGCCGTTCGGTCCAAGGAGACCGAATACCTCACCAGGAGCTATCGTGAAGTTGACCTTGTCTAACGCGGTCATCTGGCGGTCCTTCTTCCCTCGAAGCACGGAGAGGTAGGTCCGAAACTCCATCGAGCTGGTTATCTTCCTCACCCGCACATCGTAGTGCTTGGTGATGTCGATGACCTGCAGCGCTGGGATTTCTGGACTAGCGGTCATGGGATAGCAGAACCCGCCTGCCCGTATTATGCTGGGCTTTCAATCTTTTCGCCATTTGACTGGATACTAATGAGGTCTACTGGGTGTATGACTCTAGTAGGACATCCTAATGAGGTCTACTGGGTGTATGACTCTAGTAGGACATCCGTAGCCCGGTCCCAGCTGAAACGTGACATCGCACCTCGGAGCGCCGATGCGCCCATGGCTCTGGCCTCATCAGGGTTTGTCAGTACCGTCACGATTGCTCCCGCAAGCGCGTCAGGGTCACCCGGGGGAACAAGCAGACCGTTTTCGCCCTCTTTGACTATTTCAGGGATTCCCCCATGGGAGGTTCCGACCAAGGGTTTGGCGTGCATGGATGCCTCAATCAGAGCGAGGCCGAGTCCCTCGTTGGCCGGGTCGGAGGCTACGTCCTTGGAGGGGAGGACGAAGACGTTGCAACGTTCATACTCCTGGTCCAGCTTGGGTCCGATGAGGGTTCCCTTGAACTCCACGCCGTCCAAGAGGTCCAGTTGTTCTGCCAATCTGACCAAATCTCTCATCTCCGGGCCATCCCCTACGATGGAGAGTCTGGCATTTGGGATACGGGATCTGACCATAGCGAATGCCCGCAGGAGGTCGTCAACTCCCTTTCTCGCGACCAGCCGTCCCACGAAAAGCAGCATGGGTGGAGAATTGACGTCCTGTGAAGTTCGTTTCGACGGCTCCTCTGCCGCCCCGAGTAAGACGTGCACCTTGGGCCTGAGCTCCTTCGGGAGGAGAGACCCAGTTGCCGCCGAATTCACGTCGATGGAATCAGCCAGGACCGTCGAGAATCGGAAGAGCGTCCTGGGTACAACGCCTGCGAACTCGAAGTCCTCGCGTCCGAACAGACTTATCACCGGCTTGGCACCCGTTAGCTTTGCGATGGCGAGCGCGTAGACCCCGAGCAGAGTCGATGATCCGGTGAACACGTGTACCACGTCGGCTCTCGAGTCAATGACGCTCCTAGTGACGAGTTTGACGCTCACCGGGAGACGCCGCATCCCTCCTGGGCACGGGACGACCTCTGCACCTAGAGCCATGCCCTGCACAATCGGGATGCGCCCGGCCACAAGGACCTTGACGCGAATCCCTCGCTTCGACAGCCTGTCAATATACTTCGATATTCTCGTTTGGATGCCACCCACCTCTGGTGGGAAGTGATAGGTAAGGTAGACCACGGAACGAACGACCGGCATTGGAATCTCGCTTGTCCTCGATCTACCCGGTTTGCGCTGGTACGATCATCTGACTTGATCCGTTTTCTCTCTCGACCGCCACGCCGACGGGCGACTGTGCGCAGACAACCTCTCCAGACTCCAACCTCGGGCTAATCTGGGTGCTCGCACGAAGTTCCCACCAGCTGGCGCATTCCTGAGCGGTAGCGACCCAGTATCCCTGCTTCTTTGCGGTCTCGAGCAGCGCCCTGAAGGTCCCGTAGACGCTGGGAAACGTCTCGCGGTTCAGGTATGTGTTGTGGAAGTTCGCGACCAGAACTCCGTGATGACCCTCCACGGCCCCTCTGGTCTTCTCCAAGGTCTCGAGCTGCTCTCGTGCACCCTGGTCTTGGTGGAGGGAGGTCCAGTCCATGTAGCCCGTCGGCAGCTCGAGAATACGGAGTCTCGACTGCTGGGAGAAGGGGTGATAGGGAAGGCAGGTACCGGCTCTGAACCCGAAGAAGCGGTTACGATAGAAGGTGGCGTCGTATGCCAGTCCTGCCGCTGCTTCTATCTCCCACGTATGGGGAGGCTCGAACTTCAGGATGTGGTAGCGCAGTCCCTTGGGGTCGAGTCCGGTTCGTCTCCGAAACAGCGCAATCTCATCCCTTAGCGATTCGGGGTCGGTGTGCGAGGAATGGGCCCCGTGCAGCCCCACCTCGAACGTCTGTTTCTTTAGAATGTCGACGCTTTGCTCCAACAAATCCTTGCCATCGTAGGACGTTTGAAAGAAGAAGGTGGATCTGAACCCATAGCCCTGCTCGAGCGAGGCGGTCTCCCGTATGTTCCAGCCGTAGTCTCTCTTCCTGACAAGGGAGTCGAAGGCCAGGCGCAACAACCTGAACGGATTGGCTGACTGTCTCAGCACCTGCTTGTGGAAGGGCGAGTAGTCGAACCAATCAACGTCGTGAGTGAGTACGCAGCCTGCTCTCGCTCCGCCGGGCCAGTACCACTTGCGGACGAGCGGGAGGTTCAGTCCGAATAGACGCGCCTTCACCGCCGAGAGCAGCTTCTCCTCTTCCTCGTCTACCTCCAGACCGAAGTCGTCACGTCCGTCCGTCAGCGCTCCGCTCAGGAGAGAGAGCGCGACGTCAAATGAAACGAACCTCTCGGCCACAATCACGCCAGATTCAGACTCGCATGACCTTAGCGCGAGAGAATAGGCGTCCTCGGAGTACTTGGATAACATGACGATGGGGTATTTTCGCGGTTCACCGGCGCGCCCTATGACCCGGTATGCAAGCCCCTGCTGGTCCAGCATCTCGCAGAGCAATTCGTCATAGACCGTGCCTTGCGATACGATGCCGATGGACAGGTCCAATTCTAGCTCAAGATTCCTGGGGTGCACTTCACGGCCGGGTTGACTGACATCGGGAGGCTCAAAGCCCCCTCGCGTACTGCACATATTGCCTCAGGCCAGCCTCGAGAGAGACTCTTGGCTCGTAGCCTATGACTTCTCTCGCCCGGGTGTTGTCCGATACGAGTCTCCTGATGTCCCCCGGCTTCGGTTCGCTGTATACCAGAGGCGCCTCGTATCCGCAATGATTCATGACCATCAGCGCCAATGCTTCGATGCTCACTTCATCGCCTCCGCCCCCTATGTTCATGATCTGCCCGGCGGAACGATCGCTATGATACGCGAGCAGGTTTGCCGAGACGACGTCCTTGACGTTAAGGAAGTCGCGCGTCTGCTTTCCGTCTCCAAAGATCCTCAGGGGTTCTCTTCGCAGAGCTCTTGCAACGAAGATGGGAATCACTCCCATCTCCTCGTTGACGGTCTGCCTTGGCCCGTACACGTTGAAGTACCTGAGCGCGACCACATCCAGACCGTAATTCCTGAAGTACAGCGAACAGTAGAGCTCGGACGCTAGCTTGCTCACACCGTAGGGGGAGATAGGGTTCAGGGGATGATCCTCCGAGATTGGTATCTTGATCGGATTGCCGTATACACTGCCCGACGACGCGTGCACAACCTTCACATCATGCTTCCTTGCGTATTCTAGCAAACGCACCGTCCCACCCGCGTTGACCGACAGGTCTGTGACGGGGTCCACGAATGACGGCAGCAGAGCCCTGGCAGCCTCGTTAAAGATTCCGTCGAGCTCGCCCAGGGAATCGAAGTCAAAGCCTCGCACGTCACCGTGCAGAAGATCAAGCGAGCCTCCTGTGGTCGACAGGTTAGTGCGCTTCCCGTTCGATAGGTCATCCAGGACTATCACCTTTGCGCCCAGGACCAGTAATCGCTCGGCGATGTGTGACCCGATGAAACCAGCCCCGCCAACGACAAGGAAACTCTTCCCTCGGAATACCTCCTTGACCTCGGACGACAACTAGGCGGCAACCTCCCGGTACAAGCTGGTCAGCTGGTCGATCATCGAATCGAGGGTGTACCACTGCTCGACGGCCCTCCTCCCGTTAGCTTCGATAGTCCCAAGATAAGCAGGGTCGGTTATCAGCCTTCTCATCTCGGAAGCGAGTTGAACGTCGTCTTCGGGCTCAATTAAGATTCCCACGCCGCCGGCCAGAACATCCGGGATGCCCCCGGGCACATTGGTCGATATCACAGCCTTTCCGCAACTCAAACCTTCGAGTACGGTACAGGAGATTGGGCCGCCCACGTTCGAGGGAAGGACGACAATGTCGGAACCCTTGTAGAGGTCGATCAGTCGAGCATCGTCCCGTACGGGTCCGCAAAACCTGACCGAACCGTTCAGTCCCATATTTCGCACAAGCTCCTTGTATTCATCGACTCGCGTTCCACTGCCCACAAGGGTCAAGCCTACCTGAGGAATTCCGTCGTGGACTGATTTAAAGGCCCTCAACAGACACGACAGGCCCTTGATTTCGGAGAGCGCACCGACGAAGAGGATTTGCGGGGCGCCCTCTTTCTTGGCGGGGACCATGAACTTCGCTTGGTCGACCCCGGTGGGCACGATCCGAATCTTCTTCCCCAGCTGACTGCCGTAGATTTTCAGCATGTATGTCTTCACCCCCTCGGATTGCGCTATGACTACATCGCAGAGGTTCAGAGCCAACCTTTCGAATATGAGGATGAACTTCATCTCGCGCTCAGTCCTCCACCATACTTTCCTTGGCCAAAGCAGTTCCGTCCCGTGAGTAGTGATGATCAACGGGACTCTGAACAAGTACTTGCAGGGCAAAGCGGCCAGCCCCGAAGTGAAGCCGTGAGCGTGAATGACGCTAAACTGTTCCTTTCTTTGAAGCGTCATAATCATCAAGATCTGCTCTAGCATGAGACTGACCTTGTTGAAGAGCGTCCCGCTACGAAACGAATACGAGGATCGCCTGAGTTGAATCCCGTCGAACGTCTCTTCCCTCTTCGTTCCCTCTATCCCTCTCGTCACGAGATACACTTCATTCCCCCGTTCGGCGAGCTTCCGGGCATGATCGTAAACGCACCTCGTTGAGCCGTCAATCTTTGGAAAGAACGAAGACGAAACGACCAGAATCTTCAAACCAATGCCTCTCCTCAATCCAGCCCGCGGGGTGGTCGACCACCCGCACCTGAATCCCGCGGTAGTGTCGCTCGAATCTCCCCTTGTCGCTTTTCCGCAATAATCTCGTCGTAGACCGTGCTTAGACTCTCCACGACCCTCCTCCAGGTGTAGTTCCGCCGGATGGTTTCCAAAGCGGCGTCAGCGCAGGACACCGATGTCGCGTCGTCGGAGAGTGCCGCAAGCAATGAATTCGCGAGCGCGACCGGATCCCCTGGCTCTACGAGGTATCCATTGAAACCGCTCTTTATCACCTCAGGGATACCTCCGACTCGCGTCGCCACGGCCACGGTACCACAAGCCATGGCCTCGAGGAGAGTCTTGGGAGACGCTTCGTATATCGAGGGAATGACGTACACGTCGGCAGCGGAGTAGTATTCGGGGAGCGATGTGTTGGGCACCGGTCCGGCGATCCTGATCCTGTCTCTGAACTCATCCTCTACGACCGAAGAGATTAGGAAGTCTAAAGGGATGCCGTTTCGCCCGATGAACTTTGGTGAACCGCCCACCAGCACTAGTTGAACGTCGCTGAGTCTTCGCAAGACGAGGTTCATCGCCCTTAGCAGCTGCTCCAGACCCTTCATCGGTGAGGGCCGACCGACGAACAGTATCGTCCTCTTGCCCTCCCAGCCCAGCTTGGCTTTCGCTCCACTCTTGGGCAGCGGCTTGAATAGATTCGCATCAACAGCGTTCTGAACCACTCGTATTCTCCTTCGGTCGATTCCGTAGAAGCACTCCAGCTCCCGGGCGACACTTTGGCTTACGGCAACTAGGCGGTCGACTTTGGAGTAGAAGAACCTCTCTCGCGTTAGCCCATCCCTCAGGTGGAGCGGGTCATTCCCCCTCCAGGCCCTTGGGCTCGCGTGCAGCCATCCCGCGGTCGTCGCATGAACGTGTGTGACCATCGGAACCCGCAGGAATGGCTTCACCAATATCAGGGGCAAATAGCCGAATGTCGAGTGGGAGTGGATTACCTCCACCTCATGTTCCTGGACCGCCGTGATAATCCCAGGTATCAATCTGACGCTCTGCGGCTGCCCCACCCGGTAGACCTCGACCTGTCCCACCATCTCGTGTGGAGGCTGACCGTTCGAAACCACCACTACCTTCTCGCCGATATTCTGCTGCTCTGTCGTCATGTAGTATGCGCCGCTTAGTAGGTAGCTCGATGTTTGGTGAAGAGAGGCATCGATGTCCTTGCGTCCCGGAAACTGGCCGATGAGTCGGCATACACTATGACCTCCGAGATGCTCCTCCCGAGAGTCGAGAGATTGCATCCTTGAGTTGCCCTCACGCTCGGACAGCATATTCACCGGGTTCTCTCCCCATCAGGTTTGGTCTTGCGGTTCTTGGGATTCCTGCCAAAGTACCCCGCGATTCGACCGAGACCGTACGAGATGTTCATGGCGACAGCTAGGAACGGGAGAAGCGGTATGTACCTCTTCCAGGCGCCCTTGCTTTCCTTCAACAGCCTTGTGAGCCTAAGGATGTATTCGACCGCTATCAATAAGAGTCCTAAACCAAGCAGCACTGGAACCAGGGTGCTCATCACGACAAGGCAGATACCCAGCACTGTGAGCCCCGATACCATCCAGCCTGCTCCAAGTCCGATCGTGCCCTGACTCGAATGCCTCTTTCCGCTCTTGAACTGTTTCCTCAGAATTGGGGTGATGCCGTCGTAGATGCCCGATAGGTAGTGAATGTTGTCGCGCTCTTGTATCAGGTGCAGCTTGCTGCCAGTCCTCACGAGACGCTTCGCGATGTCCCTGTCTTCCCCGACAACCAGGTTCTCGTTCCAGCCGCCGACTCTTTCGATGGCTGACTTCCGGTAGACATACGCCCACTCAATCTCCTTTTCCCTCGCGAGGCGATTGAGATGAATCTCCTTCATGGCGCGCAGGTATCTTCCTGCAATGGACTTGGAGACAGGCGGAACAGCGAGAGAACCTACGCCGTCCACAGCAGGGTTTGCACGAAGGTAGTCCATCGCATTCTTCAACCAAGAGACTTCGAAGTATTTGTCAGCCTCGGCAAAAGCAATTATTGTTCCCCGGGACCTCGATACTCCAAAATTGAGGGCGTGGCCTATCGTGCAGTGGGGTACCGAGAAGTTCCTGATGATTCGCTGACCGTCGAACCTCCTAATCGCGTCTGCGCTTCCGTCTCTCGAGCCTTGGTCAAGAACCACGATGATTTCGTACAGGACACCGTCTTGCTTAAGAAGTGAGCCCAAGCACTGGGAGATGTACTTCTCGTCATCGTACACCGGAACGATGACGGAGATGAGCTCGTCCCCAGCCGATTGGCCTTCTGAATCCGACGCCAGACCACTCTCGGTCGAGGGCAGTTGAAGCTTGGTCTCGTCAGCTGAAGACCCTGCCGCCTTCAGGGTGTCAGAAGCCTGTTGAGTATCCATCTATGCCACCCCCATGGAGATGGAGGTCACCTGGGGGAATCCGGTCCAAGAATACTCGGATTCTGGGAGCCCAAGCTCCCGCTGCCCAATCGGCTCCGCGATTTCTCTGCTCAGAACGAGAGACCCCCGGATCTTCAGACCGACGCCTTCAAAGGTGAAACAGGGACCAACGGTCAACCAGTCGGGCTGCTGCCGCCGGAAAAACATTTCAGTCACCCGGGCCATCCCCAGTTGCCCGCGGAGCATGGGAATCCAAGACCTTCTGAAGGATATCTCCGAGTTGCTGGGCGACGATGATCCATGAATAGCTGGAGATTACCGATTGCCTCCCGGCGGCCCCGATTCTGCCTGCCTGGGCCGCGTCTTTAAGAGTCCCGAGGACGGCAGCAGCGAGAGCATCCGAATCGCCGGGCGGAATCAGGTAGCCTGTGATGCCGTTCTCGATCGGGTCTGAGATGGGCTTCACATCGGTGGTTATCACCGGTTTGCCGATCGACATGTACTCGAAAATCTTCAGCGGCGACCCGAGGCCGTGCTTCCTTACCTGTTCGACAGATTCGATATTCTCGGGGTTGTAGGGTGCCACGAGTACGTTGCTCGCATTCATAAACTTGGGGACATCCTGGTATCGCACCGGACCGGTGAAGACGAAGGAGTTGGTAATCCCAGCTGCTGCGACCTTCTCCTGAGTCTCTTTGTAGTACGGCCCCACCATCAGGAACTTGATGTCGCCTCTTGCACGTAGGAGACTCTGCGCGGCCGCAATAAGCTCGCTCATCCCGTGCCATTCTTGGAAGGTCCCGACGTACCCAACGACCGGCGAATCGCCGAGAGAGTACTGCCGCCTGACCTCCTCTCCGGAGACCGGATCAGGCTTGAACAAATCCGTATCGACGGCGCCCGTCACAATCACCACCCTTGAAGCCTCTTCCGTACCCTCAAACATGCCTGTAGAATACGCTATGATCTTCTTGGAGTGTCTGAGCTGCAGACTCGTGACCCGGTTTCCTATTACCTCCAGGACAAAAGGTCGGCCCGTCAGCATGCTCGCCATGGCACCTGCGCCAAAGGAGGTCTCCCTCTCAAGAATCAAGTCTATGGAGTTCTCTCTGACCAATCGCGCCACCTCCACCGCGATGTAGACGGGAAACACAGTCTTCAGATACGCTTCGTACAATTTCCAAATCAGGAGAGATGTACTTCCCCTGTAAGAGCCCTGCGCTTGGGTATCCGAGAAACTCGACCTCCTCGACGAGAAGAAGATACCACGCTGGAACCGGTGGATGATGATTCCGTCGAGCGTCTCGAGGCTCGGCTGGGACGAGTTGACCCGCCGGGCCACAACGTGCACTTCATGACCAAGCTTGGCGAGGTTACGGGCGAGTTCGTAGACATGTGTGGACGAACCCCTGAAGTGGGGGACTGCGACATCTGCCGCGACATAACAAATCCTCATTGTCTTGATTTTCCAATCTACAGGAATGGAGGACGGTAGCTCCCCGGGACATAGTCGAATGGTTGCCTCTTCCTTTCGCCGATGACTTTGGCTGGATTGCCACCGACGACACTGTAGGCGGGGACATCCTTGGTGACGACGGCCCCGGCGGCTACGACAGCTCCCTCTCCTATCGTTACCCCGGCCAGCACAATCGTATTGGTGGCTATCCATGCCCAATCTCCGATCGTTATCGGCTCATACTTTGCCTCGAAGATTGGGGAGTTTACATCGTGCTTGGCCGTTATTATCACGGCCCCGTCGGAGACGTTGACATTCCTCCCTATCTTCACTCCTCCTGTGCAGTACAGGCTGGCCCGCCCCACAAAACTCCCTTCTCCCACCTCGAGTTCGTTCGGGCTTCCTAGGTAGACGCCTCTGCGGATTACGCAGCCCTTCCCGACTTTCATGCCGATTCTGCGGTAGAGGTAGAGCCTCAGTCTAAGGCCGTGGAGCCTGCCGATGTTGTATGCCAGCTTCGTCGCTAAGTATGAACCCTTGGTGTTCCGGACTCTGGGAGAAGCCTCAGCCGTACCGATTCCTGTGACCGGTACTTCACCAGGCGGCCCCGCAACGCGGTCAGACTCACTCATCGGTCATACCCGCGCGATGGTTTGTGGAAGTGATCGTAGGCAAGGAGGAATATCGTCAGCGCGGGGACCACTAACTTGATGGGAAGGGACTGACTGCCGGGTATGATTGTCTCAAGGGAGTATACGGACAGAAGAATGGCTGTGCTCCAAGCGATCGTATAGAAGAACGTCTCCAAGAGCGTACCTGTATTACGAAGTATCAAGGTGACGAAGTATCCAGGGACGAGGATGAAGTATGGCAGGATGATCAGGTTCGAGACCGTGGCGAATCCAGGAATGATGGTGGCGATCACGATTACTGAGTAGACCACCACTATGGCATTGCGCAGCTGCTCCGCCGCGACTTTTATGCCCGCGATCTCCAATTTCCTCTCACGTATTTCTCTATGGCCGCAAGCCCAAGAATGACCGCCGCGAACGCGAAGCCGGCGACGAGTCCGGGCACTACTGCTATGACGGTCTTGTCAGGCGTCATCTCACCCACCCTCACTCCTCCGTCTCCAATCATCAGAGCGACAAGCAGCAACGCGATTACGGTCGTCGTGCGGCCCATCCTCTTCAGATAGGCGAGAGGTACGAGACCGGCGAAGAAGAGAATCTTTCCAGCAGACAGTAAGTAAACTTGGCTGACATCCCCTCCCAGTGCCGAACCGAAGCCATAGATGAACCCCTTGAGCGATAGTGAGTTTGAGAAGGCGGTCCCGAACGCGTAGTTGCCGAGAGGGAAGAACAGCAGAATACCCTGGTATACGTACTGTCCGATGTAGAGGGGATTTGCAAGAAGGATTAAGGCAACGCCGACTATCAGGGCAAAATCAGCCTTTCTAACCCGCAATCCTCCCTCCGCGCCGACCGCGCCTATCAAGACCCCAAGGAACCCTGCGGCCAGTCGCGGAGTACTCCCCCCACCGAAGCCTAGCAGACCGATGGCAGTGATGTCATGGGCGTCCGAGTTCACGGCATGCAGGGACAGAGGGACCGCAAGGATTGAGCTGGTAACGACATAGATGGTCTCGCTGAAGAAGAAGACGAACACACCCGCTCCAATAATCATGACCAGATGGGAGAGATCGGTCGTGATGCGGGATTCGGAGGTAAGGGACCCGAGATACGCCCACCCCAGGAGGACGAGCACCATGGAGAGAACAGCTTCGAACGCGAGGAGGTCCTTGAACTCCCCGTTGCTTAGGCTGATGCCGAGAATGTTGGTCCGCTGATTGAGCGAAAGCTGGAGGCGTAGACTGTCCACCTCCTGGCCCGTCAGGCTTGTCGCGTTCCCGACCTTCAAGACATGGTTTGAATAGAGACTCGTTATCAGACCCAGGGTGGAGCTATCCGTGGTATTGTCAACCATGATAATTGGGACGTTCCCTAGGCTTGGCAGGATGAAGCCGGCGACCTGGTACATCTCAGCAGAATCATAATTAGAAAACACGATGATATTGAACTGTCCGACGCTCGACATCACGTTGAAGTCCGAGTAATCCTGCGTAGGGGTGAGGACTTGGACGTTCCCTGCCACCTCCTGGAGTTGGGTTTCTATCTGCTGAGTAGCTGTCGGATTAGCGATGACGTAGGCCTTCACCCGCGGGTCGGGGCCGCCGAGGGCGCCCAAGGCCACCATCACCAAAGCGCACAGAATGAAGAGTGCGAGCAGCTTCCGGGGCTGGAAGAGAGCTCTGAACTTGAAACCCTTTCGCGACCCGAGGAATGGAATGGTCCCGGTAATGGTCCTTAATCCTGTCTTTAGCTGACGGGAGAAGGTGTCGAGTAGTTGCCTCCCCTGCGCGAAGAGGTTGAGCGCCCCCAGAGCGACTACGGCTAGCGCTGCAACCGTGATAGCGACGCTGGCCGGCAAGAACGACGACGACTGGAAAATGAGTAGACCGGCGACGGCAGGGCCAAATACGCTGTACGTCACCTGACCTGCTCCGCTGCTCTTCACCGGCGCGTCGTCGAGAGGAAGGGTTCCGCCCCTGCCAGTGTATACTTGCGATAGAATCGTTCCAGAAGGAACAGTAACAGAATATTGGGGAGTTGCTGACAAGCCTGTGAAGGCAACGTATGGGGCACCGACTAGATACCTCCAGAGAAAACTCGACCCGCTAACAGACCCATGGTAGGTGATGCTGAAAGAGGTCGTGTTTGGGGTTAGGGTGATGGTGGTGACGAACTCGCCCCCTTCAGGTGGCGAGGTTGTACTGCTCGCATTAATACTCAGAACTACTGTAGGCTTGATCAGGGTAGTCATGGTGAATGAGGACCCCGAAACGAGGAAAACGCTTTCATTGATTGAGATTCGGACTTGGTTCGTATTGCCACCGTAGACGTCGTACAGCGGCTGAATCTGCTCTGTTACAATGACGCCGGGAATACCGGAAGTGCTGGAAGTCTGAGCATGAGCTGGACTTGCAGAAGAGAGCATCATGATCAGCATCAGCCCCGAGACCAGTCCCAGGACAAGGTTGCGGTGGCTACGACGCAATCTAGACGACCGTCCTCCAAACAGAGATTATGTCGCGGCCTCTCTCAACAAGTGACCTCCTAACAAGACGTCTCTGCTCTAGCTCTCTCAGAGACGAATCCAGCCGTTCGGTGTCTCGCGGTGCTGACAGACCCACACCCAGTGCCAGCTCTTGGCCGGTCGCGGCGTGATGCGCCCGCTTGAGCAGACTTGAAAGGTATGACCAGCTTTCTTCCGTCTGGG
>PLUF01000074.1 GCA_003164815.1 Candidatus Gagatemarchaeum stordalenia
CCATACCTAGAGGAATAAATAAGTAAGCTCGTTTTCGCAACCCCCGCTGGAGAATTTGAGCCAGCGGCACCGGTCTATCCGTGCTGCGGCGGTCCTCAAAGACATCTAACATCAGCAACGGCGAGGAGAAGTTCATCGTCGACGCTAAAATAGGCTCAGGGGATATTGGTGACAAAGGAAGGACGTATCCCTTTCTATAACTTCCTCAGCGACGAAGAGAAGAGATTACTCACGACAATGCCTAAGGATGTCACGGTTTAGATATGGGCTAGGCTCAAAGTATCTGCAGCGTCACTTCCACTTGGTAAGTATCTCTTCCCTTTTGAAAGTGGACCTGCTGATGGAGAACAGAACTACGTCAACGACCAGAAGGACTGCAGAGATGATCAGCAGGTTGTCGGCGACCAGCGGGACGATACCTATCTCGCCCAAGACGTAGACGGCAGCAAACGGCAGCAGCAAGAGCCTCCCGAACTGCTGCGCTGCCCTCACGTCGGTGACCCTTGCGGAGACGATGACGCTGAGCTCGACGCTGAAGAGGCACGCCAGCGGTGCGGCGAGTAGGAAGAGGACTGCGGCCGTCCAGTCTGGATAGTACAAGTAGCCCAGCGGCTGCAGGGTGATGACATCGACGAGGACCATGTAGATCGCGCCACCGATGTAGGTCGCTCCCATGGACGGCAGGAATGAGGCGAGGCTCTTCCCGAGGAGGATCTCGTCGTCGGTCACAGGCGTCGCCAAGAGGGGCTCTAGGCTCTTCTCGACCTTTTCACCGACGATACTGTACGAGGCGATGGCACTGGGAAGAAAGCTCGCCACAACCACGAAGAAGAATGCGAACACGTTGAAGTAGGGAATCAGGTTCGCTGCTAGGACGGCATCCCTCGTGATTAGGAGCCATCCGATTGCGGGCAGGCCCACCGCGATGACAAGAGGAAAGACGACCAGCGTGTAGGCGATGCTCTTCTTCCTCCCGAGTACCTTGAAGTCCTTGCCCGCTATGGCCCACGGCATCCACTCGCTCATTGACCTTCCCTCACGAGCTTGAGATACGCATCCTCCAAAGTGGAACCGAGGACGGAAAGGGACTCTACGTCTCCTCCGGCCTCGACGATCGCCCGCACGATGGCAGGATTCTCCTCCTCAGGGTCCACAACGTCGATGGTCAGCCTGTCGTCCTCCCTGGTCATGCTTCCGAGCGATAGCTTCTTCACCGCGCCGAGGATCGCGTCATTTACGCGCCTGAGCCGGACCACCGTCTTCCTCCCCAGAACCGACCGCTCGAGCTCTTCGGGCGTGCCCACTGCCATCAATTTGGTGTTCAGGATTCCGATCCTGTCGCAGATCCTCTGCGCCTCGTCGAGGTTGTGGGTGTTGAGGAAGATGGTCTTCTTCTCCTTCTTCAGCTCGAGGATGAAGTCCCTGACAGTCTTCGACGACTCCGGGTCCAGGTTCGCCGTCGGCTCGTCCATGAACAGAACTTCCGGGTCGTGGATGAGAGCACGGGCTATCGCGAGTTTTTGCTTCATCCCTTTGGAGAATGTCCCGGTCATAGCGTCCCTTTTCTCCCAGAGCCCGAGCATCTTGAGGAAATACTCGATGCTCTCCTTCCTCTGGGCTTCCGTGCGCCTGTACAGCTTCCCGTAGTAGTCCAGGTTCTCGTAGGCGCTCAGGTCCTCGTAGAGCCCCACGTTGTCAGGGACCAGCCCGATGAGCCTCCTGATCTTCGGAGCGTCTGCGACGTTACCCACGTCGTAGTTCGCCACCCTGGCCTCCCCGCCGGTCTTCGATATCAGGCAGCAGAGCATCCTGACCGTGGTGGTCTTCCCCGCACCATTCGGTCCGAGGAAGCCAAAAACTTCGCCGTCGTCTACGTGGAGTGTAAGTCCGTCGACCGCCGTCACCTCGCCGAACTTTCTTGTGAGGTTAACAGTGTCTATCAAAATCGGTCAAAATCCTTGGTATTCTTGACTTTCTCGACGAGAGTATTCTTGAGTAGTTAACATTTATCGTGGAAGCAGATAGAATTGCTTGCCTTCAGCGCCCGAATTCTATAGTGAGGATTTGGGATGGACATTTCTCGCCAGCTTCCCAAGAAGTAGAGCCCGACCACGAGGAACCCGAAGTAGGTTCATCCCTAGTGCGCCGAGTAAAAGCTGACAATTCTGGGTTAGGATTCCCGGCAATACTGGATACGCTTGATATTCTAAGCGAATCCACTAAATCCATGGTCGGGAAAACGAGGCGGGCCCGGAGGGATTTGAACCCTCGGCCTACAGCTCTCCCCGCCAAGGATAGGGGGCTGCCACTCTGTCCGTACTGAGCTACGGGCCCAAGCTTAACGGCCCTAATCCAATTCAACATAAGCGTTTGCAAGGACTCCGTCTGCGTTGGATGCTCGGTCGCTAGAGCTTGGAGAGCTTGATCAGGTCGGACAGCCTGGTCTGCATCCCGAACCTCTTCTCGTTTCCGGCCATGAACCTATAGACAGAGAAGAGCCTCGGGAAGCTCGTCATCAGGTTGAACTTCCCTGCCATCTTCGACTCCACGAACTTGAACCCCTTTGTGTAGACCTCCGTGTGCTTGAGGACTGCGGCCTCGTAAGCCGCCATGTCGTCGATGTTCTCGATGAATATCTCCGCGCACTGCATGCTGGGAATGATTCCCTCGCCGAGCATCGGGAAGACCGTCCCCACCGACTCGCCGACGCCGATGACCTTCCCATGGCTGAAGGGCAGGCAGGCCGAGGGCGGTATTATCCTCACCGGCCGCCCGATCTTCCTTATCACCTCGCAATCGTACTTCTTCAGCATAGCCTCGAGCTCGCCCTTGTACGCGCCGTGGAGCTCGCCGGCGCCGATGTGTGCCACCCCGTCCCACAGCGGGAAGTACCAGAGGTATCCGGTGAGCCCGGGGTATGGCTTGATGTAGAAGTCGTCCCACGGGAAGTTCTTCGACTTGACCTGGTATTCCAGGCACGGAACGAGGATGTCACCCTCGATCTTGGGGAGAAGAGCCCGTTGCATGCCGGTCGCGTCGACCACGGTGTCGAAGTCCTTGAACCTCCCGTCGAGTTCCCTGACCTGGGTCCCCCAGTGGACTGTGTGCCCCTTGAGCATGTCCTCGCAGAGCCTGTGCTTGTCGTAGCTCACAAGGCCCCTCAGAGGGAGGTCGAACGTACCGTGGCCCGAATCGACCGTCATCTTCTTGCCTCTGTGAAGAACGTAATCCTCGAAGTTGAAGCCCGCTCTCTTGACCATCTCTGAGATGTATGGCTCGCTCGTCCCCCAGGCGCAGACCGTGTACCACTTGTCCTGCGGGCGCATCTCGAAGCATTCGACCTGGTGTCCGTCCAGCCTGTTCAGCAGGTACGAGCCGGCGACTCCTGCTCCGACTATCGCGATCTTCAAGATTCTCAGCCGGAGCCGCTGAGGTTTCTAAACCTTTTCTGCTCGAACGGTCCGAAAGATATCGGGCAGGGCCGCAGTGCTGAGGCTGCCGCGGCCTCTGGCACCATCAGCGCGCACCCCGACAAGAAGGGATAAATTCCGGCCGATTGCATGGGCTCGACGTTTGTCGAAGGGTCTGGAGGACGTTGTGGCGGGTCCGACAAGCATTACTTTCATCGATGGAGCTCGCGGCCGTCTCTCGTACCGCGGATATGACATCGCGGAGCTGGTCGCCCATTCCAACTACGAAGAGGTCGCCTATCTCCTCTGGCACGAGCGCCTCCCAACGCGGGAAGAGCTCAAGGCCTTCACCAAGGATCTCGTCTCCAAGAGGAGGCTCCCCGCCGGGGTCCGGCTGAGCCTAGACTCGCTGTCCCACGACTGCGACACGATGGACGCCCTCGAGATGGCGATCGCGGCGCTCGGCATCTACGACGACCCGAACATGCCTCATGTCGAGAAGGCGGCATCCATCGCCTCGAAGATAGGGTCGATCGTGGCCTACGTCCACCAGCACAAGCACCTTCTCTCGCACCTCGAACCGAGAGACGACCTGGGCTTTGCCGCCAACTTCCTCTACATGATCACCGGGCAGGTGCCCGACGCGGCCGCCGAGGGCCTGATGAACGCGATCCTCGTCCTGCACGCGGACCACGAGCTGAACGCCTCCACGTTCACCGCCCGGGTGGTCGCGTCCACCCTCTCCGACATGTACTCCAGCGTCACGGCGGCCGTCGCGGCGCTGAAGGGGCCTCTTCACGGAGGCGCCAACGAGTGGGTCGTCGAGATGGTCGAGGAGATCCGCTCGCCCGAACGCGCAGAGGCATACCTGCTCGAGAAGCTCGCGAGGAAGGAGAAGGTGATGGGTTTCGGCCACCGCATCTACAAGGGCCACGACCCGCGGGCGAAGATCATGAGGTCCTACGCGGGGCAGATCGCCTCCACCGACGAGGAGCGGAAGAACCTCGCCATCCTCGACACGCTGGCCGAGGCGATGATCAGGGAGAGGGGGATCTACCCCAACCTCGACTTCTACTCAGGATTCGTCCTCCACCACCTCCAGATCCCGACGTACCTGTTCACGCCGATCTTCGCCGTGGGGAGAACCCCCGGATGGCTCGCGCACGTAATGGAGCAGTACGCTGACAACAGGATAATCAGGCCGATGGCGGAGTACGTGGGCCCGAGGGACTCCGTCTACGTCCCCATCGGAGACCGCAAAGGGGGCACGGGCTGACACTTGGTCTCCCCGAGACCTGTCAACATCGGGCTGCTCGGCACAGGGTTCATCCTCAACGATTTCCACCTGCCCGCGCTCAGGGAGGTTCCCGGCGCGCGGGTGGTCGCCGTAGCCGGCCGGACCGGCGCGAAGACCGACGGGTTCGCCCGCAAATGGGGGATCAAGAAGAGGTTCCACGGAGACGGCGCGGTCGAACGGCTCTGCAAGGATCCGGACGTCGACGCGGTGTTAGTGGCGCTCCCCAACGACCTCCATCTTCCGGCAATCACCGCGGCCGCCGAGAACGGCAAGGACATCATCTGCGAGAAGCCTCTCGGTCGGAACCTCACGGAGGCAGACGAGGCCCTGCGCATCGTGAGAAGGCAGAAGGTGATCCACTGCTACGCGGAGAACCAGATATTCATCCCCCAGATCGCGCGGGCGAAGTCGTTCATCCTGGGCGGGGTGCTCGGGAAGGTCACCTGGGTCCGGTCGAGGGAGGCCCACTCGGGTCCCCACAGCCGGTGGTTCTGGGACCCTGAGCGAGCGGGCGGAGGAGTCCTCCTCGACATGGGCTGCCACTCAATCGAGGTGACCCGGCACCTATTCGGCACAAAGCCAGAGGCGACGAGCGGCTGGACCGCCACCCTCGGCCACAAGACCACGCTCGAGGATAACAGCCTGGTGCTCCTGCGGTACCCGGGAGGGGCGCTCGGCCAGTGCGAGAACAGCTGGACGGCAAGAGGGGGCCTGGACGTGCGCCTAGAAGTCTTCGGGTCCGAGGGCTCGCTGTTCATCGACACTACGAGGGAGACCGGGATCAGCGTCTTCACGACCGCCTCGGAGGAGAAGACCGGCTACATCGTCGAGAAAGCCGACGCCAAGCAGGGGTGGCTCTACCCCGCCTGGAACGAGTTCATCAACAACGGATACCTTTCAGAGCTCCGGCACTTCGTCGGCGCGATCGCTGCGGGCAAGCAGCCTTCGGAGAACTTCGAGGACGGGCGGCTCGTTAACGCGATCATGGACGCGGCCTACGCCTCCGCAAGAGAGGGCCGCTGGCTCCCTCTGAAACTCTGAATGCCCGACGCCCCGTCCCCGGCTCCGAGTCTTCGCCGCTGACAGACGGTTTCTGAGATACAGCCGTTCGAGGTCCTCTTTCGTGGGCGGCCACGTCAGGTTCGCCTCCGTCTGGATTCTTTCAGGCTGTTTCCGCGCTCGATGCCTTCCCTCCTTGGCTTCGACCGGCCCCGCGGTGACCTCCTTGCTGTGTACCTCAGATGGGACGGGTGCCTCCTGGACCTCCGTCGTGGAAGTGGGCTCGAGGTCTAGTCTGCTCAACGAGGGGCAACGCTGGAGGCCCTCATAAGCACCCAGCAGCCGCCCCGCTGGCGGCGCGTTACCTCTCGAGCCTGCCTTCGCTGTCGACCCTGCTGACTCTGCCAGACCCATCTGCGACGGCGTACCTCAGTCCGAGCCTCATCGACCCGCCTTCACGTAGCTTGAGGGCATTGCCCTTCCCCATGTACTCCTGTATGCCAAGCTCCGTCACGCTGCTTGAAGGTTCGAGCCCCAGGCTGTACGACCGCCCCCACCAGGGGTAGTCCACCGCCCCGTTGTTCAGCCAGTACCAGAGCGAGGGGAGGACGTTCAGGTCCCACGAGACCCCCACCGTGAGCCCTACCAGCGAGTTCCGGATCGCGTACCAAGGTTCCTTCATGGTCACGTAGAGGTTGTCCTCGTACCTCGCGCCCGTCGGTGGAGCGTCGCTCATGTCGATGACCGAGCCGTCGGAGGCCGGGGCCCTGGGCCAGTCGAACTCGACCTCGGGCTTCAGCCGGGTCTGCTTGTAGGCTCCCGCAGTGCACGCCCCCGCCCGCATGTCGACGGACATCCCGGGGCCCACGATAGGCCGCCCGAAGACGATGTGCTGGAGCCACGCGAACTCGATGTCCTGCTCGCCCAGGTTGGTCAGGACCTCGTCGACCTTGAGGACGGAACTGCCCTCGGAGAGCGTGAGGGTCTTCTCCAGCCGGAGGGGGTACCGCAGGAGGGGCGTCGAGACTCTCAGCCGCGCCCTGTCTCCTTCGTCGGCGATGGCCGCGCTCCACGGCAGTAGGCTGCTCTCACCGTGCATCCCCCAGGAGGCACCCCTGTTCGAGGAGACGAGCCCGGGGTTCGGGACGATGTCCTGCCAGCCGCCCTCGTAGAAGTCCAGGAAGCTCGAGTCCCCGGTGACCGAGGGGGCCGAGACGGTCCCGAACCGCCTGAACCCGACAGGGGACTCGTAAAGGAGGTTCAGGTTCCGCTTCTTGTAGACTATCTCGACGATGTCCGAGCCCTTCTCCGGCACCACCTTCACCTTGAGGTTCTCGTTCTCGAGGACCGCGACCTGGGCCCCCGCATACTTCTCCTCAGCGGCAATTCTCGTCGAAGCCAAGACGCGCCCGTGACGTGAGAGTTCTAGTTATATCCTGTGGCCCCGGGTCCCCAATGAAGGTCCGCGGTCCCGGCGTGGGGATCCGGCGAAAGACCGCAGCAATCAGGACAGAGTCGGGAGGGTTGCTCCGGATTAGATGACGTCGAGGGCGTTGGAGACGTCTTCCGCGATGTCCTCTCCGTCTTCACAGCCGGCGCTGAATCTGATGAACCCCGGAGGTATGGCGTCACCTCCCCATCGCCCGCGCCGCTCCGCTGTCGTGTGGACCCCGCCGAAGCTCGTCGCGGAGATCACCAGCTGGCATGCTCCGAGGAACCGCTCTGCCTCCTCCTGACTTTGGAGCACGAAGCTCACGATCGGGCCGTAGTACTTCATCTGCCTTGATGCGATGGCATGCGATGGGTCGCTTGGGAGGCCCGGATACCTCAAAGACACCACCTCGGGGCGCTTCGCGAGCAGGGACGCGACCTTCATGGCGTTCTCACACTGCCTCTGGGTCCTCAGCTCGAGCGTCGGGAGTGACCTATGTGCCATCCAGACCTCCATCGGGCCGGCTACGGACCCCTGCTGGGTCCTGAAGGCCCTGAGACGGTCGGCCCATTCCCGATTTCGGGCTGCGACGTGGCCTAGTATCAGGTCGCCGTGTCCGGTGAGTCCCTTCGAGTCGCTCGAGACGGAGAAATCGGCCCCCAGATTGAGCGGTTGCTGGCCCAGCGGGGTCGCCGTAGTGTTGTCCACGGCCACCAGGACGTTCCTCTTGTGGGCCTCCTCGATCATATAGGCCAGGTCGCAGACCTCTAGCCCAGGATTGCTCGGCGTCTCCAGCCAGACCAGGGTGGCCCCGTCCAGCTGGCCTGCCTGGGCGCTTCCCGCGGTCGGGGCCTTGCGTACCCTCACCCCGAGAGAGGCGAAGAACCCCTCGGCGAGCATGCGGGCCGTGTAGTAACCGTCCGACGGCATCACAAGGACGCTGCCAGACGAGTTCGGCACGAGCACGGACCCGAGGACAGCAGTCACTGCGGCCATGCCCGACGAGAATGCCAGCGCGGGCCCTCCCTCGAGCTCTCCCAGCGCCTCCTCATAGTTGGTCCAGGTGGGGTTGTGATAGCGGCCATAGGTGTAGGGTGACGAGCCAACCTCGCCGCTGAAGCCGTAGGTTCCAGCGAACGTTGGGCCCGGCAGGAAGGGAGCCCCCTGAGAGACCCTCGGCAGACCCGCTCTGACGACTCTAGTCCCGTCTCGCATGGACGTTTCTGGCCACGAATGGATTTAATCTTTGGCGTCCTGCGAGCCAAAGAAGCGGCCCTAGTCATCTCCGACCTCCGGACCGACGTTGCCAACGACTAAGAGCCTATCCCAAAAATAGACCGG
>PLUF01000001.1 GCA_003164815.1 Candidatus Gagatemarchaeum stordalenia
TGGGAGAAGAAGGCAGAGAACTACCTTGGGCTCGTCCAGCTGGCCTGCTCAATCATGGTCTATCGGAGGATGATTTTGGGATAGGCTCTAAGACCGTGGAGGTTTACCCGACCAACTCAATTGCTTCCGAACAACCTAATTCCAATAATAGCTGCTGCTGTCGCTCAATCAAGGATGCAATCCTATAGAAGCTGGTTTAACTCCTCTTTCAGTAGAGTTGATTCAAAGTATTTTGTGCCGTTTTCAAGTAGGCTCTACTGAGAGAATTTTGTCGGCGCGTCATCTTGATGAACAAACATTCTTGATTTACGGTTTCAAAATCCCATGCTGGAATTTCGGGAAGACTTCATAGGATAGAGGGAGCATGATGACCTTCGCAGCGTTGCAAAATAGATCAAATTGCACTTCCGGACATCGTAAGTAGGAACGAGGTGGGGAAAGGCGGCCGCCCGCATAGTTTATATCAAATAGAGCTGGCAGACGACAGCCTGTGAATGTTCGGAACCATGTCTAGGATGATTAAACGTTGACAACCGTCAACCTTGCGTTTTGGATTAGGCAGAAGGGCCCTCCTCTTTCCTTCTCGCACGAATGATTAAACCTGTCTTGGCGCAGATCAAATTCGTGGTCAGTTTCTGACGTCAGTGATGAACGAAGTGCCGAAGCCTGAAGACGTATTCGTTTTTGAGATAAGTAAGAAAAGAGGAAGGCTACAAGGGGTCTGAAAGTTTCCCCCGAAATTGTTTCATGAATGTAGTGTAGCAAATTGAGGATAGTGGTTTCAGCGCAGTGGGCGAAATCGACTTCGAGCATCCATGGCCTGGAAAACGTGTACTAGTCACGCGAAGGTTCTCTTCTGCTTGAGCGGTTCATCCTCAACGGAACCGTCAACATTGAAACGAACGCTTCCCAATCGACGAGACCCATCTTGACGAGTCTCTTCCATTGACCACTGCCGATGTAGCATCCGAATAACCTACTGAAGGCCTGCCTTTTGGTCGCGGAGTCTAGAGTCTGAATGTTGTTCAAAATGTGCTTTTCAAGAACTCGAGATTCTTCACTGCAGCGCAAGCTCTTGCCAATTACGCTGCTGGAACTAGCTTCGTGCGATCTCCATCCATATGTAGAGAACCGCTCGAAAAGGAATGGGAATTTGACTGATAAGCGCAAGACCATGTCAGTATCCTCAGCCCATCGAAGAGATTCATCGTAGAGACCAATGTCATCAAAACACTTCTTAGGCAAGGCTATGAGTCCTCCAGTGAAACGAAACCTGCCAGCCAGAAGATCGGGTAAAATCATTCCCTCTGGTCTGAACGATGCTCGGGATTGTTCCGCTTGTACTTGCGTTTCTCGAGCAGACACCTCGACCCAATCAGTGTACACTACAGATCGACCTTCGCCCGCTTCAAGTCTTGAGCAAAGAACTTCAACTCTTTCGCGAGCAAATAGATCATCAGAATCCAGAAAGGTGACATACTTTGACCTGCAATTCTGAATACCTGTGTTGCGCGCAGCCGATATCCCCTTATTCTTCTCATGAACAACAATCTGCAGCCTCGAATCACTCTTCTGCATCCGCTCGACCGCACTCACGGAATCATCCGTCGAACCGTCATCTACAACCAAGATTTCAAAATCATGAACAGTCTGATTGAGAGCGCTTCCTAGCGCCAGGCTGAGGTAGTTCTGCCTGTTACAGTTTGGAACTACTATTGTAATCTGAGCGACCATTTCTAACAGCTTGGTTCAGATTCATCCTATGTACCAATCTCTTGTCAGCCAAACACGTCTCCAGGGTTCTTTCACTCTACCTTCTCATGAGCCCATATTCAAGAGTTTTGGGTGCGCTGAATCGAACACCTCCGCGCTACTCCGTCCGGAGGTGAACAGATTGGTCAGGGCGGTGAACTGGCACGAGGCGAAGCAGTCGATAGTACGGGGAGCAATAAGGACGTTCGTTGCCTTCCCTGGGATCAAGCTCACACCAAACATGCAACTCCCAAGGAGTTGGGTCACAAGCGCATATTATTTACATAGAGTTTTAATTTTAAATAGCATTAAATCCTTACGCAAGCCGTGAAGTCTCCCTACAGAATCCTTTCAATAGGCGTGGCCCTTCTCTTCGTAATCTCGGCTGTTATCGGGGGAGGAATCGTACCTGTCGCCGCTGCAACATCCCATGCAACCCTCGATGGGAGCGCTGAATCAGGATGCGGATACGTTACCTCTTGTTCTGTGTCGCTAACGACAACGAATCCTTCTGATGTAATCATAGTTGGCTGCGATTGCTTTGGCGGGGGCACGTGGTCTGTGAAGGACACTGCTGGTCTAACATTCACTTCAAGGACTGACCAGGTTGCTATAGGTGGAAACCAATGGATGGAAACGTGGTACGCCATCTCGGCAAATGTCCTAAATGCGGATAGCATATCCATCCAGACGACTTCAACTGGAGAGACATGGTATGGCATGATCGCTTTTGCCGTCTCCGGGGCGAACACTGCGCAGCCTTTCGCGGCCGGGTTTCCTATGGCCCAAGCTAATGACAAGGGCTGCGCCAGCGCGTGTGACACAGGAGTCTCTGCCCCTGCAGGTTCCTTCATATTCCAAGTAGGCGGCGATACCGGATCTACGCTCCAGACAGCAGGACCCGGGATGACGCTGATACTATCGTCTAGGTCAGGGCAAGACGCATATGCCCAGTACGAAGTCCTTTCTGCCCTTATATCTGGAGCTGTCCTGTCGTTCGGCACCGCACAAGGGAGTGACTTTGGCGCGATAGTCGATGCTATCAATCCAGCGGAATCCTCGAGTTCTTCTTCGACTTTATCCAGCGTTTCGAGCGCTTCAAGTTCATCGAGCACCTCGACGAGTTCTTCATCTTCATCCACGACCACTTCTACATCAACATCGGCGACTTCGACATCGTCCAGCACCACTTCGCAGACGACGACCTCGAAATCATCAAACACCACCTCGAGCACGACCTCCACCACATCATCGACGACCATCACAACGTCCACGACCGCTGGGACGGGGACCGCCGGGAACGGAGAGTTCTATCTGGGAGCCATGTCAAAGGACCCGTCCGCTCTCCCGAACACTGGAGCACGCAGCTCGATTCAGGTCCAGTCGTTCGACGTCCCCGTGGGCTGCGTAGCTTTCTGGGTAAGTGACGATTCAGCCGGCAATCTCTGGATGCAGGTAGGCTATTACATCTGCGACGGTTCGACCCCCGTAGTCTTCACCCAGGTCTGGAATCTTGCATCCTACACGGTGGTCTACGCAAACATCTTGAGCTCCACTCCGACGCCGGGAATCCATCAGTTTGCGGTCTATCTCCAGTCTGGCACCACATGGGCGGCCACGTACGACGGGACTGTCGTTGGAAGCTACGACCTTGGGGCGTCGGTCTCCTCCTCGTCCTACCCCGTCTATGCCATGTCGGAGGAGAACGGTTTGGCCGCGGCGATAAGCATCCCGACGACGAGCTTCTCGCTGGGAATCCAGGCTCAGGTGAACGGTGTCTGGGTTGACCCTGCATCAATAAGTGTCTACAACTACGGGGGCACTTGGGGGCTTCAGGGACCGGGCCAGAATCCGCTGATGGCCGCGGACAGTTTCGTCGTTGGAGGATCGCTCCCGAGCCCATCGAATTGTTCACCACTTTGAAAGGTACTAGGTCAAGCCCCTTCGTCTGGGTGCGGGATCCGATGCCTGCTCAGGGATTAACTGTTTATATTACGTTCATAATTTAAATAGATTCGCTGCATCAGACCTTCCGATGAGCGCAAGCGACCTCGACCTTGGGGGCGGCCTCAAGCTGGCGCGTTTGCTGAAGAAGGGATACACCGGCTACTTTGAAGGCCGAACGTTCCGAATCCTGCGCGGAGGCACCGTCGTGAGTTCATTCAGTGACTCCCAGGGAAAGATACTGACCCAGCTCAGGCAGAAGAATGCGATGACGCCGACTCAGATTTCGGATGTCGTCGGGTCAACGCCGGCGGCGGTGATCTACAACCTCAAGCCTTTGATCAAGGCGGGGGTCGTAGAGAGGCACCCTCTTCCTGGCGGGACGGTCTTCTACGTCCTCTGCTGGGATGTGAACGTAGACCTCTCCCCCACCCTCAAAGCCAAAATCGAGCCCGACGTCTCCCGGATGGGTGGCTGGTCGAAGCTGACGACTGTTCCCATGGGCCTCCTCAGGAAAGAACTGCACTACCTGTCTGAAGACGAGTTCCTCGAGGTCATGAGGTATCTAGTCTCGGCGAAGAACCTTGCTAGCTGACCGTGAAGTTGCTCTGCGGCTGGCAGTCAACAGGGACCTCGATAGAAAGCTGAGGATTGCAAGCGGTTCGCGGTTCTTCTGGGTGTACTCGCTTTCGCTCTGGGATCCCGACGCTTTTTGGAAGTGTATCTCAGGAGCCTCTGCCTTCGCCTTCATGTGGCTCATTCTGGAGAGGTTGGTGCCCGGCGGGTTCGCTTCGGCGCCGCTCACCGCGACGGCCTTCTTCGAGTGCTTTTTGTTCGGCCTAATCCTGATGTGGGTGTACAGTCTCGGACCATGGCTCCATCCAACGAACCTCACAGTAATCTTCACCTTCATCTTCAGGTTGTACAGGAAGAACAAGACGCTGAACGACCTGAGCCCGCAGGAACTCAACCGTCTATTCCCCGAGGGGGATGACCCTGCGTTAACCCCCAGTGTACAGGCCAGGCTCTGGAGGCTTTTCATCCGGATGAGGGGTTCGACCGTGCTCGGGTCCTTGATACTTGGGTCCTCATTCGCGGCGCTGCTGGTCGCGCTTCTTCTGATAGCGTCTTAGACACCGGCGGGGAACTCCCGATTCAACGATTTCGCAGCCATCACAGATTCGTCGATACGTCCAAACGGCCTTGGCGATTCCGGACCCTCAGGACCCTTCCTGACACTTCTGCCTAATTGCGAGTTCCTTCTTTCCCGCCAACGCAGCCCTACAATTCTTCCTCCGGAGGTCTTATAATGATACGAATAACCCGCCACTCCGACACTAACTGCGCTCCTCTAGGAAATGGATTGCTCTTGAGACTCCTAATCGTGACTTTTGATCCCCCCCAGAACATAGGAGGAGTTGAGGGTAGAATGCAGGGTTACGTAACGGAGCTCATGAAACGCAGGAACTTTGTTGAGGTCGAGAGCTTCTCGCCAAGTTACAGGTTCACAGACGAAGTCTTCCACGGGTCGCTGCTGCACAAGTGCCCTTCCGGCACAGGTGCACTCGCCGATTCTTTTCGCTACACTTTGAAGCTCGTCGGGAGACAGTCAATCGATTCAGTCTTTCTCCTGAGCGGCGGGATCACCGTCTTTGGAAACATCTTGCTGCTCTACTGCAGAGTGCGACGGAAGAGGACCGCAATGCTCCTCTACGGCAAGGATATCCTGCAAGCGCGCAAGAGCCGTTTGGGGAGAGCCCTCCTGCTCACTTCCCAGCTTCTGACGAACCGGATAGCGACGAACTCCCGATTCACCGCCTCTCTCTTGCCCCGATACTTCCAAAGGAAGATCGCGCTCCTCTATCCAAGCATCAATCCGGAACTGCAACGCGCGGCAGGCGAGAAAGCCTCGCACAGCAGCAGGATTCTGTTCGTGGGCAGGCTCGTCAAGAGAAAGGGGGTCGACGACCTGATAAATGCATTCAACATCTTGTCGGGCGACCTTCCAGCGGCGCGGCTTGAGATTGTGGGAGACGGTCCTGAGAGAATAAACCTCGAAAGGATGGTCGTCGAACTCGGGCTCGGAGAGAAGGTAAGCTTCTCAGGCAGTCTCAGGGGTGAAGCGCTGTACTCGCGATATCTGGGGTGCGACGTCTTTGTCATGCCCCCCCGCACGATGAAGGACGACGTCGAAGGTTTTGGTACGGTATTCCTTGAGGCCGGCCTCGCGGGAAAGCCATCGGTGGGCACGCGTTCCGGGGGAGTACCCGAGGCGATTCTCGATGGTGAGACCGGCATCCTGGTGGAAGAGGGCGACGCACAGGAGCTGGCCTCCGCGTTGAAACGAATACTGTCAGATTCAGACCTCGGACTGAGGCTTGGCATGCGGGCCCGAGCAAGGGTCTTATCGGAGTTTACATGGGAGAGGTCCGCAGATCGAATAGAGAGGATTCTCCGGCGTACCGGCGATTAGCGGTTTCCGAGCCCACGGTCCCCCTGAGACTCAACCTGAAGGAATGCGTCAAAGAGCCCGGAATCTGCCATGACGCGTAACTGGTGCATGCTGTTGGCTGGAAGGGTCTCCTTTGGGGAGCCGTTCGCTGGAGCGCTCCTTGCAGACCATTCGGGAGATAGATGCATTCGCTATTCAGGTTTGCATCCAGTCTGAAGGCTCGTGCGCGCATCAGCCGCATTTTCTTCGACTTCATCATTGTGACGGGAAGAATCCTACGCGGCTTCAGCCGATAGTCTCCTAATCGACCTTGTCGATCAGGGTCATGTATCCGGCCTCAGGCCCCTTCCAGTTGATGGGATTGTGCCC
>PLUF01000022.1 GCA_003164815.1 Candidatus Gagatemarchaeum stordalenia
AAGACGATCGTCGACGACCTCGAGCGGAGCGGACTAATCAGCATGGAGGTGACGCTCGGTGGGAAGTACTATCAGGCGACGAGCGAAGGCCTGAAGGTGCTGCAGGACTACAAACTGTTCAAGGAAAGGCTTTTCTCTTGAGGAATAAGCCGAGAGAAGAGTGTGCGGAAATGCCCCCAGACCTCAACGGTCACGAGGGCAGTTTCCTTAGCCCCCACACCCGAATGCGATTGCGAGCTTTTTCCAATTTAAGGCTAGTGAAGGCTAGATTCATGGTTGTGGGTCTGCACTTCATAGGTCTCGAACCGGGTCAGTGAGCTGAATTGGGACTCAATCTCAAGAGGACGATGAAGAGCGTCGCAGTGGACGGCGCGAGACTCTCAGACTCGATAGGTGCAGACTTCGTCACGCGCAGGCTGCTCAAGAAGATTCAGATTTCCTACGATGCCTCTCCCGCCGGGATTCGCTACCCTGGTAACGCAAGGGGCGCCGCCTGCATCTCGATCGATTTCGACGTAACTAGGAACGAGAGGTACGGACCCAGCCGAGCAGGGACGGAGAAGCTCCTGGAGCTCTCAGAGCGGTACGAGATCCCGCTGACGTGGGCGATATGCGGCAAGACGGCGGTGGAAGAGGCGGAGAGCTACAACCGAATACTGAACTCGCCGACCAAGCAGGAGATAGGGATCCACACCTACTCCCACATCGACGCGCTAAAGTGCAGCGCGGCGGAGTTCGAGGAGGACATCGGGAGGTGCCTCGACGCGCTGAATCTCAGGTCCGCCCCCAGGACGTTCATCTTTCCCTGGAACAGGGAGAACCACTTCGAGGTCCTCCGCAGGATGGGCTTCAAGACGTATAGGGGGAAGGAGAGGGTGATCGGGCCCCCGGACCACAGCATGGGGCTCTGGAACGAGAGGCCAGTCTTCTACGTCGACCAAAAGTCATATGGGGCGGAGTCTCTGATGATGAAGTACGCCGACCTCTGCGCGCGGACCTCGGCGGTCTTCCACCTCTGGACTCACCCGTGGAGCATCGTCATCAGGGAGGACCCAAATCCCATGTTCAAGACCCTGGACCCCGTCTTCAGTCATCTTCGCGATATGAGACAGCGAGGCGACCTGGCCGTCTGTACAATGGGCGAGATCGCCGACCACTTCGACTCGGTCGGAGCATCCGCAGCGATGCGGGGCGCGGCACAGAGCAGCTGAGACGATCCTGATGGCGTTCGACGCGAGGCTGGAAGATTGAAGATTGCGCAGGTGAACGTCTTCTTCAACCCGTTCATGGTGGGAGGCGCCGAGTGGTACGTCTACAACGTCTCGAGGGAGCTCACGCGGAAGGGGCACGACGTACACGTGTTCACGGCCGCCAGGTGCAACGGGACCGAGGCCAAGGCGAGCGAAGTCGTAGACGGGATAAACGTGCACAGGTTCCAGATGAGGATAGACTGGTCCTATCGCATGAAGGTCTGGAAGGGCCTCGGAGAGGCGCTGGCGGCAGGGTCATTCGACGTCATCCACACCTACGACTACGCCCAACCGCACAGCCGGGTCGCTCTCAGGGCAGCGAAGAAGACCGATAGTGCAACGGCGCTCACCGTCTTCGACGTTCACTCCATGATCCCCCGTACCTGGTACAAGCAGTTCCCGATGAAGCTGATGGAGGGCTATCTCGGGAAGAGGACGCTACCCTCCGCCGACAAGGTCCTAGTCCGGGCCCCCAACCTCATCCCCCCTCTCCTCAAGCTGGGCGGCGACGCGGACCGGATGGTCGTCACGCCTTCGGGCGTCCGCGACGAATCGCTCGGGGTCTTCGACGAGAAGTCCTTCATGACGAAGTACCGGATTACCGGCTGGCCGGTCATCCTCTTCCTAGGACGGCTCAACCCGCTCAAGGGCCCCCAGCACCTGCTCGAGGCGGCCCCAACGATCCTCAAGGAGTTCCCTGACGCGTCCTTCGTCTTCGTCGGGGCCGACCAGTCGGGATACTCAGAGACGCTGCGGACACAGGCCTCGAAGCTGGAGATCACCTCTGCCGTCCGCTTCCTCGGACCGATCTACGACTTTCAGGAGAAGATGCAGGCCTACGCCTCGGCCACGGTCTTCGTTCTGCCGACGACCTACGAGGGCACGAGCCAGGCCATATTCGAGGCCATGTCGCAGGCCAAGCCGGTGGTGGCGACGAACGTCGGAGGAATCCCATACCAGATCACGGACGGAGTGGAGGGCTTCTTGGTCGAGTACGGGGATTCAAGAGCACTCGCGGGGAAGATCGCCGAGGTCCTGAAAGACCCGGCTCTGGCGGCCGAACTCGGAAGGCGGGGCAAGGAGAGGGTCCAGGGGAACCGTTATTCCGTGCTGACGGCAAACCTCGAGAAGATCTACGAGCAGGCGGAGGCGGGAAGCTGAACCTCGACGGAGCCAAGGTGCTAGTCACCGGTGGCGCCGGATTCATCGGATCCCACCTGACGGAGAGGCTGCTCGGGATGGGCGCGTCGGTCACGGTGTACGACCGCTTCGACGAGTTCTACCCGGGGAAGGAGAGGAACCTTGCAGGCGCGGTCAACAACCCGAGGTTCAGGCTCGTCAACGGCGACATCCTCGACGTCGATAGGCTGGACTCGGCCATGAAAGACGTGGACGTCGTCTTCCATCAGGCCGGCCAGGCGGGAATCGGTTTCAGCGTCAAGCATCCGGTGCAGGTCAACAGCGTCAACGTCAACGGGACCCTCAACGTTCTCTCGCTGGGGAAGAAGTACGGCGTAGAGCGAATCGTCAACGCCTCGTCCTCCTCGATTTTCGGCAGGCCGGAGTACCTCCCTATCGACGAGGACCATCCCACCAACCCGACCTCGCCCTACGGGGTCTCGAAGCTCGCGGCGGAGCAGTACTGCAGGGCCTTCCACAGAGTCTACGGGACGGACGTGGTATCGCTCCGCTACTTCTCGGTCTACGGGCCCAGGGGCCGTCCGGACCAGGTGATACACAAATTCACGAAGAGCCTCACAGAGGGAAGGCCGCCCGTCATACAGGGAGACGGATGTTTCCCCGCTGGAGAGAAGATATTTGGCAATCCAGGGCCGAAGTCGATTCAAGATTTCAAACCCGGAGATAGGGTCCTCGCAGCCTCTGGATTTTCAGAAGTCGTCAGAACCTTCGAACGCGACTACCAAGGCAAGATGTATACAATAAGAGCCTCTGGTGCTCTACCGTTCAGAATCACTGAGAATCATCCGATACTGGTTCTGCACCTATCGACCGAGTGCACTTTCCCAATCAAGCACATGTGTAGACCTAGCTGTTTTTGCCTTCTATATCACAGCAAGTATTCTAAATCACGGAAGCGTAGACGCGCCGCATCGAAGCTAGACAGAGGCGTTGTTCATCCAATCCGCACTCACTCCGAATGGGTCGCGGCTAAGGATATTCATGTCGGCGACCTAGTTGTGGTTCCACGATTGAAGGGCGGAGCGCCGCAAGTGATAGACTTCTCCGATTTTATCGTCGCAAGAACAGGGGCGCATGCGAAGCAGACGAAGCTCTCAATCAACGAAGATTGGGCCTACATTATCGGCCTCTACACAGCCGATGGTTGGACATCGAAGAACCGTGAGAAAGACAAGAAGAAAATCTTCTTTTCGCTCAACATCGGGGAGGACGACCACGTGCTTGCAAGGTTGAAAGTGCTCCTCGACAAGTACGGTTTTCCATCATATGTCCGGGAGCGCGGGGGAGCCTACGAAATTAGTTTCAATTTCACATGGTTCGCAAGGTGGCTAGACGCTAACGCGGGGACGGGCGCCCGAACAAAGAGAATTCCAAAGCTGTGTTTTGAGCTGCCTGAAGCCGAGACCAGGGCAATTATCCAGGGAATAGAAGATGGTGATGGTGGTAGTATCCGGTACGGTGTTAGAGTGGAGTCTTCATCTCAAACACTGTTAAGACAGCTTCAGGTTCTCCTCACAAAAATCGGAAAGTATGGGAACGTGTACTGGGATGACAAACGCTCAGGTGGAGATGGCTGGCATGGAGGCCTGGGATATGTGGCATACGGGAATGAGGTAAGAACGAGACACTGGCTCGACCCCGATTTCATCTACACACCAGTCATATCGACAAGTGAATCCGAGTTCAAAGGTAAGGTTTACAACCTCGAGACGGTGGATCATACCTACTGCACTCCTGTTGTTGTACACAATTCCCACACGCGCGATTTCACCTACGTCACGGACATCGTGACCGCGAACATACTTGCAGCCGAGAACGACGGGCTCGGAGGCGAGGTCTTCAACATCGGTTTCGGGTCCAGGACCTCTGTCTCGGAGCTCGCAGAGATGCTTACCAAGATTCTAAGCCCGGGGAGGATGATTCCGCCGACCCACGTCGAAGAGGGCCCAGGCGAGTTCCCGGACACACAGGCGAGCAACCGGAAGGCAGCCGAGCTGCTCCACTGGAGGCCGG
>PLUF01000098.1 GCA_003164815.1 Candidatus Gagatemarchaeum stordalenia
GCCCGACCTGGACTGGGGCATCGTTACTGCTGAGAACTCCGCGAACGAGAGACCGCAGACGGGTAGAGCCGAAGTTTGAGCCAAAAGGCGTTAATATCGTTCAGGGGCCGCACGGGCCAATACGGTGAGATGATTATGGACCTGCCCGTCTTATGGTTGATAGCCGGCGCCATGGCGGTGTTCACCGCATGGCTGCTGAAGAAGGGCTCGACCATGAAGACCCTGACGGACGCTGGCGTGGTCCTCTTCCTCTTCGTGATGATGGCGTCGATGTTCGTCAGCGCCGTGGTCTATCTCTACGTCCCCACATTCGTGACGATCTTCGAACTGGTGGCCCTGAACATGATCTCGATGAGCCTGGGGCTCATCCCCATTCTCACCGTCCTGATCAGGGGCGACAGGCAGCTGGACGAGACACGCAAGGGCAGCACGGTCTCCGGGAGATCGATCGTCATTGCAACGGTGATCGTCCTCGCGATACTATCCGAGGTCTTCATGGGCTGGACCTTCGCCATAATCTCAGGGGCGGCCTCGGTCTCCGGCCAGGGCGTCTTCTCCGCACTCGTCGACTCGATGAGCACGTACTGGTTCATCTTCACGATGGCCTCAGAGATGGCGGTCACTCTCTACCTCGTGGGTAGGAACTTCCCGAGCAGCTTCCGATGGCTCGTTGCCATCCAGACCGCGATAATGGTCCTTTCGCCCACAGCCATCGCCAACACCACGTGGTCGAACTTCACCGTCGCGGGCAACAGCGCCGTCATGATCGTCGCAATAATCTTCATCTTCGAGTACATCTTCAAGAACCGCGCCCTTACCGACGGCGCGTCGAAGTACCTCATCCGCCTTCTGGGCGCCTACGGCCTGATGATGGCCGGCCTCTTCGTCTGGATGCTCTACGGCGACGTCCTGCTCTTCGTACTCTCGATAGTCGCCGAGATGACAATCTACTTCGGCATCGTCCTCGACGAGAAGAAGCTCGTCGCCCCTCCCCTGGTCACTTGGCAGTCGAGGCCGTTCTGGGTGCTCGCGCTCCTCGGGGGAGTCTTCGTGGCAGAGTATTTCATGGGGGGCGTCCTCGATGATCTGGCGCTGGGCAACAGCTACTTCGCCATGCTGCCCTTCGCTTCACTGACGGGCCCGGCGCTGACGGTGGTTGGGGCGGCATTCTACGACTTCATCATCGCAGTTGCCAGCATCACCGCATCGTTCTGGTTCCTCCTGATGATGGGGATAGAGATGGGGACCCTCGTCATCTTCAAGATCAAGTACGCCAGGGAGATGGAGACGAAGGTCAGGCTCCTCCTCGTGGTGGTGGCCTACGCCCTCTACAGCCTTTACGTGCCGACGTACGTCCTTGGGATGTCTGGCATGTCGAGCGTCCCGTGGGTCGGGTGGAGCATGGGGCTCGGGACTGCGGGCGCCGTGGCTCCGTCCGTCATACTCGTCATCCTCGCGACCTACCTGATTTCCGGCGGTCTCTCTTTCTTCTTCGGCTCGAGGCAGGTCTGCTCGCTATTCTGCACGGCCGCCCTAATGTACCAGGGTACGGCCTACGACGCGATGAGCTCGTTCAACAGGACATCCAAGGTCGGCCGTCATCTCCTCACCAGTCGAGTCACTAACGCCTACAGGGCCGTGATCTCTTTGGTCTGGATCTCGCTACTCGGGAGTGCGGTGCTGTCGTACCTCAACTCGGTCGGGACGATCAGCTTCTCGCTATTCGGAACCGACGTCAGCTACTTCTTCTTCGCCTTCTACTTCTCCTTCCTCTGGTACCTCGTATGGATCATGATCCCGTTCATCGGGACCTACGGCTGCGTGACGACTGGGGTCTGCGGCTGGGGCTCCTTCAACCAGATCGTCTCGAGGTTCGGGATCTTCAGGCTCAAGGTCAAGGACAGCAACGCGTGCATAAGCTGCAAGACCAAGGACTGCGCCAAGGTCTGTCCGGTCGGACTGACCGACATGCCTGGCGCCTTCATAGACAAGGGGGAGTTCAGGAGCTTCAAGTGCATAGGGGTCGGCGACTGCGTCTCCGCCTGCCCCTACGAGAATGTATTCTTCTTCGATGCGAGGAACTGGGTGAGGACGAAACTGAACCGGCCGCTGCCGCCCCTCGCGAAGCCCGTTAGGACGGAGCCACTTGAGAGCCCGATCGACTTCGGCGCTCTGGCCAAGACCGAGTGATGGGTCGCTCCGAGGGTAAAGCTATGAGCCGCGGTCGGAACGACTGACGGGAGCGGAGAGCCCACTTGTCCTACCTGATCTACTACCTCGTGCCCGTCGCGTTCCTGATGGTGGCCTTCATCAGCTGGCTCATCACGAGGTGCGCTAGGGCGCGGACCGGGATCGACAACCTCATTCTGCTCCTGCTGCTCGCCATGATGGTTGCCATGCTCGTGGGCCCTGCCTACCTCTACCTGGCCACGCTGAACTTCACCATAGGCGACGTGGCTATCTGGGAGATCGCGGTCTTCATGAGCGTCGGGATGATGCCAGGGGGCGTCCTGCTCTTCGCGCAGTACTGGATGGAGGGGGACCCTGAAAGGAAGGGGCCGCTCCCCTTCTCGAACCTGCTGCGCCACGTCACGAGGCTCAGGGCGGCATACATCCTCCTTCTCCTACTCAGTGAAATCCTGATGGGCTGGACCTTCGACCTCGCATCGGGGCTCATCTCGCTCTCGGAGGGCTACACGGCCGCCGCTGTCATGCGCGAGGTCAGCTACAGCCTCATCACCTACTGGTTCGTCTTCACGATGGTTGGAGAGATGACCCTGACCCTCCTGGCGTTCCGCAAGTCGATACGCCGAGACCTCCTGGCCCTGCTGGGCCTTCAGACGGTCATCATGTTCTTGACGCCCACCGCACTGGCCTCTCAGCTCTGGCAGACGTACGCCCTCTACCTCGAGGCTGCTGTCATGACCTGTGTCATGGTTTTCGCCATCGATTATCTCAGGAGGAAGAAGGAGCGGGACCATGCCCTCCTGAACTACCTCGGACTCTTCATCGCCGCGAACGCAGTCATGATGGCGGGCTACTTGTTGTGGCTCGTCTCGGGCGACACCCTCCTCTTGGCCCTCTCCCTCGCGGCAGAGACGGTAGTCTACTTTGACGCGGTCCTCACAGGTGCCGGACTTGGAAGGAGCTTCGTCCTAGGCCCGGTCGTTGTAGGACCGCCCGATCTTCACCCCCTCCCTCAGGTCATCGACTCCCTGGCCAATGCGAGCTAGGTCCCATCTCAGCTGACGACGCTCGGAATCGCCGGCCCCTTTCCCTCGTTGGACATCTCCATGTTCGCGGTTATCTTGCCGACGGAGTAGAGGTTCAGGTAGAGGAGGGCAACTGCGAACGGCGGGAAGAGGAAGTAGGTCACGTCGTAGACCCAGAGCAGGGACGCGAGGGCAGCCGCCGAAGGGACGACCACGGTGAACAGAAGGGGGACGCTTAGGCAGCAGGAGGCACCGAATGCGATCCCGAGAGCCGGAAACAGGACCATCGACCTAGACCTGGCGCCGGTCGAGCAGGCCTTGCCGAGCTCTCTGGTCTTCCCTATGTTCGCGACTATCAGGACGTCGATTATCACGGCGATCACCAGGCTGTAGAGGCTGAGCGTCGTGCTGAAGATGGGCGGGATCGTGATCGCGATCCACGGGTTGTACCAGAGCGCGAGGACGGCGTTGACCACCGAGGGCGGGGTGAAGACGGTGGTGGTGAGGGTGGCCCCGGCCGCCGTCGAGACGAGATCCTTCCCCAGGAACGAGGTCAGTATTCCCTCGAGCAGAAGCCCATAGAGGAGGATGTGGATGATCAGATAGACTGCGAAGACCGCGGCGCCAGAGGCCGTGCGGATGTACCGCGTGAACTCTCTCGCGGCCGCGCGGAGCGGGTAGGCCAGGAGCAGAAATGCTACGCCGTACCAGAATAGCAGTGGCGCGAGTATCTCCACCGGATTCACGATCGCAGACCCCCACACGTAGGCGAAGTAGGAGGACACGACTGCCAGAGCCACGACCGAGAGTCCGTGGACGGGGACTGCAAGGCTCCTGCGCGTCTGGGGCTCGGCCGTGGCCTTCATGATCGGCTCGAGAGCAAGAACTGGCATAAGTCCTTGTCGGACGGTTCCGGTATCAGCGGCCGTCACCATACCGGACCATCCCGTACTAGGCCGATACCTTGAGCTGTCCGAACTGCATGAAGAAGTGGATCGAGCAGGGTATGGCGCAGTAGATCAGGAAAGACCCGGACTGGCTCGCGACAAACGAGACCTTGTAGACCTGTCCCGGCTCGACGACGTTGATGCTGCTGTCGACGTAGTTGGAGATCTGGAAGCCATGAGCCTGGACGTCGACGTTGCACACCACGATATTGACAGTCTGACCCTCGTTCGCGGTCAGTACGGGCCACGGTTTCGACAGCCCCGCTCCCTGGCTTATGCTGTCGTTGTAGCCGTCGTTGCTCTGGATTATCAGAAAGCCGCCTGCCGGCCTGACGCACCCGGCCGGAAAGGCGACGCTGCTGGTGGTTCCCCCCGTCCTAACGACTCCACCGCCTAGGATGACGCCGAGCCCGAGGACCGCGGCCACCGCGACGAAGGCCACGACCGTCGCGACGGTGAGGACCAACGTGGTCCTTTTCGACGGGTTCACACCTCTCTCCCCTGATTCCGTGTCGCATAAGCGGTTCGGCCTCCATCGTGTTGGTGGTCCGGGGGCGACACGCGACACCCGAGCTGGGGACGCTGTGAATCCGACAATCGCAACAGAAGATCCAAGGGTTCGCGAGCCATAGCCGAACGGCGAGAATACGCTTGCCGTTCGACACTAGTGCTTTGTGGCTCAAATTGCCGTGGCGCGTACCTGCGAGAAATCATCACCGCAAAGAATCCTCGGGGCCTGCCTCTCGCCCTGTTCCCGGTCTCTGAGGCCGCGTCGCACAAGAGGCAGCGTATCTCGACACAGCCCAATTCTCGAAAGTGAAGTGGGGCCTTTCACCGAAGACCCCTCCAGAATCATAGCATATTCAATTTTTGGGTGACGATTTCTCATGCGTTTACTGAAAAAAGTGCGGACAACAGAGTCGCACAAGCAAATAATATTAACCTTGATAACTTACGTTGTTCCGTGGGTAGCCCCTTGACCCGACGGAATTCACTAGACTCTAACGAAAAAAATCTGGCAAATAATGACGCCAGCGATTTCATCCGTCTCTTGCTAAGGCGACAGATTGCACTCTCAAAAAGGAGGGGGTCCTGGTTCAGACTGAATCTCCAGGAGCGCTCCATCATTAACCTGTCCCTAAGCCTCAAGGTCAAGTTCAGAAGCATCGAACTCCTGAGAGCCGTGGTCTCCGTCCTCAAGAAGCTCAGGGACGCCGGCCGGTCCTTCAACCGCGGCCTGCTTCGCGGCAGCAAGATTGCGCGAATATTCTCCGAAGCTGCCGTTAGCTGGGGTAACCAGACGGCGAGGAGTTGGAGATCGGACAAGCAGTACATAGCCTTCCTAGGCAACGTCTTCCAGTCTTGAAGGCGAGCTAAGAGAAAGGAAAGAGAGGTCATCGCAGGCTGAAAGCAGTCATACTGGCAGGCGGAGCCGGCACAAGGCTTCGGCCGCTGACGTACGTCATTCCAAAGGTCATGCTGCCGATAGCAGGCAAGCCGCTCCTCGAAAGGACGATTACCTATTTGAGCTCCTATGGGGTTACGGAGTTCATCGTCTGCGTCGCTTATCTGAAGAAGCAGATAATCGATGCGTTCGGAGACGGCACCGAACTCGGCGTCAAGATAGAGTACGCAGAGGCTGACTCACCCCTCGGGACTGCCGGCCAGTTGAAGACGGCCGAGAGGTTCATCGACGGGACCTTCATAGCCATGAACGGGGACATAGTAACTTCTCTGAACATTCGAAACCTTCTCGATACACACAGCAGACTGGGAGGGCTCGGAACGATTGCCCTCAAGAAGTACGACGTAAAAGTTCCCTACGGCTACATCACAGTCGACGGGGATACCATCAAGAAGTTCGACGAGAAGCCCACGCTCAGTTTCATGGCGAACGCAGGAATCTACGTTCTCCAGCCGCGAATCCTGGAGAGCATCCCCGTAGGACGGACCTGTAGCCTCGAGACAGAGATATTTCCTCTTCTCCTGTCGAAGGGAGAACGCATGAACTCATTCTTCGAAGAAGCCTATTGGGCCGACGTGGGTTCCATGACGGACTTCGAGAGGGTCAACGACGAGGCGCTCGTCAAGGACTCGGAACAAAAGGGATAGGCCGCCTTTGATGAAACAAGCTTACGTGGTTCTCGCGAGCCTCGTCACATTTGTCATCCCAAACGCCGTCGCGCTCGGGGTCTGGTTCCTTGCAGGCGATCTGGATCCGATCATCCGGTCGCTGGGGTCCATCCTAGTGTGGGTCGTGGCGTTCGGTCTCAGCACGCAGCTCTTCTGGAGACTCGTGCGGGGGCTCTTCCGGAGGGACACTCAGTGAATCTACCAGCCGTCGCGGGGGTCGGGCTGCTGGCTGTGGTGCTCTCCTACGTGTCCGCAAGGTACCTTTCGACGAAATTCGTCAAGATGGGGATAACCGGAAATGACATCCACAAGCCGGGCAAGCCAGTGACAGCGGAGATGGGTGGCCTCTCGGTTCTCTTCGCGTTCCTGACCTGTTCCGTCGTCATCATGCTCGCGACCGGCTCCCCAATATCGCCTCTTGTAGCAGGAGTCGCGACCATAGCGGGCGCCGGCGTGGTAGGGATGGCCGACGACTTGACCAACATGAGGCAAAGGTACAAGCCGTTCCTCATCGGTGCGGCTGCGATTCCGCTCATCGCTGTCCTGTGGGGACCGAGCAGCATTGAGATGCCCTTGATAGGCGCGCTGCCGGTGGGGTACGTCTTCCCGCTCGCGGTCGTGCCGCTCGCGGTGGCGATCTCCGCCAACTTCACCAACATGCTGGCTGGTTTCAACGGGCTTGAGGCCGGCTCGGCGGTCATCGCCCTCGCAGCCCTGACCTTACTTGCCGCGCTCAGGAGCAGCTACCCGGCGACGATCATCGGCGTCATTCTCGTGTGTGGCTATCTGGGCTTCCTGGTGCTCAACTGGTACCCCGCCAAGATCTTCCCGGGAGACACCGGGACTCTTATGGCAGGGGCCGGAATTGCCACGATTGCCGTCCTGGCTGGTCTTGAGTTCGCCGCAATAGTAGTGAGCATTCCGGCGGCGATAGATTTCACTCTGAAGATGGTCGCCAAGAGGCCCTTCGGGGGGAGGCGAGTCTTCGGGGACACGACCGTCGGCGAGGACGGGCACCTTAGTGCGCCTGCCTATCCCGCCCTGGTCCACGCGTTCATGAGGGTAGGACCATTGACCGAACGAGGCCTCGTCCTCTCAGTGCTGGGCATGCAGGCCTTCTACTCGGCATTGGCCGTAACGATCACACTATTCTTGAGGTAGAGATTATGCAGGACAAGACTTTAGGTCCGAGACAGGTAAAGAAGATTTGGGTGGCCATGAGCACCCCCTTCCAGGCCAACTTCTTCGCGCCCCTGATCAAGGAGTTGGAGGGAGAGTATCAGTTCCTCGTGACCGCAAGAGACCACGACGGCATCCAGTCTATCCTCAAGTCGAAAGGCATCGACTACGTGAGCGCGGGGAAGCACGGCGGAAAGCGACTTGAGAACAAGCTCGAGGCCTATGCTGAGACTATCCAGCAGATGATTCCGCTGGTCGAGAAGGAGAAACCCGACCTCCTCCTGACGGAAAGATGGCCCGAGGCCGTCCGCGTCGCCTTCGGGATGAACATCCCATCCTGGACCATCTTCTATGACGAGAGGGAGAAGCACGTGAACCAGATGGTCTTCCCGCTCGCAACCAAGATCTTCATCCCCCGCTTCTACACCTTCCAGGAGCTCTATCAGCAAGGAGTGACCGACCTCGACAAGGTGGTCTGGTTCAACGGCTTCCATACGGGGTACCTAAAGGGCGCCGCGGTGGAGAGTGAGAACCCGTTCAAGAAGATGGGGATCGACTCCCCCGTCGTGTTCGTCAGGCCCGAGCCCGAGTTCGCGAGCTTCTTCCCGGAGCGACAGCCCATCCTCGAAAAGTCGGTGGACCTCATCGTCAAGAAGGGCGCAGCGACGGTTGCGGTTCTCCCGAGGACGGAGGAACAGCGCAGGCACTACGCGGGGGTGAAAGGGGTCCACGTGCTTCACTCGTCGATGAACGACAGCCCGGTGGCGCACGCCGACGTCGCTCTCGGGGCCGCGGAGACGATGCTGATGGAGGCCTTCACCCTCGGGACACCGGCCGTGAGCGCGATCTATTGGGAGCCTTCAAAGCCCGTGATCGAACTCCACCGCTACATACCTCATTCGACAGAACCGAACCAGATAGCGAAGTACGTAGACACATATCTCGACGAGGGCGAGAAGAAGCTGTTCAGCGACAAGGCTTCGCTCATCGTCAAGAACATGGACAACCCCGTACGACTCATAATCGACGAGATCAGGGGATTGTACGAGACGCCCCGCGAGGAGGCGACCCTCAAGAGGAGGTCGAAGATGGAGATTCGGATAGACATCATCCAGTCCACCTCCCTCAGGCCGCTGAGGACCACTCACATCATGAAGGCCGCCAACATCTCCTACACCGAGCTCAAGACGATCGTCGACGACCTCGAGCGGAGCGGACTAATCAGCATGGAGGTGACGCTCGGTGGGAAGTACTATCAGGCGACGAGCGAAGGCCTGAAGGTGCTGCAGGACTACAAACTGTTCAAGGAAAGGCTTTTCTCTTGAGGAGTGAGCCGAGAGAAGGGTGTGCGGAAATGCCCCCAGACCTCAACGGTCACGAGGGCAGTTTCCTTAGCCCCCACACACCCGAATGCGATTGCGAGCTTTTTCCAATTTAAGGCTAGTGAAGGCTAGATTCATGGTTGTGGTTCTGAACTTCATGGGTCTCGGACAAGGTCAGTGACCTGAACTGGGCCCCAATCTCAAGCGGAGGATGAAGAACGTCGTCCTTGACGGCGCCCGACTATCCGCCTCAGTGGGCGCAGGCTTTGTCACTCGGAGAATGCTCAGGGAGATCAGGATCGCCTACGACGCGTCTCCTCGCGGGACCCGCTATCCTGGTGGTGCAAAGGCCGCCGCGTGCATCTCGGTCGATTTCGACGTGACCGAGAGCCACAGATATGGACCCAATCGCGCCGGAACGGAGAAACTTCTCGAGCTCTCGCAGCGTTACGAAGTCCCGCTTACGTGGGCGATATGCGGGAAGACGGCGGTCGAAGACATGGATAGCTACCACCGGATACTCGATTCTCCGGTCAGCCAGGAGATAGGAATCCACACCTATTCCCATATGGACGCGCTCAAGAGTGGTCCCACCGAGTTCGAAGAAGACATCACGAAGTGCCTGGACGCGCTGGACATGCGGTCCGCGCCGAGGACGTTCGTGTTCCCCTGGAACAGGGAGAACCACTTCGAGGTCCTCTGCAAGCTGGGCTTCAAGACTTACCGAGGGAAGGAGAGGGTTATCGGACCGCCCGACCACAGCAACGGGCTCTGGAACGAGAGGCCCGTCTACTACGTCGACCAGAAGTCCTTTGGGGCCGAGTCCCTCATCATGAAGTACGTCGACCTGTGTTCCCGGACCTCGGCGGTCTTCCATCTCTGGACCCATCCGTGGAGCATCGTCATGGAAGGAGACCCGAATCCCATGCTCAAGACCCTGGACCCTGTCTTCAGTCATCTGCGCGAGATGAACCGACGGGGCGTCCTCGCTCTGTGCACGATGGGGGAGATCGCCGACCACTTTGACTCGATTATGGCGTCCAGATCGATGGTACCCCCGGAAAGCAACTGAGATGGCCCAGATGGTGTCTGACCCGAGGAAGAGAATTTGAAGATCGCCCAAGTGAACGTGTTCTTCACGCCCTTCATGGTCGGAGGAGCGGAGTGGTACGTCTACAACGTCTCGAGGGAGCTCGCGCTGAAGGGGCACGACGTGCACGTCTTCACTGCGGCTAAGTGCAACGGGACTGAGGCCAAGGCGAGCGAGGTCATAGACGGGATAAACGTGCACAGGCTACCAATGAGGATAGACTGGTCCTATCGCATGAAGGTCTGGAAGGGCCTCGGAGAGGCTCTGACGGCCGGATCGTTCGACGTAATCCACACCTACGACTACGCCCAGCCGCACAGCCGGGTCGCTCTCAGGGCAGCGGAGAAGACCGATAGTGCAACGGCGCTCACCGTCTTCGACGTTCACTCCATGATTCCCCGTATCTGGTACAAGCAGTTCCCGATGAAGCTGATGGAGGGCTATCTCGGGAAGAGGACGTTACCCTCCGCCGACAAGGTTCTAGTCCGGGCCCCTAACCTCATCCCCCCTCTCCTCAAGCTGGGCGGCGACGCGGACCGGATGGTCGTCACGCCTTCGGGCGTCCGCGACGAATCGCTCGGGGTCTTCGACGGGAAGTCATTCATGACGAAGCACCAGATTACCGGCTGGCCGATCATCCTCTTCCTAGGGCGGCTCAACCCGCTCAAGGGCCCCCAGCACCTGCTCGAGGCGGCCCCGTCGATCCTCAAGGAGTTCCCTGACGCGTCCTTCGTCTTCGTCGGGGCCGACCAGTCGGGATACTCCGAGACGCTGCGGAAACAGGCCTCGAAGCTGGGGATCACCCGTGACGTCCGCTTCCTCGGACCGATCTACGACTTTCAGGAGAAGATGCAGGCCTACGCTTCAGCAACGGTCTTCGTTCTGCCGACGACCTACGAGGGCACGAGCCAGGCCATATTCGAGGCCATGTCGCAGGCTAAGCCGGTGGTGGCGACGAACGTCGGAGGAATCCCATACCAGATCACGGACGGAGTGGAAGGCTTCCTGGTCGAGTACGGGGATTCAAGAGCACTCGCGGGGAAGATCGCCGAGGTCCTGAAAGACCCGGCTCTGGCGGCCGAACTCGGAAGGCGGGGCAAGGAGAGGGTCCAGGGGAACCGTTACTCCGTGCTGACGGCAAACCTCGAGAAGATCTACGAGCAGGCGGAGGCGGGAAGCTGAACCTCGACGGAGCCGTGGTATTAGTCACCGGTGGCGCCGGATTCATCGGATCCCACCTGACGGAGAGGCTGCTCGGGATGGGCGCGTCGGTCACGGTGTACGACCGCTTCGACGAGTTCTACCCGGGGAAGGAGAGGAACCTTGCAGGCGCGGTCAACAACCCGAGGTTCAGGCTCGTCAACGGCGACATCCTCGACGTCGATAGGCTGGACTCGGCCATGAAAGACGTGGACGTCGTCTTCCATCAGGCCGGCCAGGCGGGAATCGGTTTCAGCGTCAAGCATCCGGTGCAGGTCAACAACGTCAACGTCAACGGGACCCTCAACGTTCTCTCGCTGGGTAAGAAGCACGGCGTGGACCGGATCGTCAACGCCTCATCCTCCTCGATTTTCGGCAGGCCGGAGTACCTCCCTATCGACGAGGACCATCCCACCAACCCGACCTCGCCCTACGGGGTCTCGAAGCTCGCGGCGGAGCAGTACTGCAGGGCCTTCCACAGGGTCTACGGGACGGACGTGGTATCGCTCCGCTACTTCTCGGTCTACGGGCCAAGGGGCCGTCCAGACCAGGTGATACACAAATTAACGAAGAGCCTCACAGAGGGAAGGCCGCCCCTCATACAGGGAGACGGATCCCATACACGCGATTTCACCTACGTCACCGATATCGTAGCCGCGAACATACTGGCAGCCCAGAACGACGGGCTCGGAGGCGAGGTCTTCAACATCGGCTTCGGGTCCAGGACCTCGGTCTCGGAGCTCGCAGAGAGACTGACCAAGATCCTAAGCCCGGGGAGGATGATCCCGCCGATCCACGTCGCGGAGGGCCCCGGCGAATTCCCGGACACACAGGCGAGCAACCGGAAGGCGGCCGAGCTGCTCCACTGGAGGCCGG